>NZ_SJOP01000016.1 GCF_004331415.1 Kosakonia quasisacchari
TCTGTGCACAACAAAAATAGCCGCCCTTTGGCGGCCATCTCTTCGCTCGCTAATTAAGCAATTCGCAAAAAAAGACATATCCTATACAACTATATATCCTACATGACCAATATATATTGACCAATACGCCAGTATTACCTTTGATTTTATTCAGTATAAAAACCTTCACAAATATTTATTTGAAAACAAACCAGGATAATTCTACTTTTAATTTGTTGGCAGACAACCTACCTGCCAATAATGCAATTAACATTCAGCTTTCTACTCGTAGAGGATATTTTATATGTTCACGACAGCTTATGCTATGAATGCGTCCGCAGGTTTTCAGTCTTCCATTTCTGATGGCAGCAGAACAACACTGGGTAAAGGACAAGCAGTAACTTATACCAATCTGCCTAACCAGCCAGTAGCAATTGTGGTTTATAATAATACCGGTAACACCACACCCTTTAATGTCGCTTATAATAACCAAAAACCGCAAAATTACAGCGTGCAGTCAGTTCAGGGACAGGGTTTTTCGCTGGGGCTCGCGTATCTTATTGACCCAAGCGTAACGAAAGCGTTTGAAATTACCGTATCCGTGCCCGATCAGGCGCAGCAGAATTCGTCAGTCGACGTTTATGCCGTTAGCCTGTTCTTACCACTGAGCGGAATTAATAACATTCAAATTCCGACCAATGGTAATGCGGTTTCTTTTAGTGGGTATTCTCGCGCTTACGCAACACCGGATCTGGCATGGTACGATTTAAATATCAACTCAACCAGCACCGGTTTGGTTGGGCTTTTTTTGAAGACAGCACAATCACAGTGGTGGGTATTAATATGCCGAAAGAATCCAGCGCGGCATTGAAGAAAGTTGTTATTAATACATCCGGGAGCGGTGTTCCGGATAGCAATATTGCGCTTGTGGTTGAAAGTGGCAACCTTTATCAGAACTCTATTTTCGGCACCTCCAGCCAAATTGTTTATTCTCCCGTATCACCGGTAAATACCGTTAGCGATGGTAGTATTTCACTACAAAAAATCTCATAAATAAACGCAGACTTATTTAACCTGTCATCGAAAGATAATAAAATAATCACAGGTTCATTTTTTATTTCTATGCACACTATTTTATGGGCCTTCACGTGAAGGCCCTCTATTTCTTATGTTGATTTGGACGCTGACTATTTACCGCGATCCACATTTTCACTTCATTCACGATGTCCTGTGGGCTATCTTCTCGCTCTTCCGGCGAAGAGATGTTTCATCTAAGGCAGCGAGATGCTCGGCCAGACGTTTTAAATTCTCCGCGCATTGTTCCAATCGCAGCGGCGGTTCGTTTAACGCCCCACAGAGATCCCGCAAAAATATTTAAAGTTAACTGAACGATGAACAAACTGCCGAATCATCCAGAATCAGAACAAAAACGAGGGAAACTCTGTGCTCAGAACAAGAAGTCATGCAGTTGATATTGAGAGAGGCGCGCAGCCGACCAGGGTTAATTTGATGAATGATTAAGATTTATTCTTTTACATCAGTAAAATAGCCGCATCTTGCGTAAAAGTTCCGCAGTCGAGCGAATTGCGTAAGAAATTTGCCATTTTCCACTTGCCACATCTCCGGCCTGCCGCTAATATTCGTCCCCGTTGTCAACCACAACATTGCGTTCATAGCTCAGTTGGTTAGAGCACCACCTTGACATGGTGGGGGTCGTTGGTTCGAGTCCAATTGAACGCACCATTCCTTTTCAGTGCGTCCGTAGCTCAGTTGGTTAGAGCACCACCTTGACATGGTGGGGGTCGATGGTTCGAGTCCATTCGGACGCACCATTCTTAGTAACTCTCAGTTTTTTATCTTTCTTTATTCATCTCAGCATGATCATCACCGCCACGCCGACTGCGCGTTAGCAACAGTGATAAAACGCCCTTCCCCGTATGCGCTGCAATCACAGACAAAAAAGCCGCACCTTGCGGCACGGCTTTCGTGTTAACCTCGGGCTATCAGAAGCCGACTTTCAGCGTGATTTGACCGCCGTAGCCGCCGGTGCCTGCGTCGTCGATGCTCCGGGTGTAGCCCGCGCGCACCCCGAGGGTAACGTTATCGCGGATCTGACCGTCGATGCCGACATCCAGCGCCGCAGCGGTGCCGTCCTGATCCGGATTGAACGCAACCTCGCTGCCTGCTACGCCTGGCGCGCTGACGTTTAGCGTGCCCTTCGAGTCGAAGGTCTGGATGAAGGACGGACGCACCCACCAGCTTACCGGTACCGGTTTACCCGTCTCTTTCAGCGTCGCGTTGTTGCCCAGACGCAGACCGGCACGCACCTGCTGGCTGTGGCCATCGCCGAACTGCACATCTGCAACGTCATCATTGCCATCTTTCAGGTTCACGCCGCGATACTGGTACTGCACCTGCGGTTCCAGCACCAGACCTCCGCCAATCTCAAATGGCAGACCGGTTTCGAAGGAGCCAACGTAGCCCCAGCCGTGGGTTTTCAGACCGTCACCATCGCGCGGGTTGGTATCGAAGTTGTGGCGTGTGCCCTGGGCCACCACATCCATCCACCAGCCGCTCTCATGCACACCGTTGAGATAGAGGCCGCCGCTGTAGGCGTCATCGCGTACCGTACCGGCTTTCGACTTGTCGTTGCGCTGCACGTCGACGGCAGAGAGCCCCGCCGCACCGTACACCCCTACGGTCCATTCCATAGCAGAGGCCGATCCCTGCCACAGATCGCTACCGATCTGCAGGAAGGTATAGCCGCCTTTACTATCCGGCGTGTTGCCGCTGCGCAGATCGTTGCTGCCGTGATCGTGGCTCAACTGACCGGCCTGGAAACGGGCCCACATGTTGCTACCGCTTTCGGCTGCGGTACGCGCCGCATAGCGACGGGCATCCAGCGAGCCGAGCAGCGCACTGTCGTAGTCCATTGCCTGCGCATAGACGGAGCTATAGAGATACGTCGCCGAACGGTAGTTCTGCGGGCCGTTCTCGTTGCTGCCGGCAGCAGCGGTAGTCAGATACCAACTCTCATCAGCGCTGCCCTGTTGCAGGGTGTAGTTATACGCACCTGCCTGCAGGCTACCGTTGAGACTGAAGGCATCATCGGTCGTGGTCGCGCCATTGATGGCATTCACCACCTGAATGCCGTTGCCGGTGGTACGCACACCCAGACCGCCCTGGCTGCGAATGGCAATCTGCGTATTCCCGGTGGCGGTGCCGCCATCCAGCACCAGGCTGTCACTCACTGCGCTATTACCGTTAAACAGGGTGTTCAGGGTAATGGTGCCGCCATTGCCCACCAGGTTGGTGACGGTGAGGGTTTTTGGGACAAACGCCCCGGTCGGTGTCTGGTAATCGATCGAGCCGCCCAGCGTCAGGTTATCGAGCAGGGAGTTGTCGGTCATCAGCCAGTTTGAACCGGCATCAACGGTCAGATCGGTCGGGTCGATCATCCCGGTCAGCGTGGTGCCTTTGGTCAACTGCAGCGAGGTGCCGCGCTGGGCGATGATGTCGGTCACGGCATCCAGCCCGCTGAACACCAGCGTACCGCTCTGCAGATAGGTACCGCCCGTCTGATTAAGCGCACCGCTCAGGGTCAGCGTGTTGTCACCTTCTTTATACAGTGTACCGTTGCCGTTGATGGCCGCGTTAACGGTGCTGGCGCTGGTATCGGTGGTGATGCGCAATTCGCCGCTATTGTTAACATTACCGGCAAGCGTCGCCCCGTCGTTGACTTTGGTTACGCCGGTCAGCATACCGCCCTCGGCGACGCTCAGCGTACCGTTCTCACTGACCACGGTGTTGTTGGCGCTGCCGTCAGCGGCAACCGACAGCAGACCACCGCCTTCCAGCAGCACGCTTTCCGCAACCTTATTGGCAATGGAGAAGCGGCCAAGCGCGTTAGTGCCGTTGAGCGTGGTGTCGGTGCCCGCCATCAACGCGGCGCCGCTATTAAGATTGATATTGGTGACCGTGGCGCCATCTTCCAGCGCCAGTATGCCGCCACGCTCAATCGCCGTCAGATCCGCCGCGCCCCCGGCGCGAACGAACTGGGCACCGCCTTTGCTGACGGTAGTGGCAATAGCCGTGCCGCCGGAGGTGACACTCTGGGTGCCGTTTTCGCTGACAGTGGACGAAGTGACGATGCCGCCCTGATTGACTACCTGATCGCCGACCACCTGATTGTCGATAACGATCGCTCCGTCATTAACGTTCTGGATCCCGCCCTCACGGATAATGGTGGAGATCACCGTCCCGCCGCTGTTGACGTTCTGAGTACCGCCACCGTTAATGGTGGTACGGGTAGCGGTACCGCCGTTCAGCACGTTCTGGATCCCGCCCGCCTGGATGACGGCAAGTATCGATTCCCCCCCGCTATAGATATTCTGGATACCGCGCTCGTAGATCATAGTGCGAGTCGCGGCCCCGCCCCGGTAGACGTTCTGCACGGCCTTCGCGGAAAGATCAGTATCGACTGCACTGCCGCGCACATTCTGTTGGCTGGAGTTGATCATCGAGGTGTTCACCGCCGTCGCGCCCGCAGCGATGTTCTGCACTGCAAAATCATCCATCAGGTTGTTTTGCGCACGCCCACCGCGGTACACATTCTGGATGCTGTTACGGTTACGGGTATCGGTCACCACCGCACCGTAGTAAATGCCCTGAACCGCACCGTCGCTCAGCACGGTAGAAGTGGCTGAACCCCCGCTAAAGATGCGCTGTTCTGCACGAGTGATTTCCGACCCGGTGGTGGTGCCGAGAACGTCCTGAATGCCGCCATCAATCACAATAGAAACTTCGGCATTGGCGTTTTTATTGATCACCTGATGCCCGCCGTTTTTCACGATGCTGACAATCGAGGTACCGTCAACCACCTGCAGGCCGCCATCGACAAACGTGAAGTCGGTGACGCCGCCAGTCGCAACGTTTTGTCTGCCGCCGGTGGAGATGGTGCCACCGTAGGTGTAACCGCCCGCGTTGAGGTTCTGCACGCCCCCCTTCTCGACGCGTGTTTCGAAGGCCTGCCCGCCGCTGCCGATATTTTGCGTACCGCCCAGCAGGCGCGCTGCGAAGGATTTCGCGCCGTTATTGACGTGCTGCTCACCGCCGTTCATCACGGTGGAGATCGCCACAGCGGAGTTACTGAGGATCTGTGTCCCGCCAGCGTTAATGACGCTCTGGCGGGCCCAGCCGTACGGGTCAACGATCTGCGCCCCGCCGTTATTAATCACCGCGTCGAACGACTGACCGTGTACGCGCTGTACGCCGCCGCTGTTAATCAACGTCCCACTAGCCTGACCGCTCTTGGTCACCAGTTGTACCCCGCCGTCGCTGATGCTGGTGTCGGAAGCCGAGCCTTCTACCAGTTGGGTACCGCCGCCGAACACCGTGCCGTCAGATGCCGCGCCGCCAGCGGAAATGTGTTGCACCCCGCCGTTATTCACGATCGAACCGGCAGCGAGGCCACCGTAGTTGACGATTTGTTGGCCGCCGTCATTGATCACTGAGGAGATGGCCGTACCGTCTACGCTCTGCACGCCACCGCTGTTGATATGGGTGTCGGTAGTTTTACCGCTCGCTGCCACCAGTTGCATCCCCCCATCGCTCAGGCTCGTGCCGGAAGCGGTACCTTCCACCAGTTGCTTGCCGCCGCCGAAGATGGTGCCATCAGACGCCGCGCCACCGAGGTTGATGTGCTGCAGGCCGCCGCTGTTCACCGTGGTGCCTGCCGCCAGACCGCCGTTATTCACCAACTGGATGCCACCGTTGCGCACCACCGCCGAGGTCGCGTTGCCATCAACGCTCTGCACACCGCCACTGTTGATCAGGGTGCCGGTCGCTTTCCCGGTGGCCCTGACGATCTGATAAGCACCGTCACTCAGGCTGGTACCGGACGCCGTGCCCGCTACCACCTGTTTACCGCCGCCGAAGACGGTGTTATCAGATGCCGCGCCGCCGAGGTTAATATGTTGCAGGCCGCCGCTGTGGACGGCGGTGCCTGCCGCCAGGCCGCCGTTATTCACCAACTGGATGCCGCCATTGCGTACCACGGATGAGGTAGCGCTGCCGTCGACACTCTGCACGCCGCCGCTGTTGATTTGGGTGCCGGAGGTTTTGCCGCTGGCCTGCACGATCTGCAGACCGCCATCGCTGACGCTGGTCCCGGACGCAGTCCCTGCCACCAGTTGTTTGCCGCCGCCGAAGATGGTGCCATCAGACGCTGCGCCGCCAAGGTTGATGTGCTGCAGGCCACCGCTGTTGACGATAGAACCCGCGGCCAGCCCACCGCTGTTCACCAGTTGCACGCCGCCGTTGTTCACGACGGCTGAGGTCGCCGAACCGTCAACGCGCTGCAGACCGCCGCTGTTGATAAGCGCCCCCGTAGCAATGCCACCCACCTGGACGTGCTGGATGCCGCCGTCGCCGATGACGGTGTCGCCCGCCATGCCTGCGACCTGCTGCGTTCCCCCTAGCAGCGTCGTTTTTGATGCCGCGCCGCCGGCACGCACAATCTGCACGCCATCTTTGTCGACGCGGGTATTGTTCGCATGACCGCCGCTGCGGATCAGCTGTTTACCGCCGGTATAGACGGTCGTGCCGTTAGCCGTGCCGTCAACATCCTGGAAACCGCCGTCATAGATTTTGCTGTCGATGGTTTTCCCGGTAACGTGGACTTGCTGCACACCGCCTGAGTCCACGCGGGTGTCCGATGCCGTACCTTCGACAATCTGGCTACCGCCAAACAGCAGCGCATCCGAGGCAGCGCCGCCTTCGTTGATGTGCTGCAAACCACCGGAATTAACCAGCGAGCCTGCAGCAAGCGCGCCGGAGTGGATAAGCTGCACCCCGCCATCATTGACCACGGCAGAGATCGCCGTACCGTCTACTGCCTGAGTGCCACCGCTGTTGATGATGGTGTCGGTGGCTTTGCCGGTGGCCTGCACAAGCTGGTGACCGCCGTTGTTGATGCTGGTGCCGGAGGTCGTGCCGGCAACAACTTGCTTACCCCCGCCAAACACCGTGCTGTCGGACGCTGCGCCACCTTCCTTGATGTGCTGCAGGCCGCCATTGTTAACGGTAGCGTTGTCCGCCAGCCCACCGCGGTTCACCAACTGGGTACCGCCGCTGTTGACGACTGCGGAGACAGCGGTGCCGTCTACGGTCTGCGTGCCGCGGTTGTTGATGATGGTGCCAATGGCTTTGCCGGTTTGCTGAACCAACTGTGCGCCACCATCGTTGAGGTGCGCACCGGATACCGTGCCGGCCACGATTTGATTGCCGCCGCCAAAGATGGTGGTGTCGTCAGCGGAACCGCCGACGTTAACGTGCTGGACTCCACCGTTGTTTACCGTTGCATCCTGAGAGAAACCGCCGCTGTTGATGAGCTGGATGCCGCCTGCGTTAATGACGCCCTGGACTGAACTGCCGTTAACGGCCTGCACGCCGCCAGTGTTAATAATCGTCTGGCTTGCCAGCCCGCTTTCCAGCACAGTCTGCACACCGCCAGCGCCGACAATGGTGCCATTAGCCCTGCCGGCGATCGCCTGCGTGCCGCCGCTGTTAAGCTGCGTGCCAGTTGCCGTCCCGTCCGCTTCAACAATCTGTGCCCCGTCAGTGACAACGGTACCGGTCGTCTGTCCGTTCTGCCGCACTATCTGCGAACCGCCGTCCTGAACGCGGGTATCCACGGTCTGACCGCCCGCCACCATCTGAGTGCCACGGGTGCTGATGGTATGGTTGGTGGTTAAGCCGCCAGGACGCACGTTCTGTACGCCTTCCTGCACCACTTCATCCCGCGTCGAACCAGTGACATCCGGGGTAAACGCCATCGCCCCGCTGCTTGCGAAGATGCCGCCCACCGCCGCCGAGATCAACACCGCGCCGCCTGCACGCTTGCCTTTCGCTCGGGTCAGTTCTGAAACCACCACAAACGCCCGCTGAACGTCATTCCACACCAGCCGGTAACTGCAGTTAAGACTTTTTTTCATTTCTATGTCCTCGAAACCCGTCTCTCATCCGTCAGGCGGCATGTTGATCGGGGTCTGCCAATGCTGTTGTTTTGATGCCAAAGGGATTGCTTCGCAGGGCAATCAGCCGACGAAGATGGCCGATGACCTGCTTGCCAGTGATAAAACGTGTGCATTCGTACTGCCGGTCCGTGCCTTTGTGGCGCGGACACCAGAAATAGTCCTGATGATCAAAATTAAACCGCACGTCATCCCAGCAGCCGTTGCAGACATGGGTGTTGATGACGCGCCAGGGGGTATGAAATTCGCTGTTCGGCAGGCTGAATCCACTGATCAGCACCACCGGAATACGGCAGCCCCAGGCAAGCCAGGAGAGACCGCTGCCGAGGCCGATGAAAAATTCGGCGTGCTCCAGCAGCGCCACGCGTTCAGAGAGGGGCAGACTGCCGGTGAAATCTTCTGCGCCGTGGGGGATTTTGTTCCAGATGTAACCGCGGCCTACCACGCGCTCTTTGTCGATACACAAAACGCGGTAGCCCTGCTCTTTCAGATAGTCGATGACTTCATACCAGCCGTTGCCGTTGTTCCAGAATTTGGCCTGGCTAGTGGACTGGGTCGCGATGCAGACATAGGGTTCGGCGATACGACGCGGGCTGCGCTGGCGCAGATCCGGAACAATTTCCGTAGGGTCAACGCCAAGAATATGCCCGGCGGTTCGGTGCAGACCCACGGATCGAAAATCAAATGGCTGCTTGTCGAGATCGCCGTGGAAAAACAGCCCAACGCGCCAACTGGCGTAAGGCGGCTCGCTCACGCCCGACTCAGCCTGCCACTCTTCCGGGGTAGCGCAATTAAGCTGCGGATAGACCGGCTTGAAGAGATCGACGATCGGCTGCGCCATGGTGCAATAAACGTTGCACTGGTACGTCTGTCGAAAGCGTTCGGCGTAAGGAACCCAGCCGATGAGATCGCCCAGCGTACCGCTGGGAAATGAAACCAGTACCGTTTTGCCGCGCATATCCAGAACGTGGTCCAGCAAAGGCTCCGACTGGACGCCGTCCCAGACCCGTAAACGAAACGGCACATAATATTTTTTTGTGCTGATCACCCAGCCCTGCACGACATCGTCGGCAAACAGGATATTTCCCGTTTCGTCATCGCTTATTTCTACCCGCCAATTACCGGCCGGCAACAGTAACCGGGCACCGTCATTAAAATCATACAGGATACCCATCGGCCCCTGCTGGGTCGGAATTTCTGGCGGCGGAATAAAAGCACATCCATGCCCAACAACGGCAGAAGTCGTCATTACCTAACCTTCATCATGAGTAAACGTATTAAATAAGGCTGGCAGTAAATAATAAGCAGGCACCAGCCGACCTCCGGAGGTAATAATCCGGAATGAATATTTTTATAAATTCATTGTGTCTCATTCAGAGACGTTTAAGAGTAGTAACAAGGCGTTTTATTGCAAACTCTTTCAAAAAGTTAAGATCTATATATATCAATTATTTAGTTTTTATTCATTTACGCCACCCATTCACGTTTCACATAAAAAACAATGAGTTAAACATCAGAAAAAGCAAACGATTTAGGATTATCCTTAAAGCAAACTTTATGCGAAAACGTGATATCAATTCAAAAATATAAAATATATTTCTGGCTTTTTAAGGAGTGTTCAGCCGATATATCCGCTTCGCTGACATGACAGAGGGAAGTAAGAGAAAGGCCGTCTCGGCAATTATTTAAAAAGCAAACTGGCGCACATTTTTTATTTAATTCATGCCAGCACATGCTGACTCGAAAAAATAAACAGAACAATCTTATTGTTTATTTTTCTCATTCACGAAAGGCGCGGGTAAATAAGCGTAGTTGTAGCAGAGTAATCATGTCGCCACAGAGTCGGCCATACTGATGCCGCCACTATGGCCAGGCCACAGGCAGCCTCGGTTGTGCAACGGTTGCGCAATTATGTGATAACGGTTACACAACAAATCGATAATGACGATAAATTCGTATTTTGAAACAGCGTTTTTAATTCCTTTCTGTCACTGTCGACGCTATAATGCCGCCATCCTAATTTGAATGGATTCAGCTGATTGAACTGTAAAACAAATTACTCACATCAATTTTTCCCCGATCTGGCTGAATCTCAGGCACACATTCTTCTGCACGCTTTTTTGATGTCACCTATCCTTAGACTGTGGCATCGCTCTTTTCGCAACACAGGTTTGACTCCGGAGCCGTGCGTTAACCGGAGCGTAAATTCCCAATCCTTCTCAACTCAAACTTAAAGACCAGAACTGTCATGAAAAAGACCAAAATTGTTTGCACCATCGGTCCGAAAACCGAATCCGAAGAGATGCTGGCGAAAATGCTGGACGCTGGCATGAACGTCATGCGTTTAAACTTCTCCCACGGTGACTATGCTGAGCACGGCCAGCGCATCAAAAACCTGCGCAACGTGATGAGCAAAACCGGTAAAAAAGCGGCAATTCTGCTGGACACCAAAGGCCCGGAAATCCGCACCATCAAACTGGAAGGCGGCAATGACGTCTCCCTGAAAGCAGGTCAGACTTTCACCTTCACCACTGACAAATCTGTTGTCGGCAACGCGGATACCGTTGCCGTGACTTACGAAGGTTTCACCAACGATCTGAGCGTTGGCAACACCGTGCTGGTAGACGATGGTCTGATCGGTATGGAAGTGACCGAAATCGTTGGCAATAAAGTTATCTGTAAAGTGTTGAACAACGGCGACCTCGGTGAAAACAAAGGCGTAAACCTGCCTGGCGTTTCCATCGCCCTGCCGGCGCTGGCTGAAAAAGATAAGCAAGACCTGATCTTTGGTTGTGAACAAGGCGTCGACTTTGTTGCGGCCTCCTTCATCCGTAAACGTTCTGACGTCGTTGAAATTCGTGAGCACCTGAAAGCACACGGCGGCGAGAACATTCAGATCATCTCCAAAATTGAAAACCAGGAAGGCCTGAACAACTTCGACGAAATCCTCGAAGCGTCTGACGGCATCATGGTTGCGCGTGGCGACCTGGGCGTTGAAATCCCGGTTGAAGAAGTGATCTTCGCGCAGAAGATGATGATTGAAAAATGTATCCGCGCTCGCAAAGTCGTTATCACTGCGACCCAGATGCTCGATTCTATGATTAAAAACCCGCGTCCGACCCGCGCTGAAGCTGGCGACGTGGCGAACGCCATCCTCGACGGCACCGATGCAGTAATGCTGTCTGGCGAATCCGCTAAAGGGAAATACCCGCTGGAAGCCGTGACCATTATGGCCACCATTTGCGAACGTACCGATCGCGTGATGACCAGCCGCCTGGATTTCAACAATGACAGCCGTAAACTGCGCATTACTGAAGCGGTTTGCCGTGGCGCTGTTGAGACAGCTGAGAAACTGGAAGCTCCGCTGATTGTTGTTGCGACTCAGGGCGGCAAATCTGCTCGCGCAGTGCGTAAATACTTCCCGGATGCCACTATTCTGGCGCTGACCACCAACGAACTGACCGCGCGTCAGCTGGTGTTGAGCAAAGGTGTTGTCCCGCAACTGGTGAAAGAAATCTCTTCTACAGATGATTTCTACCGTCTGGGCAAAGAAGTGGCGCTGGAAAGTGGCCTGGCATGTAAAGGCGACGTAGTTGTCATGGTTTCCGGTGCACTGGTTCCGAGCGGCACAACAAACACTGCCTCCGTACACGTTCTGTAATAATAACCGGACAATTCGGACTGATTAAAAAAGCGCCTCTGTGGCGCTTTTTTTATATTCCCGCCTCCATTTAAAATAAAAAATCCAATCGGATTTCACTATTTAAATCGGCCATTATCTAAGATGAATCCGATGGAAGCGTGCTGTTTTAACACGCGTTTTTTAACCTTTTATTGAAAGTCGGTGTTTCTTTGAGCGAACGATCAAATTTAAGTGGATTCCCATCAAAAAAATATTCTCAACCTAAAAAACTTTGTGTAATACTTGTAACGCTACATGGAGATTAACTCAATCTAGAGGGTATTAATAATGAATCGTACTAAACTGGTACTGGGCGCGGTAATCCTGGGTTCTACTCTGCTGGCTGGTTGCTCCAGCAATGCTAAAATCGATCAGCTGTCTTCTGACGTTCAGACTCTGAACGCTAAAGTTGACCAGCTGAGCAACGACGTGAACGCAATCCGTTCCGACGTTCAGGCTGCTAAAGATGACGCAGCTCGCGCTAACCAGCGTCTGGACAACCAGGCTCACTCTTACCGTAAGTAAGAGTACCTGTAATGAAATGGCGCACTCGGTGCGCCATTTTTTTTGCCTTTAATTTGCCCGTCCTTTCGTCTACTGCATTACCGTCTCATGTTGGGATTCTGCATCCACCGTTGTTCCTTTCGCACTGTTCAGTACGGATAACACACTTTCTTGCGACGCTGCCGCCGCTGTCTTGACCGGAATCGCTATCGGGTAACCTGCCCGACGATTCAACGCTTGCGTAATCATTCCACTATCGCCGCCGGCATGGTGAATAAAAGTCTCGAGCGCCGGAGAGAAGTTGATAGGCACCGTCTGCGTATTTTCTTCAACATTTTGTGCCAGCGGACGATGCACCTCAATAAAATGTCGCCCATCAGGCTCTACGGCGTATTTCACCGGTTCGTTGATAATCGTCACGCGCGTACCAGCCGCAACTTGAGCAAACAGCGCCTGGATATCCGGTGCATTCATACGAATACAACCAGAACTGACGCGCAACCCAACGCTGTCCGGCGCATTCGTACCATGAATGAGATATTCACCATTGCCAATTCCCAGACGCAGCGCAAAGCGCCCTAGCGGGTTGTTTGGCCCTGCAGGTATTACCGGTGGCAATTCAATGCCGTTCGCCAGTGAACGTGCGCGAATACCTGCCGTTGGTGTCCAGGTTGGGTTCGGGATCTTCTGGCTGACTCGCGTCACAGAAACCGGCGTTTCCAGCCCCTGTTGGCCAATACCTATCGGGTAAACCTGCACACTATTTTTTCCCGGCGGGAAATAATACAACCGCAATTCAGCCAGATTAACCACAATCCCTTCGCGCGGCGTATCGGGCAAAATCATTTGTGAAGGGATGGTGACGATCGTGCCCGGTCTCGGTATGGGCGCAATCGTGTTATTGGCTTCAAGGATCAACATTGCTGCTGTGTCGAAATGGCGGGCGATCGCCTGCAGGTTTTTATCCCCCGCCTGCACGGTATAAGTCTGGTTTTGCCCAATTACACGGCTACCGTCGGCAGGCAGGGGATATTCTGCCGCACGAGCCACCTGGAGTGCGCTTAAAGCGCCGAAAAGACATAAGGAGAGCAAAGACGCGCGTTTCATACGGGAGTTCCTGTATCCACTGACAAGGTGTCAGAAAGCTGAAGATCCAGCGAGGCGTTCAATGCCTCGCGTCGTAACAGGATGAAAAATGGTCTTTTAAGTTTAGCTAATGTTGGCGGCTTTGTTGCGAATCGCGCGAATCATTGCTTCAAGCCCTTGCGAGCGGGAGGGGGTCAAATGTTGCGTGAGGGACATTTTTTCAAACCACGGGCGTACATCAAACGCCACAATATCTTGCGCGGTCATCTGCTGATAGAGCACAAAGACGATGGCAATAAGTCCTTTGACAATAGCAGCGTCGCTATCGCCAGCAAGCTCCATAACGCCCGCTTCATTACGATGCATGACAATCCAGACCTGGCTCTGACAGCCCTGAATAATGTTCTCAGGATTGTGTGCTTCGGCACTTAATTCCGGTAGCCGCTGCCCCAGTTCAATAATATAGAGATACTTCTCTTCCCAGTTGGCACAGCGGCTAAAATTGCGCAGCAATTTCTCTTTATCGGGTAATGCGGCCATTTTTGCCTCTCAGGTTAGCCCAGCAACTGATGAATGCGTTTCAGGCCAGCCACCAGACGATCCACCTCTTCTTCTGTATTGTACATAACCAGCGACGCGCGACACATAGCGGGCACATTGTAAAACGCCATTAGCGGCATCGCGCAGTGGTGCCCCGTGCGCACTGCAATGCCGTAATTATCGAGGAAACTGCCGACATCATAGGCGTGATGTTTCCCGAGATTAAACGCGATTACCCCCTGGCGCTGCGCCGGGCCATAAAGCGTCAGATCCGGCACGTCCGCCAGCGCGTTGAGTGCGTAATGCATCAGCGTCTGCTCGTATTCACCTATCGCCTCCAGCCCCAACTTGTGGACATACTCAATTGCCGCGCCAAGCCCGATAATACCGCCCGTATTCGGCGTACCGGCCTCAAAACGCCACGGCGCTTTCGCATAGGTTGTGCCTTCAGTCAGGCTAACGGTGGCGATCATTGAGCCGCCCCCTTCCCATGGCGGCATATCCTGCAAAATGTCCTCTTTGGCGTACAGCACGCCAATACCGGTAGGTCCATACAGTTTATGGCCGGAGAAAACATAGAAGTCGCAGTCCAGCGCCTGCACATCCACCGGATGGTGCATTACTGCCTGCGCGCCATCCACCAGCACTTTCGCGCCATGCTGATGCGCCAGCGTAATGATGTCCGCTACCGGGTTTTCGGTCCCCAGCACGTTTGACACCTGAGTTATCGCCAGTAGACGCGTGCGTTTATCGAGCAGCGTTGGCAACACGTCCAGTTGCAGCGTGCCATCCTGGTTGAGCGGGATCACGCGCAACTCAGCGCCCACGCGCTCGCACAGCATCTGCCACGGAACAATATTGGCGTGGTGTTCCATCGCGCTAATAATAATGTTGTCGCCCGCGCGCACCTGGCTGGTCCCCCAGCTGTTCGCCACCAGGTTAATTCCCTCGGTAGTACCGCGTACAAACACCAGCTCTTCCGGCAAACGTGCATTAAGAAACGCCGCCACCTGCACCCGCACGTTTTCCATCCGCTGGGTGGCTTCCGCGCTCAGCGTATGAATACCGCGGTGTACCGCCGCATAACCGTGGCGGAAAAATTCAGCCTCGGCATCAATCACCTGGTTCGGCTTTTGCGCACTGGCCGCACTGTCGAGATAGGCCAAAGGGAGTCCGTTCACTTCACGCTGTAGCACCGGAAAATCGGCACGAACGGCGTTCACGGGAAAACTCATATTCTGCCCCCTGCCAGGCGCTGGCTGATACGCGCCAGAACCTGTTGTTTCAATGCTTCGTCGCTAATGGCTTCCGTAAGTTCAGCCGCGAAAGCATGGATTATCATCTGTTGCGCCGCCTGTTGATTGATCCCGCGCGAGCGCAAATAAAACATCTGTTCATCGTCGATGCGACCAATTGTCGCGCCGTGACTACATTTCACATCGTCAGCATAAATTTCCAATTGTGGCTTGGTATCCACTTCCGCCAGACGCCCGAGCAACAAATTATTGTTGGTCATCTGCCCGTCGGTTTTGATGGCGTGTTGCGCAACCTTGATCAGGCCATTAAACACCGCGCGGCCTTTATCGCTGACGATGGTTTTATGTAGCTGACGGCTGTTGCAGTAGCCCTGATTATGCTCAAGCCAAGTGCGGGTATCGCAGACTTCCGATTTCACGGGCATCGCCAGGCTGTTGATGCGCAACTGCGTGTTTTCGCCATTAAGTTGCGTACTGGTGTTATGGCGCAACACGGCCCCGCCGAGCAGGAAACTGTGGCTGTCTGCCGCCGCATCTGCCGCAAGCAAAATGTCATTATGCGCAAAGTGGTAGCTATACGGGTTTTCAAACACCAGTTTGACGTGGTGCAGATGCGCATTCGCCGCCACATTCATCGTCAGACGTGAACCGGTAAAGTGGCGCGCGTCGTTCAGGCTGACGTAGTGTTCGTAAACCGTCGCTTCCGCGCCCTGGGCAAGCTCAAGATGGTGGCGGTAATGGGCGGTATTCATCTCGTCGCCCGCCAGCCCTTGAGTAATATGCATAAGCAGCAATGGCTTAGCCGGCCGCTGATTACGCGCCACCTGAATCCAGGTCACGCTCTGCGCCAGGCTTTCTGTCAGATGCAGGAACACTTCCGGCTGCACCGGCGCAGGCAGATCAGCCCGCACATCAGCAAAACTGATCTCAAAACCGGAACCGGCAGTCTCGTCGCTCAGCGCCGCGTTAAACTGACCATCGACAAACACCAGCCGCACGGCATCCACTGGCAATGCCAGCGCATCGCGCTGTGCGGCACCAATCGTGCCGGAGGTGCTAACAAACTGGCTATTCAGCAAGCCTTCCAGCGGCGTGTATTTCCAGTTTTCATGTTTGCGTGTCGGCAGCCCTAAACGCAGCATTTGCTGCAGATGCTGCTGCGCCGATTCAGAACGCGCCCCGCCCTGGGTTTCAAACAGATGATGCCACTGTTGCAGCGCGTTACTGCTGTTCGGTAAGCCAGCCATAGCCCTGCTCCTCCAGTTGCTTAACCAGCGTGAAATCACCGGATTTCACGATGCGCCCCTGATACAACACATGAACGAAATCCGGCTTGATGTAATCCAGGATCCGCTGGTAGTGCGTGACAATGATAAATGCGCGTTTTTCGTCACGCAGCGCATTCACCCCTTCTGCAACAATTTTCAGCGCATCAATATCAAGGCCGGAGTCCGTTTCATCCAGAATGCACAGTTCAGGTTCCAGCACCGCCATTTGCAGAATGTCGTTACGTTTTTTCTCACCACCAGAGAAACCAACATTGACCGAGCGGGTAAGCAGATCTTCCGGCATCTTCAGCAGCTTGATTTTGTCTTCCATCAGATCCTGGAAGTCAAACCGATCCAGCGCCTCTTCGCCGCGATATTTACGGACCGCATTAAGCGCAGTTTGCAGGAAGAATTGGTTACTGACCCCGGGGATCTCCACCGGATACTGGAAAGCCATGAACACGCCTTCACCGGCACGGTCTTCCGGCGAAAGCTCCAGCAAATCTTTGCCTTTAAACTCGATGCTGCCGCCCACCACTTCGTAATCTTCACGTCCGGCCAGCGTCGCAGAAAGCGTACTTTTCCCGGAGCCGTTCGGCCCCATAATTGCGTGAACTTCACCGGGGCGCACGTCCAGGCTCAGGCCACGCAGGATCTCTTTATCTTCAACGCTTACCTGCAAGTCTTTAATACTTAACATTTCTTATCCTTTCATTCTTAACCGACGCTGTGTTCAAGGCTGATAGCCAGCAGTTTTTGTGCTTCAACGGCAAACTCCAGCGGCAGTTCAGAGAAGACGTCTTTACAGAAACCATTGACGATCATGGAAATGGCATCGTCTTCACTGATTCCGCGTTGCAGGCAGTAGAACAGTTGGTCTTCACCGATACGCGATGTTGTGGCTTCATGCTCAAGCCGCGCGCTGTTATTGCGGCACTCAACATACGGGAAGGTATGCGCGCCGCAATCCGGGCCAATCAGCATCGAGTCGCACTGCGTGAAGTTGCGGGCATTGGTCGCCGTCGGCATGATTTTCACCAGCCCGCGATAGCTGTTCTGGCTATGCCCGGCGGAGATCCCTTTCGAAATAATCGTCGATTTGGTGTTCTTCCCGATATGGATCATCTTGGTGCCGGTATCCGCCTGCTGATGCCCGCTGGTCAGCGCGACAGAGAAGAATTCACCGATCGAGTTATCACCGCGCAGAATACAGCTCGGGTATTTCCAGGTAATGGCGGAGCCCGTCTCAGACTGCGTCCACGACATCTTGCTGTTTTCGCCTTCACACAGCGCACGCTTGGTCACAAAGTTGAGGATCCCGCCGGTGTTGTTATCCCCCGGGAACCAGTTTTGCACCGTGGAGTATTTCACTTCCGCGTCTTTGTGGATGATGACTTCCACCACCGCTGCGTGCAGCTGATAGCTGTCGCGCACCGGTGCCGAACATCCTTCGATATAGCTGACGTAGCTCCCTTCATCCGCCACCAGAATGGTGCGCTCGAACTGGCCAGTTTTTTCTGCATTAATGCGGAAATAGGTCGACAGTTCCATCGGGCAACGCACGCCTTTCGGGATGTAGATAAAAGTGCCATCTGAGGCAACGGCAGCGTTAAGCGCGGCGAAAAAGTTGTCATTAGAAGGCACCACCGTTCCGAGGTATTTTTTTACCAGTTCCGGATGGTCATGAATCGCCTCACCAAATGAACAGAAGATGATGCCTTGCTCTGACAATTTTTCACGGTACGTCGTCGCCACGGAGACGGAGTCAAAAATGGCGTCGACCGCGACTTCTTTACCTTCGCGCACTGGTACGCCGAGTTGGTTAAAGGCCTCTTCAACTTCTTCCGTCAGCCAGGCATTTGAACCGGTCTGTTGCACTGCACCAGGCTGAGAGGCACAAGTGTCGTCGCAATTACCGCAAGAAGGCGCAGAGTAGTAACTGTAATCCTGGTAATCCAGTTTTTCGTAATGGGCTTTCAGCCAATGCGGTTCTTCCATCTCCTGCCATGCCCGGAAGGCATTCAGGCGAAACTCAAGCATCCATTCCGGCTCGTTGCGTTTCGCAGAAATGGCCCTCACGACATCTTCACTGATGCCTTTTGCCAGCTCGTCGGTGCTCAACCGGGTAAAAAAGCCCTCTTTATAATTGAGGTTGCCACCGGTCCAGGTTTTGACATCGTCAGTTACTTCAGTATTACGAGACATAGTACCGCCTATACCCCGAAACTTTCGCCACAGCCGCATTCGTGCTGTGCTTTCGGGTTATGAAATTTGAAGATCTGATTTAAACCTTCGCGCACATAATCTACTTCGGTGCCGTCAATAAACGGCATCGCTTGTAGCGGTACGTAAAGGCGTGCACCGTCAGATTCGTAAAGCAAATCGTCTTCGTTCGGCTCCGTCACGGTATCGAGTACATAACCAAAACCTGCGCAACCGGTCTGCTTGATACCAAGCCGCACGCCGAGCACACCAGCCTGCTTACTGGCTAACGCACGGATGTGTTCTGCGGCAGCGGGCGTCATGCTTAGCCCCCGCCACGTAAAATCTTGCGGATTAAATGATTCCATCGTTTACCTCACATCATCAGATCAAAGGCTCATAATGCTATGTTAGTGATAATGATTATCACTTCAACCTCTTTTCCGAAGGGTTATTACCCACAAGCCCTTTTTTTCGGCACATGCTATAAGCATAGACTCTGCGCAAAGGCTTTACAGGCAAGTGAAAATTTGTTTAATAAATTGATAAATAATGACTTTAGAAGGCACAGCGGCGGGTAAACGGTGAAAAAGAAAAGATGCATAGCTAATACCTATTATTGAGATAGGATTTTGGAATTTTTTAATGCGAAAAGTGACTCGCTTATCAAACCATTATCTTTTCGCAAAACGGCGTCCTAACGGCGCAGCCCCACTTCAGCGCTTTGCGCTTTAAAATTAATCTCCAGTGATATCAATAGCCCGCATGTCGCTGACAAAATAGTCATAGTAAAAAGTTGAACCGGATGCTGGAATGAGTGTCCGAAAACGAGAATTTCTTACCACATTTGAGCATGTTATGGATAAAACGGCGTTGATTTTGCTGCTGCTCGCGGTGGTGGTTTTGGTGGTGGGTTTATGGTCAATATTCAGCGAAACGCTGTGGGTGGTTGTGAGTTTCCTGGAAACGTTGCTTTACCCCACTATCTCCACGCCGGGGTGACATTACGACGTTGAGCTGTTCTGGTTGCTATAGCACAAATAGCATTGGGATAAGAAAACACGTTCGAAAAGAGAAGATTAACCTTTTCATTTCTGAAATGAAGTCAGTAAATATTCAGTTTTTGAAAATGTGCTCACGTCGTTGAGCCATCAAACAAGGAGAGTATTGATGAATGCAAAACCAATGATGTCTTTTTTAGATAGCGGAACGGGTTTTCCCGTGCTGTTGGGCCATAGCTATTTGTTTGATAAATCGATGTGGTTGCCGCAAATGGAAATGCTCAGCCAACACTTTCGTGTAATAGCGCCAGATTTGTGGGGCCATGGTGATTCTCCCGCGTTGCCCGGCACGCTCTCTTCTTTGACCGATATTGCCGCAGACCATTTAGCCTTAATGGACTCGCTCAATATCGACCAGTTTGCCGTGGTCGGCTTGTCGGTTGGTGGAATGTGGGGAGCAGAACTCGCTGCCGCCGCACCGGCGCGGGTTAAGGCTGTGATGTTATTTGATACTTTTATTGGCGATGAAACCGATCTGGCGCGTGAGCGCTACTTCGCGATGCTCAACGCCATCGATGCAACGGGCACCATTCCCCCTGAGTTACTCGACTATATTGTCAGCCAATTCTATTCGCAGTTCGCCTTGCCTGCAGACGTTCAGCAGCTCACCGCTTACCTTTCCTCCCTTTCTGCAGAGCAGTTACGCAGCAGTATTGTGCCGCTCGGTAAATTGATTTTCGGCCGACCGGATCGTATGGCCATTCTGGATTCTGTAACATGCCCGGCGCATGTGGCAACTGGCGAGCTGGATCTGCCGCGCCCGCCAGTGGAAGGGCGGCAGATGGCAGAAGCATTAGACTGTGAATTCACTCTGATTCCGAATGCGGCGCATATCAGTAACAGAGAGAACCCTGAATGTGTTTCGCAGTTGATTGTCGATTTTCTGAAACAACATTGCTGATCCTTCATCACATTGCCAAAGTCGGACAATGAGCACATCCGGCGAGAGTACATTGCTAACCATTTAATTAACCGGGCGGGAAACGGGATCAGACGATAAGTTTTCCGTTCGTTTTTTATTATTACCGAGCAGGCTATAACCGTCATAAAACTGTCATTATATTTTTATTTTCGCCAGTCTATTTTTACGCCTATCCCAAATACACCTTTAATTCGGCTGATAATCAGCGATACCAAAGAAAGCAATAATGCCTGGGGTTTATAAGTATTTACGCATTGTCAGCAAACATCTTACTCATGGTTAATATTGCTCATTCACTCGTGGTTTATTGTCGTAACCTAAACTTCGAGCAGGAACACGTTAAGCATATTCACGGCGAATTCTCTTTCTCGCTATAAAACAACAACCTAATGCAAACTAAATGCGATAAATACGATCATAAAATCGGCGAAATATAAATAAGAAGAATAAACCACTTTGCCAATTTATAGATTTAAGCGATCATTTTCATGATAGCAATAGATACAGGCTATCAAAATAGGATAATCGATCATTCAAAACAATTTTCAATCGTTATCCGGGCCTGTGTAGAATTGAAAATTGTCCATTAGGAATGTCCTGATCTTTTGAGTGGGGGCTAAATTAGGGAAATGAAAATTAACACACTGGAAATTAAAGGCAAAAAATTCCTGATGACGGCAGAGTTTCACCCCATCATTAATCTTTCAGGAAAAAATATTCTCAGCTATCAAGCAGTGGCACAATTTTTTAACACTGAGGATTTTCTCATTCCCGCAAAGCAGATAGCAACGCTGTTCGAAGAAACGGCGGTCATCAGAAAAGTAACCGATTTTATTTTTGAGGTTATTTGTCACGTTCTAAAAATGAAGGAAACAATGGTGGTTTCATTCATTTTATCGCCGCAGTTGATTAATGATATGGGTTATCTCACCCAGCTCAGAGAACGCTGCCAGCGCAATAATATTGCCCCGCAGCGTATCGAAATAGAAATCAGCGACAAAATTACTTACTCTCAATTTATCAGTAGCTTACCTTTATTAAAGAAAGCCAAAGAAGACGGTTTTATGGTATCACTCGGAAAGTTTGGCAGCGGACATGACCATGCGGAGCGCCTGCAGCTATTTGCATTCAATACCATTAAAATCGATCGTTCCATTGTTGATGGTATCGCCCGTCACCCGGCAAAACTTTCTACACTGCACCGTTTCATTGACAACGTGATACCTGCCGGTACGAACGTTATCTGTGAAGGCGTAGATAGCGCCGCCGACCTCGCTCTGCTTAACAGATATAACGCTGGCGGTATTCAGGGATACACATTTTCCCGCCCGCTAACTTTTAAGCAGCTCCAGCTACTGGAAGGGTTGTGAGCTCACACAAAAGCCGCTGGCGGGTGATCGGGTAAACACTCAGCATCAAACAGGCAACGCTTGTGCTATTCCTCTTCGTTTTCGCGTGTGCAGATGATCGCTTTATCGTTAGTATGCTTGCTATCCGCATAGAAGAAGGCTTTTTTACCCGTTTCAATCTGCGTGATGATATGAATCGCCGCCCAGTTGGTATCCTTGTTTTGATCCTGGCTGTCGGTATAAATCAGCGAGCGCCCGGAATATTGATCGGAAATGTCATACGGCTTCTCCTGTGGGTTCGTGTAATGTCGGCCATTGATAGTGAGCCCATCGGGTTCGACGCTGGCACGGTATTCATCACACTGCAGCGTGATACCCGCAGCAGATGAATACGCCGATAACATGGCTAAACAGCAGCCCGCAATAAACTTGACCATAACCATCCCATATACGTCTTGTTGGCAACAGAATAATACAACGCCCCTAAGAAGGGGCGCGTTAACAAAGGTTAGTTATAAAGCGAAGGTTCGCCGACCGGGCGAGTTTTAAAGCGCCGGTGGATCCACAGGTACTGCTCCGGTGCGCGCAGAATTTCGCGCTCAATCACTTTGTTCATGTAGCTGGCGGCGGCGAACTCATCCTCAACCGGATAGTCATTCAGCGCCTGGCCGATATGCAGCGAATAACCGGAGAAATCCTCTTTGCGCACCATCGTGACCGTCAACATTTTTGCCCTGGAAAGGCGCGATAAAACATATGTGCCGTTGGTGGTTGCCGCGTTTTTAACACAGAAGAACGGTGCGAAAATACTGCCTTTGCGCCCGTAATCCTGATCCGGCGCGAACCAAACGGCTTCACCTTGTTTCAGCGCATTGACCAGCCCCTTCAGATTACGGCGATCAATCATCGATTTATTTGAACGCATACGCCCGCGCGTCTGCACCCATTCCATCAGCATATTATTATGGGGACGGTAAGTTGCCATCATTGGCTGACAGAGCCCCATTACGCGCCCACCCAGCTCCAGCGACATAAAATGCACACCAACCACCATTACGCCACGCTGGCTGGCCTGAGCAGCCTGCAAATGCTGATAACCTTCGACATCAAACCAACGGCGTACACGTTTATCCGACCAAAACCACGCCATGCCGGTTTCAATCAACCCCATGCCCAATGACATAAAATTTTTCGCGATCAGCCGCTCGCGCTGCTCATCATTCATATCGGGAAAGCATAATTCGAGATTACGGCGAGCGATACGCTCACGCCGTTGCAGAAATCGGCGTGATTGCCGACCCAGCCCCGCGCCAAGGCGGGCAAGAATAGGATAAGGAAGTTGAACGAGAAGCCAGAGCAAACCTAACCCGGCCCATGTCACCCAATGTCGCGGGTGTAAAAATGCAAACTTGAACGATGTCATCACTGTTACCTAAAAGCCTCTATTCAGTAGCGCTTAAGAGACAATGAATCACTTCATCAAGTCATTACGCGTTACAATCACTCGCTCCGGTTGCAGGCAACTGAGCGATATATCCATTGCTGAGCAATATAGCACGGAGGGCTAAAATCTTAAGCCAGGAATAATGAATAAAACATGAAGTTTTTTCGGCGGCATAACCGCCGAAAATGATCAGACAATGGCCGTGGTCAACCGGGATGAACAACACAAGCGGGATTGTTCGTCGTAAATATCGATTTGCCAGACCTGGTGCCGACCGCCCGTATGCAACGCCCGACAAACGCCGCGCACGCGCCCGCTGCGCACCGAGCGCAAATGGTTGGCATTAACCTCCAGCCCCACCACCTTCTGCTCCCCCTCCGTACACAGATAGCCAGCAACAGAACCGAGCGTTTCCGCCAGCACCACCGACGCGCCACCGTGTAGCAGACCAAACGGTTGATAGGTTCGTTGATCCACCGGCATACTCGCCTCAAGCGCATCGTCACTGATACGCTCAAAACGAATATCCAGAAGCCCCACCATATTGCCATCGCCCATTGCATTCAGCGCTTCCAGCGTAACCGCGCGTTTCCAGATCATCCCAAAATCTCCAGTAAAGCCTGTAGTGGATGGCGCACGCCATTCCCTTCGATTCGTTTAACCTGGCTGCGACAAGAGTAGCCGGTCGCCAGACAGCGATTCCGCGGCAAACGTTGCATCGCCTGATGCCAGGAAAGCTCATAAATGCCCAGCGAACTGGCATGGTTCTTCACTTCATGTCCATATGTTCCGGCCATACCGCAGCAACCAACGCTGACATTTTCCAGCACTGCGCCAAAGCGCGCAAAAATCGACGCCCATTGCCCTGTCGCGCCGGGTAGCGCAGTCACTTCGGTACAGTGGCCGAACAGATACCAGGGTTCGCCGCTGGGCACTCGCTCACCGATGTTATCCAGCGCCGCGGGCAGCCATTCATGCACCAGTTGCACATGAAAATCACCGCGCTTATCGCCTAACGCCAGCTTGTACTCATCGCGGTAGCAGAGCACCAATGCGGGATCAACACCTACCATCGGCATGCCCAGTTGTGCTACGCGGTTAAGGAAATCTGCGGTTTTTTGCGCCGTTTTGGCAAAGCGATCCAGAAAACCTTTAATGTGTTGCGCCTTGCCATTTGGCGAGAAAGGCAGCACCACCGGCTGGAAGCCCAGCCGTTCGACCAGACGAACAAAATCGGTCACCACCTGCGCATCATAGTAGCTGGTAAACGGATCCTGCACCACCAGCACGGTTTTCACTTTCTGCGCGGCATTGAGCTGCTCAAGCTGCTCAAGCGTCATGTTCGCGGTGCGATGCCCGACCATCTGATGCTGCAATGACGGCACCGACAGCAGCGGCAAATCCACCATGCCGATATGCTTCGCGGAAAGGGAACGTACCCACGGCTGGCTCATAAAAAAGTTAAACGTTTTCGGCGCGCGCGCCATCAGTGGCGCATAGCTCTCGACCGTGGCAACCAAGT
The DNA here is from genome assembly GCF_004331415.1 of Kosakonia quasisacchari. GTDB lineage: Bacteria > Pseudomonadota > Gammaproteobacteria > Enterobacterales > Enterobacteriaceae > Kosakonia > Kosakonia quasisacchari. The sequence goes on from NZ_SJOP01000016.1 coordinate 24,849, forward strand.
GGTCGCGTACCGGGCGCAGATAACGGCTGTGATAGAGCTGTAAAAAGCGTGACCGGAACTCCGGCACATCAATCTTGATCGGGCACTGCGTTGAGCACGCTTTACAGGCCAGGCAGCCGGACATCGCCTCTTTGACTTCATGCGAGAAATCATACTCACCGCGACGTGCGTGCCAGCTATTGCGCGTACGCTCAATTAATGTACGCAAACTGGCCCGTTTTTCCGGCAACTCTTTTTCCAACTTAATGGGGTCGATCCCACGATCTGCTAGCAGACGCAGCCATTCGCGCACCAGCGTTGCCCGCCCTTTTGGCGAATGAATACGGTTCGCCGAGATTTTCATCGAGGGGCACATCGGGCTTTTCACATCGAAGTTAAAGCACAAGCCATTACCGTTACACTCCATGGCGCCACGCCATGACGAACGCACAGCGATGGGAATTTGCCGATCAAGCGTACCGCGTTTGACGTCATCCACCTTCTTCATCGGGGCATCGATGCCTTCAGGCGGGCAGATTTTACCGGGATTTAGGCGGTTTTCCGGATCAAAGGCCGCTTTGATTTTGCGTAACTCACCATATAGCTGCTCGCCAAAAAAGGCCGGGCTATATTCTGCGCGAAAACCTTTCCCGTGTTCGCCCCACAGCAAACCGCCATATTTCGCCGTCAACGCGACCACATCATCGGAAATGGATTTCATCAACACTTCTTGCTGCGGGTCGCACATATCCAGCGCCGGCCGCACGTGCAGCACCCCAGCGTCAACATGACCAAACATGCCGTAGCTCAGGCCGTGCCCATCAAGTAGCGCACGGAATTCAACGATGTAGTCCGCCAGATGTTCCGGCGGCACGCAGGTATCTTCCGCAAAGGGAATCGGCTTAGCCGCGCCTTTGGCGTTACCTAACAGACCCACGGCTTTTTTACGCATGGCATAAATGCGCTCAATGCCCGTCAGATCTTCACACAATTGCCAGCCAATCACGCCACCTTCACCATTGGCCATTAACGTATCGAGACGCTGGCACAGCGACTGCACTTGCGCATCAATCAGCGGCTGATCGTCACCGGCAAACTCAACAATATTCAGGCCAAGCAGAGTCTTATCCGGCACATCGGTGATCAGGTCTTTTACCGAATGCCAGACAATGTCTTCACGCGCCAGGTTAAGCACTTTCGAATCCACGGTTTCGACGGATAGCGCACGCGCTTCCACCATAAATGGTGCATTGCGCAGCGCGGAATCGAAAGAGTCGTATTTGATGTTCACCAGACGGCGAACTTTTGGCAGCGGCGTGATATCAAGGCGCGCTTCGGTAATAAACGCCAGCGTCCCTTCTGAGCCGGTCAGAATGCGGGTTAAATCAAATTCGGTCATCTCGTCGTTAAACACATGACGCAGATCGTAACCGGTGAGAAAACGGTTCAGTTTGGGGAATTTATCCAGAATCAACTGGCGGTTATGACGACAGCGTTCCAGCACCGTTTTATAGATCCTCCCGATAGCGGTGCTGGTATTACCCAGCGTTTCTGCTAGCGCCACCGGCATCGCCTGCGTATCGAGGATATCGCCGCCCAGCAACACAGCGCGGACACCCAGCACATGGTCGGAGGTTTTCCCGTAAACCAGAGAACCCTGACCGGAGGCGTCAGTGTTGATCATTCCCCCTAAGGTCGCACGGTTGCTGGTCGACAGCTCTGGCGCGAAGAAGAAGCCATAAGGTTTCAAATACTGGTTGAGCTGATCTTTGATAACGCCCGCCTCAACGCGCACCCACCCCTCTTCGGGGTTAATTTCCATAATGCGGTTCATATAGCGGGACATATCAACGATGATGCCCTGGTTCAGTGCCTGGCCATTGGTGCCGGTTCCGCCGCCGCGCGGAGTAAAGACCAGCGTGCGAAAACGCGGCTCGGCAGCGAGGCGTGTGATCAAGGCAACGTCGGACGTTGAACGAGGGAAAACGACGGCATCGGGTAATAGCTGGTAAATACTGTTGTCTGTCGCCATCGTTAGCCTGTCGGCATAGCTGGTGGCGGTATCACCGGTAAAACCTTGTTGCTCCAAAGCCTGCAAAAAATTCAGCACCAGTTGAACGACGCCCGGTGCCTGGGAAATCTGTGGGATCATTATGCTTGACCCTGCCTGACTGTTAGTGTTGTGAATAGTTAATCGTTTGCTTTAAGCATTCATCGTTGTATCACATTTTTTTCTTATGCGCCCATGAGAATTACAGGCAGAATCAGACTGTCCAAAACCGCTGAAATCATTAATCATTATCACTGGTGATTTCCAGAAACACCGAATTTTCAGCCACTCAATAAGGTGAGTAAATCGTATGGTTGATCTACGTCAGTCCAGGGATGTACCGCAAATCATGCTGTCGGTACTGTTTTTAGCAATCATGATTATCGCCTGTTTGTGGGTCGTCCAGCCCTTCATCCTCGGTTTTGCCTGGGCGGGCACGGTGGTGATCGCCACTTGGCCACTGCTGGTGCGCCTGCAACGCGTGCTGTTTGGCCGCCGCTCGCTGGCGGTGTTAGTGATGATGCTGCTGTTAATCCTGCTGTTTATTATTCCGGTCGCACTACTGGTTAATAGCCTGGTGGACTCCAGCGGCCCGGTGATCCACGCCATCAGCACCGGTGCCATGTCACCGCCGGATTTAGCCTGGCTTAACAGCGTTCCTTTCATTGGTGAGAAGCTCTATGCGGGCTGGCACAGCCTGCTGGATATGGGCGGCAGCGCCATTATGGCCAAGCTGCGCCCGTACGTAGGCGCGACAACCACCTGGTTTGTCGGCCAGGCCGCACATATCGGACGTTTTATGCTGCACTGCGGCCTGATGTTGCTGTTCAGCGCCCTGCTCTACTGGCGCGGTGAGCAAGTTGCCAGAGGGATCCGGCATTTTGCCATTCGCCTTGCCGGAAAACGTGGCGATGCCGCCGTGCTGCTGGCAGGCCAGGCGATCCGCGCCGTAGCGCTGGGCGTGGTGGTCACCGCGCTGGTGCAGGCCGTACTTGGCGGCGTTGGACTGGCCATTTCCGGCGTGCCCTACGCTACGTTGTTTACCGTGGTCATGCTGATGACCTGTCTGGTGCAGCTCGGGCCGTTACTGGTACTGGTCCCGGCCATTATCTGGCTTTACTGGAGCGGAGATTCCACTTGGGGCACCGTGCTGCTGGTCTGGAGCTGCGTTGTCGCCACGCTGGATAACTTCATCCGCCCGGTACTGATCCGCATGGGCGCGGATTTACCGCTGATCCTTATTCTTTCAGGGGTCATTGGCGGACTGGTCGCTTTCGGCATGATTGGCCTGTTTATAGGTCCGGTATTACTGGCGGTCTCCTGGCGGCTATTCTCCGCGTGGGTGAATGAAGCGCCCGAACCGACAGCAACAGATAATGCATTAAGCGAAGTCGACAATGTAGATAACCCTTCCTGAAAATAATTGAGGCGGGGTAGCCCGCCTTAATTATTATTAAGCACTACTTATCATTTCAAACGCGAAACCCCATTCAGATCCCTCTGAAAGCGGAATAATGCGCGGTTTAACCTATATATTCTTCACGTCCGTTTAACTAATGAGACGAATCTGATCGACGCAAAAAATCGACATGCCTACTATTAGCTCACGGTTATAAATCAACACCTTGATTTATAAACATGGAAATCCCCTGAGTGAAACAACGAATTGCTGTGTGTAGTCTTTGCCCATCTCCCACGATGGGCTTTTTTTTCGCCACTTTCAGTTCAGGCACTTATTTGCCGGATGCAGACGCGCTCCCCTTGCTGCTCACCGCGCAGGCACCATTATCAATAGCCGCACCAATCGGTAGATAATCGAATGCTAAATGCATCGTGCTCACATCGTGTCCGTCACAGGCACGAATATGATCGTTATAAGACGCGCAGCCATTAAGCCCCGCGCATGCGAGCACGATAAACATGAATAAAAAACGTTTCATTTGAATAACCTCACGACTATTGCAGGCAAATAAAAGATATATGCTTTCCGCTACAGCGAAATAAAAACTGCAATAGTTAATAAATTAAAACGACGAAAAGACAATTAACATATACCCGCTTACGTATTTACCTGTGCCAGCTGCTGATAAGATTATGCTGAGACAGCACGTGATCAACGACGTTACGTAACCGGCCCTGCAATGCTCTATAAATCCTGCGTTCGCCCGCGTAGTTCACCCACCGGATACCGTCGGGTTCAACTTCGACAAACCCCGTCACGCCATTACAAATAAAATGGACATAATGGCGCTCAGCTATTTTCCCCATTACGTAAAACCTCAATATAATTTTCTCTGCAAGCACAGAAGAAAATAGAAAACCACGAACAGATAAGTCACTGGAGAGAATTATATGCAGGGTAATTATCAATACAATAAATATATACCAGGGGCAGGCACAAATAGCTTACGATCACACAAATACCTTACGCAATTGTAAGCCATGCAGCGCGGTTGTTATTTCAGCAGGGTTATTGTTGCCCGTTTGTGCAAAAAATAGCCCATCATTCGATGGGCTACGATTTTATCACTGGCTGACTTCGCACTGGCTCATCATTTTCCAGGCGGAGGGAAGTTCGCGGGTTTCGCCGTAAACGTTCACCGTGAGCGTTGCGCGGATATCAGCAGATGAGGCACCCATTTGCAGCTCAAACTCACCCGGTTCGACAATGCGCTGCCCGTCACGACGCGTAAAGTTGAGCATATCCACCGGCACGATGAACGTTAGCGTTGCCGTTTCACCTGGCGACAACGCCACACGCTGGAACGCTTTTAGCTCATGTACCGGGCGCACCATCGACGCTACCTTGTCCCGGACATACAACTGCACTACCTCGCTGCCGCTGCGCTCTCCGGTATTTTTCACCTGCACCTGTACGCGAATATCGCCATCGATCGCCACATCTGGCGTCAGCAGCACCGGGTTCACATACGCAAACTGCGTCCAGGTTTGTCCGTAGCCAAAGGGGTAACGTGAACCAAAATGGAAGGCAAATGGCGTACCGCCGCTTTTCAGTTTGTGGTTGTAATAATAGGGCATTGCACCAGCGCTTTTCGGCACGCTGACAACCAGACGTCCCTGCGGCTCTGCTCGCCCGGTCAACACATCGGCAATCGCCCAGCCACCCTCCTGCCCCGGTGCCCACGCCATCAACCATGCGGCAACGCGCGACTCCAGCCCTTGCAGGTTATAAGGCCGCCCACCGGTCATGACCACGACTACCGGTTTCCCGGTTGCCACTAACGCCTCCAGCAACTGTTGTTGCACACCCGGCAACGTCAGACTGTCCGTGTCAGAACCTTCCCCCACCGTCCCGCTCTGGAACAACCCGGCAAGATCGCCCACGCAGGCAATAATCACGTCGCTTTCTTGCACTACGCTAACCGCGTGCGGGATCAGGCTCAAATCCACGGAGACCGGCGACTGCTGCATCGGTTTGCCCGAAGCGTCTCCAGGGAAAACGGGGGCACCTGCCATACGTTTTTCAATAATATGGCAGCCTTTGGCATAGCGGACGTTCCCCTCTCCCAGCGTCTGGCGTAGCGCCGCAAGCGGTGTGGTGACCTGCGTGGTCTCCTCCAGCATATCGCTGATGATCAAATGCACCGGAAAACTGTAGCCGCTGAGCAAAGCCAGCGGATCGTCGGCGGTCGGGCCAATCACCGCCACCTTCGGCGAACCGTTCAACGGCAGGATGCCGTTATTTTCCAGCAGCGTCATTGAACGCGTAGCGACCTCACGTGCTACCTGCCGCGTCTCAACCGACTGCAAGTCGATGCCCTGTTCATCGGTATAGGGATGCTCGAACAAACCGAGACGAAATTTCACTTCCAGTACGCGAGCGACAATTTCATCCACTTTTGCCATGGAAATAAGGCCGCGCTCGACGGCCTCTGTCAAATGGCGCGCACCGTCATCTTTTGGCAGTTCAACATCCAGCCCGGCATTAAATGAGAGCGCAGCGGATTCTGCGGCATCGTGAGTCACGCCATGATGTTGATGCAACAGGCTGACACCGCCGTAATCGGCCACAATAATGCCATCAAAGCCCCACTGTTCACGCAGCAAGGTGGTGAGCAAGAAGTGGTCACTGTGTCCCGGCTGGTTATCAATGTCATGATAGGCTGGCATTACCGATCCGGCTTTCGCCAGTTTCACCGCCATCTCGAACGGCAGCAAAAAGATGTCGTTCAGCTCGCAAAAGCCCAGGTGCACAGGCGCATGGTTACGTGCGCCTTCGCTAAACGAGTGACCAACGTAGTGTTTGAGCGTCGCCAGCATATCGCCCTTTTCACCCTGCAGACCTTTCACGTAGGCGCAAGCCATCACCCCCACTAACCATGGATCTTCGCCAAATGTCTCTTCCGTGCGCCCCCAGCGGACATCGCGCGAGACATCCAGCACCGGAGCCAGCCCCTGCTTGCAACCGGTTGATCGCGCTTCCAGCCCAATATGATGAGCGGCACGCTGCACGAGTTGCGGATCCCAGGTGGAGCCGTAGTTCAGCGAGGAGGGAAATAACGTCGCGTCTTTACACAGTAAACCAACCAAACACTCCTCATGGAACAGCGCCGGGATACCCAGTCGCGTCTCTTCCACTAGCGTTTTTTGCAGCCGATTAGCCGCGCGCACGCCGCTTTTTGCCTCCACAATATGCGTGCCCAGCGGGCGGGTTATCTGCCCGACCCCCAACGTAAGCCGCTGCGCCAGCGCCGCCTGAGCACTGACACCGGCAAATTCATCACTGAGATCGGTACGCTCGCGGTGATTACCCTCTTCTGAGAGCACCAGCCACAAAGCATGCATTTGCGCGAATTTTTCTTCCGGCGTCATCCGCGCCAGTAAGTCTGCCACGCGTTCAGCTACGGGGCGGTGTGCGTCCTTGTAAATTGCGGTCATCGGGTCACTCCTGTGTGATTGAAATCCGGGGAGGTTTGCGGTGCGGTATCGCGGTCATCGCGTTTGCGTATTAACTCTTGCGCGATACTGTCGGCAACCTGGCTATTCAGTTTGTAGCGGGTCAGCAGCAGCGCCATGCAGATAAACAGCAGGCAGGGGATCAGCGTAAACAGCGCGTTAATGGTCGTCAGCACCGTCGCACTCTGGGCTGCCTGGTTCGGCGCATAGTCCACTGCGCCAAGTACCCAGCCTACCACTGCGCCGCCGAGCGCCAGGCCAAACTTAATGGCGAACAACGCCGTAGAGAACACCAGTCCGTCAAGACGACGCCCGCTGCGGTGCTCTTCATAATCGACAACGTCAGAGAACATGGTCCATTGCAATGGCGTGGTCAGATTCTGAATAAAGCTAAAAACGATATTGAGGCCAAAAATAAGCCACACTTGTGAAGGTGGAATAATAAAGATCAGCGCAGCGAAAACGACGAAGGTAATAATTGTCCACTGGTAGGCGCGTACCCGGTCGAATTTCCCTAACAACCGTGCCGATAATAGCGCTCCGCTTAGGGCAGCGATCATGCCAGACACAATAAAGGTAAACACCATATCCGGGCGCTGTAATACATATTTGACGTAATACATTGTGGCAGAACCGCGCGTCACCACAGCGGTTAACAGCAAAATATTAAACAAAAAGACAATGCGCCACTGCGTATTTGCCGTCAGCAGTTTGAGATCGCTGAGCAACGAACCGGAGCTATCATTGCGCGGCGTAAAACGCTCGCGGGTCATAAAGAAACAGCCAAAGAACAGAAAAATGCCTAACACGCCCATCATGCTCATGGCATAGAAATACCCTTTTTGATCGTTACCCGCCCCCAGATGCGCCACCAGCGGCAGAGCAATAACGGTTACGATCAGACCGCCGATAAACGACAAACCAAAGCGCCAGGACTGCAGAGAGTGGCGCTCGTGCGGATCCATCGTCAGTGCACCGGGCATCGCGCAGTAAGGCACGTTAATCGCAGAATAGATAAAACTAAGGATGGCGTAAGTAACGCAGGCATAGAGGATTTTTGCCGTTGCCCCTGCGTCCGGGACATAAAAGGTAATAATGCAGCTCACACCAAACGGTATTGCAAACCACAGCAGCCAGGGGCGAAAACGCCCGTGCCGCGTTTGTGTGCGATCGACCAGTGCGCCGATACAAGGATCGACAAAAGCATCAATTGCACGCACGACCAAAAACATGGTTCCCATAATTGCGGCGGGTAACCCAAACACATCCGTATAGAAATAAGCGAGAAACAGCGTTGCGGTTTGCCAGACCAGGGCGCTTGCCATATCACCCAGACCGTAACCTATTTTGTCTTTTGTACTCAGGACAGAGGAGATTGTCATTTTTATTAGCCTTGTGAGGTCAAAAAATATTTCAACATGGCGCGACAGATTAACGTCGCGCTGCTCACTACAGGCTCAAGTATTGGAAGAAGCCTACGAGGGGACAATTGCAATAATTGCCAGGCTTTTTACGTTTTTTAGTAATTGTGATCGCCGCCGAGTTCGCGGCTGAAATAAAAAAATCCCCGACATTATGCCGGGGATTTTACTTTCGCCTTTATTTTTTCAGTTCGGCGAGGCTTAACCAGGTCTGCACAACGGTATCCGGATTGAGCGAGAGGCTATCAATGCCCTCATCCATCAACCATGCAGCAAAGTCTTCGTGATCCGAAGGTCCCTGCCCGCAAATACCGACATATTTTCCCTGCTTTTTCGCCGCACGAATCGCCATGGAAAGCAGCGCTTTCACCGCATCGTTACGTTCGTCGAACAGTTCAGAGACCACGCCAGAATCGCGATCGAGGCCCAGCGCCAACTGGGTCATGTCGTTGGAGCCGATAGAGAAACCATCGAAATACTCGAGGAACTGCTCCGCCAGCAGCGCGTTCGACGGGATTTCGCACATCATGATGATTTTCAGGCCATTCTCACCGCGTTTCAGCCCCTGACGCGCCAGCTCATCAACGACCGCTTTTGCCTGTTCAACGGTGCGGACAAACGGGACCATGATCTCGACGTTGGTCAGCCCCATCTCGTTACGCACGCGTTTTACCGCTTCACATTCAAGAGCGAAGCAATCGCGGAAGCTGTCCGCCACGTAACGACCGGCACCACGGAAGCCAAGCATCGGGTTCTCTTCTTCCGGCTCGTAACGCTCACCGCCAACCAGATTGGCGTATTCGTTCGATTTAAAATCGGACAGACGCACAATCACGCGTTTAGGCCAGAATGCTGCACCCAGCGTCGAAATACCTTCCGTCAGGCGACCGACATAAAACTCAACCGGCGAATCGAAGCCTTTCATCATTTCGCGGATTTCGTTTTGTAATTTCGCGTCCTGGTCATCAAACTCCAGCAACGCGCGCGGATGCACACCGATCATACGGTTAATGATGAATTCCAGCCGCGCAAGGCCTACGCCTTCGTTTGGCAGGCAAGCAAAATCGAAGGCGCGATCCGGGTTGCCGACGTTCATCATGATCTTCAGCGGCAGATCCGGCATAGTGTCCACGCTTGAACTTTTCACGCTGAAATCCAGCAGATCGGCATACACGTAACCGGTATCGCCTTCGGCGCAGGAGACGGTAACCTTCTCGCCGGTTTTAATGCGTTCCGTCGCATCGCCGCAACCCACCACCGCCGGAATACCTAACTCACGCGCAATGATCGCCGCGTGACAGGTTCGACCGCCGCGGTTGGTGACAATGGCCGCCGCCTTTTTCATGATTGGTTCCCAATCCGGGTCGGTCATGTCGGTAACCAGCACATCGCCCGGCTCGATCAGGTTCATCTCGCTGATATCGTGAATCACTTTCACCGTGCCTGCGCCAATGCGATGCCCAATAGCACGGCCTTCAGAGATAATGCGCCCCTGGGCATGCAGCGTGTAACGCTCCATCACCTGGCCACGCGAGCGCACCGTTTCCGGGCGCGCCTGTACAATAAACAATTTGCCAGTATGACCGTCTTTCGCCCATTCAATATCCATTGGACGGCCATAATGTTTCTCGATTTGCACCGCCTGCTTCGCCAATGCTTGTACTTCTTCATCGGTCAGGGAGAAGCGATCGCGATCGGCCTGCGCAACATCCTCAATTTGCACCTGCTTGCCATGTTCTTGCGTCGGCGCATAGATCATGCGGATTTTCTTCGAGCCCATGGTACGGCGCACAATGGCCGGACGATTTGCCGCAAGCGTTGGCTTGTGAACATAGAACTCATCAGGGTTAACGGCGCCCTGCACCACCATTTCGCCCAGCCCCCAGGCAGAGGTGATAAACACCACCTGATCAAAACCGGATTCCGTATCGATGGTGAACATCACGCCAGAAGAGCCGATATCCGAACGCACCATGCGCTGCACACCGGCGGAAAGCGCTACGCCGCGGTGATCGTAGCCCTGGTGCACACGATAGGAGATGGCGCGATCGTTAAACAATGATGCAAACACATGCTTAACCGCCACCAGCACGGCGTCATACCCTTGCACGTTGAGGAACGTTTCCTGCTGACCAGCAAACGAGGCATCCGGCATGTCTTCTGCTGTCGCAGAAGAGCGCACCGCGAAAGAGGCTTCAGCGTCGTCTTCGGAGAGTTTGGCATAGGCTTCGTGAACAGCTTTTTCCAGCTCGGGCTGGAAAGGCGTGTCGACAATCCACTGGCGGATCTGCGCACCGGCTTTTGCCAGTTCGGAAACATCATCGATGTCGGTTTTATCCAGTAATTCGTAAATGCGCTGATTTAGCCCGCTTTGTTCCAGAAACTGGTTAAACGCATCGGCCGTGGTTGCAAACCCATTCGGTACGGAAACACCCACACCGGACAGATTAGTAATCATTTCACCAAGGGAGGCATTTTTGCCCCCAACTCTGTCTACATCATTCATGCCGAGTTGGTCATACCAAAGCACCAGCGGAGACGAGCCATTGTTGGACATCGAAACAATCCTTTTGTGATATATGAATGGGTAAAAACGTCGAACTACTTTTTTATCCTGGCATAATTAATTCCGTTGAAAAAACGGTGAATCGTGTAAGCAATTACGATTTCTGGTTTTTCGGATAGATTCCCATCAATAAATCACCTTGAGTAATTTCTCATTTTTGTATCTCCTTATTTTTTATAGGGGAAACTAAAAAAATGAACCATAGAGTTCATTAAAAATAAAAACACCATTTCATTTTGAAAATGAGAAAAAGGAGATACGCATGCGAAGGGTTTTAATTTATGCTTTCAGAGAATTACGCATGTCATTCAGGATGGGTTAAATGGACAGTTCAGTTGATCGCCACGTCTTTTATATTTCTGATGGAACCGCTATCACCGCTGAAGTATTAGGCCATGCGGTAATGTCACAGTTCCCGGTTGCCGTCAGCAGTATTACGCTGCCGTTTGTAGAAAACGAGAGCCGTGCCCGTGCCGTCAAAGAACAAATAGACGCCATTTACCAGCAAACCGGCAATCGCCCACTGGTGTTCTACTCCATTGTGATACCGGAAATTCGCACCATTATTTTGCAAAGCGAAGGATTTTGTCAGGATATCGTCCAGGCACTGGTTGCGCCGCTGCAGGAGGAATTAAAACTCGATCCGACCCCCATTGCGCACCGGACACATGGGCTTAATCCAGGCAATTTAACGAAATATGACGCGCGTATAGCGGCAATTGATTACACCCTTGCGCACGATGACGGTATTTCTTTACGTAATCTTGATCAGGCACAGGTGATTTTACTGGGCGTTTCCCGCTGTGGAAAAACACCGACCAGTCTGTATCTGGCGATGCAATTTGGTATTCGCGCAGCAAATTATCCTTTTATTGCCGACGATATGGATAACCTCGTACTTCCTGCTGCGTTAAAACCACTGCAGCATAAATTATTTGGTCTGACCATTAATCCGGAACGTCTTGCCGCTATTCGTGAAGAGCGCCGGGAAAATAGCCGCTACGCGTCGTTGCGCCAGTGCCGGATGGAAGTCGCAGAAGTGGAAGCGCTTTACCGCAAGAATCAGATCCCCTGCCTTAATAGTACCAACTACTCTGTTGAAGAAATTGCCACCAAGATGCTCGATATTATGGGGTTGAATCGCCGCATGTACTAACAAGCTAGTACATTGATTCAACCTGCGCTATGATACGGCCCGGAAATGTGATGTGCTTTGCAACCCCTCTTGAAATAAGCCGGGATTGGTTTAAGGTGTTGCGCATCACTTCCGGCATACCTGCCGATGAAGCACCTAATTTTTGAGATTCTTGATGAACAAAACCGATGAACTTCGCACTGCGCGTATCAACAGCCTGGTGACACCAGCTGAACTTGCGCAGCGCTACCCTGTTACCTCAAAGGTAGCGGAGCATGTGACCGTATCCCGTCGGCGGATAGAAAAAATCCTGAATGGTGAAGATCGCCGCCTGTTGGTAATTATTGGTCCCTGCTCGATTCACGATCTTGACGCCGCCATTGATTACGCGAGCCGTTTACAAGTTTTACGTGAAAAACACCACGCGCAGTTGGAAATAGTCATGCGCACCTACTTCGAAAAACCACGCACCGTAGTGGGCTGGAAAGGGCTGATTTCCGATCCGGATCTGAACGGCAGTTACCGCGTGAATCACGGTCTTGAATTGGCACGTAAACTCCTGTTGCAGGTCAATGAGCTGGGAGTGCCCACCGCGACCGAATTTCTCGATATGGTAACCGGTCAGTTTATTGCCGATTTAATTAGTTGGGGAGCGATTGGTGCGCGCACCACTGAAAGCCAGATCCATCGGGAAATGGCCTCAGCGCTTTCTTGCCCGGTCGGTTTTAAAAATGGCACAGACGGAAACACCCGTATCGCCGTTGACGCGATCCGCGCTTCACGCGCCAGCCATATGTTCCTCTCGCCCGATAAAAGCGGGCAAATGACCATTTATCAGACCAGCGGCAACCCGTACGGCCACATCATTATGCGTGGCGGTAAAAAACCGAATTATCATGCCCAGGATATCGCCAGCGCGTGCGATACGCTGCGCGAATTTGGTTTACCGGAACATCTGGTGGTGGATTTCAGCCATGGCAACTGCCAGAAAGAGCACCGCCGCCAGTTGGATGTCTGTGACGACATTTGTACACAAATACGTAATGGCTCGATGGCGATCTCTGGCGTGATGGCGGAAAGTTTCCTGCAGGAAGGCACGCAAAAAATCGTCAGCGGCCAGCCGCTGGTATACGGGCAATCCATTACCGACCCATGTCTGAACTGGGAGGACAGCGAACTGCTGCTGGAAAAACTCGCAACTGCGGTTGCCACCCGCTTCTGATCTTTCCCGCCAGTAACGCCAGAATTACGCGTTCCCCCTACTTTTTCCTGGGGGAACTGCGTTTATGTAAATAATCAACCTTGCTTCATATCGCCATACTATTGATAATCATTATCATTGTTGGTTTGTTTTTAAACGGATATGTCGCAAATGGATAGCACGCCTGCATCACCCGTCACGCCTCAAGAAAAGCCCACACACATCAATCCAACCGATCGCCGCATTCACAGCCGCTCACTATTAGGTGATGAAGGGCGCATCGTTATTGAGCACAACGGTCAGCAATACCTGCTGCGCCAGACGCATGCCGGAAAATTGATCCTGACAAAGTAGGCCGTTTTCAACTCGAACAGCTCACTTCCAGCCGTTTGCCCCAGTCAGGCGGGCGGCTGACATAATCATCGCTGCGATCGCTGAAGGGCTGCCGTAGTGCCTCATGAAGCCGTTCCAGCTCACTGCTATCGCCTTTCTCTGCGGCATCAATGGCGCGCTGCGCCAGCCAGTTTCGCAATACCATTGCCGGATTAACACGTTGCATATGCGCCTGTCGCTGTGCGTCTTCGATATTTTCCGGCTGTAAGCGCGCCCGATACTGGGTAAACCAGTCATCAAATGCGCCGCGATCGATAAACTCATCGCGTAACGGCGACGAAGCACTTTGCTGCTCAGTCAGGCTGAGCATGCGGAACGTACGCGTATAATCGCTGCCTTCGCGCGCCATCAGGGCAAACAGCGAATTCAGAAGATCGTTATCCCCTTGCTGCCGAGTAAAAAAGCCCAGCTTACTGCGCATTAACAGGCCATATTCGGTGAGTAACTGGTGTTGGTAATCATCCAGCGCAGCGTTTAAGTCCTCAACAGCAATAAAGGGCGATAACGACTGGGCTAAACGCTGGAGATTCCAGAGCGCCACCGCCGGCTGGTTTTCAAAGCTGTACCGCCCCTGGTAATCAGAGTGGTTGCAGATAAAACCGGGCTGGTAATCATCAAGAAAACCGAACGGGCCATAGTCGATCGTTAAACCAAGAATCGACATGTTATCGGTATTCATTACGCCGTGTGCGAACCCTACCGCTTGCCAGCGCGCAATCAGCTGCGCGGTACGTCGCACAACATCCCGGAACCATGCGACATATTTATCGCTCTCGTTTTGCAATTCCGGCCAGTGATGATGGATAACAAAATCAGCCAGTTGACGGACTTTTTGCGGATCGCGTCGGTAGTAAAAATGTTCGAAATGACCAAACCGCACATGGCTTTCGGCAATACGCATCAGCATCGCGCCCTGCTCCTGCGTTTCACGCATGACTGGCGTATCGCTGGCCACAATGCTTAATGCGCGTGTGGTCGGGATCCCCAGATAATGCATCGCCTCCGAAGCCAGACTTTCGCGGATGGTTGAGCGCAGCACCGCGCGGCCATCCCCCATGCGCGAATACGGCGTCAGCCCGGCACCTTTCAAGTGCCAGTCGCGGGTTGTGCCATCCGGGAGCTGTTGCTCGCCGAGCAAAATCCCACGCCCATCGCCCAATTGCCCGGCCCAGACACCAAACTGATGCCCACTGTAGACCTGCGCCAATGGGGACATGCCGGGTAACAGCGTTTCACCGCCCCAAATGCCTGCTCCCGAGGCCGGATGAAACAGCGCGTCCGGTACAGCCAGCGAATGTGCCAACGGCTTATTGCGCCACAGTAGCCGGGCGTTGTGCAGCGGCGTTGGGGATAATGCGGTATAAAAATCTGGCAACTCATCTCGCCAGTGGGTAGTAAAAGACAGGGTCATGGTTCCTCCTGCCTTTAGTGTAGTGCTAACGTTGATGTTTAAACACCGGACAAAAGCAGGGCTATGGCTGCACCAGCGTCGTTAATTGTTCGACGGTGACAGGTGGCCACATTGCGCCCTGCATAGCGCTGAAGGGAAAAGCTGACGCCCGGTTGAGTGCGTGTTCATCATCGATGCCTGCAATCATCAAAGAATCACAATAGGGTTCAAGTTGCGAAACAATCACCCGCATAAAAGGTTCGAATGAAGCAGAAACCAGCCGTTGATGAACAAAATTTTTATCCAATACCACCCGCTTAAACAAGCCATCAAAAATGGCTTTTGTTGAAGCGGTACCGGCACCAAAATTAGCCAGTACCAGTGAATATTGTTTCGCCAATAGAAACAATGGATGATTATCTTTTCCCTTATTTAAATCGGGAAAATTCTCATTAATGGTAAATTCGAGAAAAGGAAATTTCCTAATGTTTGTCGCAAGCGTTTCATCTGCCAGCAGGACATCAACTAAAGAGGGTGCAATATTAATCCAGGCCGTTAATTGATGTTGGATAAAAAAGAGTTGGCAGGCTTCAAGCAGTGCCAGTTGTTCATTGAACAAGGTGAGTATTTCTGCAGGTGTCAGGCGTGGAATGACCAGCTCCGTAGGCGTGCGGACATTGCTGTCGGGCCCCACAAAGTTCACGATAATTTCCAGTCCCCGTAGCATTCCGTTACTTTTTCTCGCAGGCAGTAATAGAAGCTCAGAGCGATATGTGTCATCCAGCGATACTATCATTGCGCCAGCCCCGCATTAAGGGTGATATCCGGCATTGTCAAACACAGGTGAAGATATTTCAAATGTATTGTTTTAAATGAGATTAACTTCATTTTTTTCCCGTTTTATTTTTTGGTTTCTCCTTAATCTTTATTAGCCTGATAACGAATTGATGGATGTCCAGATCCCAATGTACACAGATCTTAATTAATATAAACGTGATTAATTAGTGGAAATTTCCTGGTTTAAAAAAAGCCCTTGCGGGCTTTATCATTCAGATGCGACGTGCTTGCCAGAAATTTTTACGCCAGTAGACATTATCCAGCGAAGAACGCATCACTCCCCGGCTGGTTGAAGCATGAATAAATTCATTATCCGTATCGTAAATTCCAACGTGCAACCCACTGTCGCCGGAACCGGTTTTAAAGAAAACTAAGTCGCCAGGCAACAAATCATCTTTATCGATTTTTGTGCCGATTTCCGCCTGCTGCCGCGTCTCGCGTGGCAGTTGCAAAGAAAACTTATCGCGAAACGTCATCATAACAAAGCCAGAACAATCAACGCCGGAACGGCTCATTCCACCGTAGCGATACGGCGTACCGTGCCACTGGCTAAGTTGATCATTCAGGCCAGCAATAACGGTTATCGAATCGGACAATCTTGGGTTTGGCGGCGGCGCGCGATGAGAACTACATCCTGCGAGGAATAGCGCCACTGCCAGCAAAAACCAGATACGCATCCTGGATCAAGCCTCTTTGTTTCTTTTTCTCAGAATAATCTACCGTGTGAATCAGATACGTGGCAAGTCACGTTTTCGTCACGTTGCAGGGATCAGCACGCGGTGACCTTCCACATCCAGTTGGCGAAAAGCCAAACCATACGCCATCGCCAGATGTGATGGCGTCAATACCTCGGTCTGTCGCCCGCTCATTAATAATTTGCCAGCGCTGAGTAGCCACACCTGGCGTGCATGACGCAGTGTATGGTTCAGATCGTGGCTACTCATCACCACGGTGATACCGGCGGCGACCAGCTCGTTTAAAAGTTTATCCAGTGCAGCCTGCTGCGCAACATCGAGGCTATTCATCGGCTCATCCAGCAATAAAAGCTCCCCGGTAGGGTTACCGGCGGGGTGAATTTGTAAAATCACCGCCGCTAAGCGCACCCGCTGCCACTCACCGCCTGACAGGTGATTAACCGCCCGCCCCAGCTTATCGCCAAGACCGAGCTTGCCCGCAATCTGTGCAAGGATCGCGGTTTGTGCATTATCGCGCTGATGAAGCGTCAAGTACTGCCAGACAGGCATCGCGAACGGCGGTGTCTGCTGCTGGGCCAGGTAAGCACGATGCTGCGCCAGTTGCGATGCTGGCCACTGCGTCAGATAACGAGCATTAAACAGCACGCTTCCCTGCCCGCTTGATAACCCAGCAATGCGTACCAGCAGTGTGCTTTTCCCCGCACCATTCGGCCCGACAAGATGCAGGATTTCTCCCCGGCCGACCGATGCCGTTATTGGCCCCAGCCTGCCGGGTTCAGCCACATCCTGAAGCTGCAAGAGCATCGACATTACTTCGCAAGCGCCTGTTTCACCGCCTCAACGAGAATCGGATCTTCCGGGGTCATATCCGGAGAGAAGCGTTGAATCACGTTGCCGTCACGACCAATCAGGAATTTTTCAAAATTCCACAGAATATCGCCAGGCTCTTTCGGCGCACGACCTTTGCTCTCCATGCGTTCGTAGAAACCACTTCCCTCGGGTGTAACAGCCTTCGGCGCTGCGGCAATGAGTTTTTTATACAACGGGTGGCGCGCTTCGCCATTGACATCGATTTTGCTAAACAGCGGAAAGGTTACGCCATACGTGGTGCTACAAAAGGTTTTGATCTCCTCTTCTGAACCCGGTTCCTGGCCAAGAAACTGGTTGCAGGGAAAACCGAGCACAGTGAAGCCTTCGTTTTCCCATGCTTCCTGAATCTTCTCCAGCTGTTCGTACTGCGGCGTCAGCCCACATTTAGAGGCGACGTTGACCAGCAGCAACACCTTGCCGTGGTAACCTGCAAGCGTTGTCTGCTCACCATCAATAGTCTTAACCTCAGTATTCAGAATATCCTGTTGCATAGCGTACCCTTGATAAATGTTATGGATTATGGGCTCAACGCCCGGCTCTCAATAATAGCCAGATAAATACCGGCGCGCCCAGCGTTGACGTCACAACACCTATCGGCAACTCGGCCGCACTGAGCGCCAGACGCGCTATCACATCGGCAAATAAGAGTGCTACCGCCCCTGCCAGCGCGCAGCCTGGCAACAATGCCCGATGATCGGTCAAACCGCACAGGCGTAAGATATGTGGGATGACCAGACCGATAAAACCAATTGACCCTGCCAGCGCGACGCTTACGCCTACCAGCCAACCCGTGGCTATTACCAACACGTTTCGCCATAACCACATCGGTAACCCTAACTGGCGCGCAGAAATGTCTCCCAGCGCCAGCATATTCAGTGGCTGAGACTGGAAACAGACCCAAATGATGACCGGCACCAGCGCCACCATCAGCCAACTTTGTTGCCAGTCCACCCCGCCGAAACCGCCCATCATCCAGTACATAAGCTGGCGCAAATCGAAGGAGGAAGAGAAATAGACGGCCCAGGTCATCAATGCGGTACAGATGATACCCAACGCGACGCCAGCCAACAGCAAACGGCTGGTTGAGATGTGGCGGCGCGCGAAACGCAGCAGGATTAGCGTCACAACAAGTGCCCCGGCGATTGCACAAACGCCCAGCGCCCAGCCAGGCAGCAATCCGCCGCCCAGCAATACAGCAGCAATTAACCCAACACCTGCACCGCTGGAGACGCCAAGCAACCCAGGCTCCGCAAGCGGATTTTCAAATAGCGCCTGCATCACCGCACCGCACAACGCCAGTGCAGCTCCAACCAACAGCACGGCCAGCGTACGCGGCAAACGAATTTGCCAGACAAACAATTGCCCATCAGGTGTAAACCAGGCGTTGGGATAAATCCATTGATCGCCCGCGCAGAGACTAAACAGCAGCGCGAAGAGTAAGAGCAGCAGCAATCCACCCAGCCAGCGGCGGTTGCGTTGCTGTTGAAGATGAGCGTATGCCAGCATGTTTTCCGTTTTATTAGTCAGCAAGGCCACTGATTTTAAGGTTGATGCCGGATGCTGAAAAGAAAAAAGGCCGCGATGCGGCCTTTTTAATTAGTTCATATCATTCAGCTTTGGGCGAAGCGTTTTCGACACGGCTCTTTAACTTCTGGCCGGGTCTGAAGGTCACCACGCGCCGGGCTGTAATGGGAATATCTTCGCCCGTTTTTGGATTACGACCCGGACGTTGATTTTTGTCGCGCAAATCGAAATTGCCAAAGCCGGAGAGTTTTACCTGCTCACCGTTTTCCAGAGCACGACGGATCTCTTCGAAAAACAGCTCTACCAGCTCTTTTGCGTCCCGTTTGCTAAGCCCAAGCTTATCAAACAGATATTCTGACATTTCAGCTTTTGTAAGCGCCATAGGTTCAATCCCTCAATGATGCCTGGAATCGCTCTTTTAATGCCTCTACACATCTGGCAACGGTAGCGGCAATCTCCTCTTCTTCGAGTGTACGGCTGGTATCCTGAAGGATCAGGCTAATGGCAAGGCTCTTATACCCTTCCGCTACACCCTTACCGCGGTACACGTCAAACAAGTTTACGCCAACTACCTGATTTACGCCAACTTTCTTACATTCGTCCAAAACATCTGCTGCAGGCACATTTTCTGCGACCACGACAGCAATGTCACGGCGGTTCGCCGGGAAGCGCGAAATCTCCTGCGCCTGAGGAACGACGCGGTCTGCAAGCGCATTCCACTCCAGTTCAAATACCAGTGTGCGGCCGTTCAGATCAAGCTTACGTTCCAGTTCCGGGTGAACAACACCAATAAAACCAATGCGCTTATCTTTCAGATAAATCGCTGCAGATTGGCCGGAGTGCAGTGCAGGATTGGTTTCAGCGCGGAATTCAACGGCGGAAAGTTTACCCGTAAGTTCCAGTACGGACTCGAGATCGCCTTTTAAATCGAAGAAATCGACGCTGCCTTTTACCAAGTCCCAGTGCTCTTCATAACGGTTACCGCAAATCGCACCCGCCAGCATCACATCCTGACGGATGCCAAGATTAGCTTGCGTATCAGGCACAAAGCGAAGGCCCGTTTCGAAAATACGCACACGGCTCTGCTGACGGTTCTGGTTATAAACAATAGTGCCAAGTAAACCGGTCCACAGAGAGAGACGCATCGCCGACATTTCGCTGGAGATGGGGCTTGGCAGGATGAGAGCTTCCTCGCCCGGATGAATCAATTGCTGCAGCTTAGGATCGACAAAGCTATAAGTAATGACTTCCTGGTAGCCTTTATCGTTAAGGATGGTTTTAACGCGCTTCAGCGACAGGTTTGCTTCGCGGTGTTCACCCATAATCAGACCAGCCTGCACAGGCTCATCGGGAATATTATTGTAGCCATAAATGCGAGCAACTTCTTCGACCAGATCTTCTTCGATTTCCATGTCGAAACGCCAGCTCGGGGCAACAGCCAGCCACTCATCCTGTCCTTTCGTGACGTCGCAACCGAGACGGTTCAAAATATCGCTGACCTGCTCGTCGGAAATATGATGTCCAATCAGGCGATCCAGTTTGCTACGGCGCAGACGGATAGTTGCACGTTTCGGCAGCGTAGCTTCGTTCGTGACATCAATCACCGGGCCGGCTTCACCGCCACAGATGTCGAGCAGTAGACGTGTTGCGCGTTCCATCGCTTTGTATTGTAACTGCGGGTCGACACCACGTTCATAGCGGTGAGAGGCATCAGTGTGCAAACCGTGACGGCGCGCGCGGCCAGTGATTGACAGCGGGTTGAAGAAAGCACATTCCAGCAGCACATTTTGCGTTTCGCTGTTCACGCCAGAGTGTTCGCCACCAAAGATACCGCCCATCGCCAGAGCTTTGTTATGGTCGGCAATCACCAGGGTATCCGCGTTCAATTTTGCTTCATTACCGTCCAGCAGCACCAGGGTTTCGCCCTCTTTCGCCATACGCACCACGATGCCGCCATCCAGACGATCGCGGTCAAACGCATGCATCGGCTGCCCCAGTTCCAGCAGAACGTAGTTGGTCACGTCCACAACGGCGTCAATCGAGCGAATGCCGCAACGGCGCAGCTTCTCTTTCATCCACAGCGGTGTTGGCGCTTTGACGTTGATACCTTTCACTACACGGCCAAGGTAGCGCGGACAGGCCTCTACCGCTTCTACGGTAATCGGCAGCGTATCGGCGATGGTAGCGGCTACAGGTGCGATATCCGGCGCGATCAGAGGAGATTTGTTTAGCACCGCAACATCACGCGCCACACCAATGATACCGAGGCAATCTGCACGGTTTGGCGTAACGCTGATTTCGATGGTGCTGTCATCAAGTTTTAAATATTCACGGATATCAGTACCGATCGGCGCATCGGCTGGCAGTTCAATAATGCCGTTATGATCGTCAGAAATCCCCAATTCGGAGAAAGAGCAGAGCATGCCTTCCGAAGGCTCGCCACGCAGTTTTGCCGCTTTGATTTTAAAATCGCCCGGCAATACCGCACCGACAGTCGCGACCGCGACTTTGAGCCCGAGGCGGCAGTTTGGCGCGCCACAGACGATGTCCAGCAGACGTTCACCGCCCACGTTTACTTTCGTTACGCGCAGTTTATCGGCGTTCGGGTGCTGAGCGCACTCCATCACTTCGCCAACGACCACGCCATTAAACGCACCGGCAACCGGCTCAACACCGTCGACCTCGAGGCCCGCCATGGTGATTTGCCCGCACAGCGCTTCACTATCAATGGCGGGATTAACCCATTCGCGTAACCACAGTTCACTGAATTTCATTGTTTTGCCTGCCTTTATTTAAACTGTTTGAGGAAACGCAAATCGTTTTCGAAGAACGCGCGCAAGTCGGTGACACCGTAACGCAGCATAGTCAGGCGCTCCATACCCATACCGAATGCAAAACCTGAATACACTTCTGGATCAATACCGACGTTACGCAGTACATTCGGATGCACCATCCCACAGCCGAGCACTTCCAGCCATTTGCCGTTCTTACCCATTACATCGACTTCCGCAGAGGGCTCAGTAAACGGGAAATAGGACGGGCGGAAACGGATCTGCAAATCTTCTTCAAAGAAGTTACGCAGGAAGTCGTGCAGCGTGCCTTTCAGATTGGTGAAGCTGATATTTTTATCAACAATCAACCCTTCCATCTGATGGAACATCGGAGTGTGCGTCTGGTCGTAGTCGTTACGATACACTCGGCCCGGGGCAATAATGCGGATCGGTGGCTGCTGATTTTCCATCGTGCGGATCTGCACGCCTGAAGTCTGGGTGCGCAGCAAACGGGTTGCGTCAAACCAGAAGGTGTCGTGATCAGCGCGCGCCGGGTGGTGGCCCGGGATGTTCAACGCATCGAAGTTATGATAATCATCTTCGATTTCCGGACCGGTGGCGACAGTAAAGCCAAGCTCACCGAAGAAGCTTTCGATGCGGTCGATAGTGCGAGTCACCGGATGTAAACCGCCATTCTCCACACGACGCCCCGGCAGCGACACATCAATAGTTTCCGCTGCCAAGCGTGCATTTAAAGCCGCATTTTCAAGATCGGATTTACGCGCGTTCAGCGCTTGCTGCACTTGCTCTTTCGCTTCGTTGATCACCGCCCCCGCAGCCGGGCGCTCTTCTGGCGGCAGCTCACGCAGGGTGGTCATCTGAAGGGTCAGGTGCCCTTTCTTGCCCAGGTATTCGACGCGTACGTTGTCCAGCGCGGCGACATCTGAAGCATCGTTAATGGCTGCCTTCGCACTGGCAACCAGCTCTGCGAGATGTGACATGGTTTTCCTCGTTATATGACGATATTTACAAGCGGCAGATACAAAAAAAGCCTCCACAAGGGAGGCTTTCTGGCGCTGTTTTCCGTTTCTTCTTTCACGCGCTAGCCTCCCGGGTTCAGGTGCTAAAGTAAAAAAAGAAGCGGAAAATAGCAGCATTCATGCTTGCGTTACCTTAACAGGGTAAGTGGCGGCGATGGCTTATTGAAAACGCATCACGGCAAAATGTCAATGTATTGATAATGTTAAAGCAAAAGAGGGAGCAAAGCTCCCTCTCTTAAACTGGCTTACGCCAGAGCTGCTTTCGCTTTTTCAACCAGGGCAGTAAATGCCACTTTGTCGAATACTGCGATGTCAGCCAGGATCTTACGGTCGATTTCAACAGAGGCTTTTTTCAGGCCATTGATGAATTTGCTGTAAGAAATACCGTTCTGACGTGCTGCTGCGTTGATACGTGCAATCCACAGTTGACGGAACTGACGCTTTTTCTGACGACGGTCACGATAAGCGTACTGACCTGCTTTGATAACAGCCTGGAAGGCAACACGGTAAACGCGTGAACGCGCGCCGTAGTAACCTTTAGCTTGTTTCAAAATTTTCTTATGTCGTGCACGTGCAATCACACCACGTTTTACGCGAGCCATATGCTCTCTCCTGTATCTATATTCTTAAAAAAGTTAAAAGGTTAACGACTTATGCGTACGGCAGGCACGCGATTACCAGGCCCAGATCGCCTTTAGAAACCATGGCTTTCGGACGCAGGTGACGTTTACGCTTGGTAGCTTTTTTGGTCAGAATATGACGCAGGTTAGCGTGCTTGTGCTTAAAACCACCTTTACCGGTTTTTTTGAAGCGCTTAGCAGCACCGCGTACGGTCTTAATTTTTGGCATTTTTTAACTTCCACTTCGCATTGTTAATAAACGAAACAAAGGCGAATTAAACCCGTGAGCTTGTGGCCCACAGGTCTAATTACTTGATGGCCTTACTGTTTCTTCTTCGGAGCAAGCACCATAATCATCTGACGGCCTTCGATCTTCGTTGGGAAGGATTCGACCACTGCCAGTTCAACCAGATCTTCTTTCACGCGATTAAGCACTTCCATACCGATCTGTTGGTGGGCCATTTCACGACCGCGGAAACGCAGTGTGATTTTGGCCTTATCGCCCTCTTCGAGAAAGCGAATCAGGCTGCGGAGTTTTACCTGATAGTCGCCTTCATCTGTACCAGGTCGGAATTTAATTTCCTTAACCTGAATAACTTTTTGCTTCTTCTTCTGTTCCTTAGAAGATTTGCTCTTTTCATAGAGGAACTTGCCGTAATCCATTATACGGCAAACGGGCGGCTCGGCGTTAGGGCTAATTTCGACTAAATCGACCCCGGCTTCTTCAGCTTTTTCCAGAGCTTCTCTGAGACTCACAATACCAAGCTGCTCGCCTTCCAGACCTGTTAAGCGAACTTCCGTGGCGCGAATCTCGCCATTAATACGATTGGGACGCGCCGTTTGAACTCGTTTTCCGCCTTTAATACCTTATTCCTCCAGTTGTTGAAGACTGCGGCTGCGAATCTCTTGTTGCAGCTTCTCGATAACATCATTTACGTCCAGGCTACCCAAGTCTTTACCGCGACGGGTACGCACAGCAACTTTGCCGGCTTCAACCTCTTTGTCACCACAAACCAGCATATAAGGGACACGACGTAAAGTGTGCTCGCGGATTTTAAAGCCAATCTTCTCGTTTCTCAAGTCTGCTTTTACACGAATGCCCGCATTTTGCAGTTTACGGGTCAATTCGTTAACGTATTCAGCCTGTGAATCAGTGATGTTCATCACAACTACCTGCACTGGCGCAAGCCAGGTTGGGAAGAAGCCCGCAAATTCTTCTGTCAGGATGCCGATAAAGCGCTCCAGAGAACCAAGAATTGCACGGTGAATCATTACTGGAACTTGCCGCTCGTTACTTTCGCCAACATAAGAGGCATTCAGACGAGACGGCAAGGAGAAGTCCAGCTGGACAGTACCGCACTGCCATGCACGATCGAGGCAGTCATACAGTGTAAATTCAATTTTCGGACCGTAGAATGCGCCTTCACCCAGTTGATACTCAAACGGGATATTATTCTCTTCCAGCGCCACAGCCAGGTCCGCCTCAGCACGATCCCACATCTCGTCACTGCCAATACGTTTTTCCGGACGAGTGGAGAGTTTGACGACGATCTTCTCGAAGCCAAAGGTGCTGTACATATCGTAGACCAAACGAATACAAGCGTTCACTTCATCACGCACCTGCTCTTCTGTACAGAAGATATGCGCGTCATCCTGAGTGAAGCCGCGTACACGCATTAAGCCATGCAGAGCGCCTGATGGCTCGTTACGATGGCAACTACCGAACTCCGCCATACGTAACGGCAGGTCGCGGTAAGATTTTAAGCCCTGATTAAAGATCTGTACATGACCCGGGCAGTTCATCGGTTTGATGCAATATTCACGGTTCTCAGAAGAAGTCGTAAACATGGCATCTTTATAGTTGTCCCAGTGGCCAGTTTTTTCCCACAGCACACGGTCCATCATGAACGGGCCTTTCACTTCCTGATACTGGTACTCTTTCAGTTTAGAACGTACGAAAGTTTCCAGTTCACGGAAGATAGTCCAGCCATCGTTATGCCAGAACACCATACCCGGCGCTTCTTCCTGCATGTGATACAGATCGAGCTGTTTACCGATTTTACGGTGATCGCGTTTTGCCGCTTCTTCCAGACGTTGCAGATAAGCGTTCAGCGCTTTTTTATCCGCCCACGCGGTGCCATAGATACGCTGCAGCATTTTATTATTGCTGTCACCGCGCCAGTAGGCACCTGCTGTTTTCATTAATTTGAAGTGATGGCAGAAACGCATATTCGGCACGTGCGGACCACGGCACATGTCGACATATTCCTGATGATGATACAAGCCTGGCTTGTCATCATGGGCAATATTTTCATCAAGGATCGACACTTTATAGCTTTCACCGCGTTTAACAAACGTCTCGCGCGCCTCTTTCCAGCTTACTTTCTGCTTGATGACATCGTAGTTTGTTTCGGCGAGCTCATGCATACGCTTTTCGAGCGCGTCGATATCTTCCTGGGTCAGCGTATGGTCAAGATCAACGTCATAGTAAAAACCGTTATCAATAACCGGACCAATAGCCATTTTGGTGTTGGGCCAAAGTTGCTTAATCGCATGGCCTAAAAGGTGCGCACAAGAGTGACGAATGATTTCCAGGCCGTCCTCATCTTTTGCGGTGATGATGGCAAGGTTAGCATCGCTGTCAATCACATCGCATGCATCTACCAGTTCACCGTTGACACGACCAGCGATACAGGCTTTCGCCAGTCCTGGACCGATATCCAGCGCAACATCCATTGGGCTTACAGCGTGGTCGTAATGGCGTTGACTGCCATCAGGAAGAGTAATTACAGGCATTTCATTTCCTTAATTTGCAGTGGTGCCCCACACGAAAGAGCACATACAAAATGAGAGATCAAAAATATAACAGCTGCGACGGTAAGTTTTCTCGCTTCACTCTGCGGAATCTGTACAGTGTAGCGATTACCCACTACCTGATACCCTTACCTGCCGCTGTTAAGTACCCGGCAATAGTACACATTTGCGAAGTGGGTTGGAAGGATTAGTGTGACACAGCTCAATAGTGCTGCTTTATTGCAGATTCAAGATTCTCCATGGAAAAACGTTTCAAAAACAACCATTCAACCTGAGGATTATCCGATTTTTTAACACGATATTGACATAACGGTATCTCAAGCCGTTTATTTGGCTACTCATTCATACCTAACTTACTGATAAAAAATGGTAATCCTTTACCCCATTATTATTATTTTCGCGCTTGTCGCGATCATTGTTTTTTCGTTTTATAAACACCACAGCATGAAATCGTCCCGCGCCCTTCCGGGCCGTTACAAGAAACGGCGTGGGTAACGCCGTCTTCTTTTAAAAGCCACGATTATTCAGAAAGGCACGCAAGACGCGTGCCTTTTTATCATATCCGGCATGCTGTTCAGGCGTTGTAACCCAAAGCCTGGATCACGGTTTCCATCGCTTCTTGTGTTAGCTCGGATCGTTTAATTTTCTTATTTGCCAACATGGTTCTGACCACCCCGGCAATGACAATATGCTTTGGTTCTTGCCCAAGGTCGCGCATTTCCAGCACGACTTTCCCCACTACACGGCACATTTCTTCATATAACGCCTCGTCTTTTGACTTCCCCATTTCACCTCCGGTAGCGATGGTTTTGATAAGCTATCTCTCTTCAGAGAGCCTCACGAAAAAAGCGGCTTGCGCCTGTAAAAAGAGTCAGTAAAGCATATTGTTACCAGTATCTGTACACAGGATCTTTCTCCTGACAGCATGAAGGGGAGACGCAAGCAGCCTTTTTCTGCACGTCACCCATTTTCAGTCATTTGCACAAAGTTAAATTTACCTGCGAATTTACCTTAAAGTTACTCACCCCTTTGCCGATGATTAATTCATTAGTGATCTGAATGAATTAACGACGGTAATGCAGGCAATCAATCATAATGAGTTTATCGGGCTGAACCTCACCGCCCGAAAAAAAACGACCTCTACGCTACAAGAAAGCATTGAACGTCTGTCATCAGGGTTACGCATTAATGGCGCGAAGGATGATGCTGCCGGACAGGCTATCGCTAACCGCATGCGCTCCAACGCCAATGCGGATACCGTAGTGTCCCGCGGTCTTGATGATGCGATCAGTATGGCGCAGACCGCGGATGGCAACTTGAGCACTGTTAGCGAACTTTTGATTCGAGCAAAAAGCCTTGCCATACAGTCCGGAAATAGCACCCTCTCTGAGAATGACCGGCAAAGCATTCAGAACGAATATCAAAATATTCTTAACAATATTCAGTCAATCTCGGAAGGTACAGAGATTTTTGGACGCTACCCGTTGGCTACTGATTCACCGGAATTGCCGCCGGAGCTGATTGGTGACGTGCCACCGCTAAACGTAAAGTTTCCGGTTCAGGGAACCAATTATTCTTTCAGCTCAGGCATTGTCTCGCTGGCCTATATTCCTGCCGGTTCGACGAATATTGCTATTACTATTGATTCGCTGGGCCTGGATGATGACATTCAGTTATTCACTCGCGACGGCAAGCATCTGGCCGGCACACCGATTAACGGCGCAGCACCGGACTATACATGGAAAAGCCGCGGTATAACGGATTCAGCGAAAGCGACCAGCCGTGTGCTCACCGAAGCCAATGGTTTTGCGCATGGTGCAACCTACGACGATTCTTTACTGATTGAAGGGGGAACGTCGTGGGCACTAAACGGCAGCGAGACGCAGAATTACAACGGTATGGCTATCGCTTACAGTGGCGATGGCGATCGTTACGAACCGGGCAACGCCTACAATGACGGTAGCAACGGTTCAAACCGGCTGGAGCGCGTAAAGATTGATAACGTGACTGAAGATTTGGTGGTGATGGTTGTTGGCAGTGGTTCTTTTACCAGCAATTTAACTTGGGGTATCCTGCCAAAGCCAACGATAACCCCGGCGGAACCGCCGAAGCAGAGTCGCCCGTGGGAGGTCGTAACCAGCGCGAACGTTGGTGGTGATATCCAATCTGTAACCATACCAACCACACCGACAGACGTGAAGTCCCTGGGTTTAAACGCGACATCCTTGCAAACGGCGGCCCCAGCTAGTGTTGCAATGGGTGCGCTTGATAGAGCGCTCGATAAAGTAAGCGCCTTTCGTGCGCAATATGGCGCGTATATCAATCGTTTCGAATCGAATAAATCAGTACTGGCACAACAAAACGTTGCAACACAAGCGGCGAAGAGCCGCATTGAAGATGCGGATTACGCGCTGGAAGTCAGCAAGATGGCAAAAGCGCAGATATTACAACAGAGCCAGGATGCAGTGCTAAAAGTTGCTAACCAGTCGGCAGAAAATATTCTGGCACTTCTTCGCAACTAACACTGTATTTTCACAAAGTTTAATAACAGCACTTAATAACAAAGCCATTTTTCGCCCGCAAATAAATAACTTCATTGCGTGTCATTACCATTGAATACAAATACAAAAAACCGGTACGACTTAATCCGGTTTTTTCAAAGTTAATGAATTAACTCAGAATGTATTTAATTCCACTCACCCGCAACCAGGGTATGCGCGTTAAACGCATTGTCATTTGAGCCCTGAGTTGATTGAGACACAGGAACCATATTAGAACCCGCTTCAATGTTGGTGATGGTAGTGTTAGTCTGGCTGGCCGTTGATGCAGGCTGAGCCGCGAAAACGCCAAAAGAGAGTGCAGAAAGCACGACGGCGACCGCAGCGGTTTTGATTTTTTTCATAATTAAATTCTCATTCTTGAATAACTACATTACTGGCTGGGCGTTTTTTTGCCCGTGCTGTTAGTGTAGATCTGGATCACATTTTTGCACAGTCAATTTATTTATCCATTCGTGTCAAATAAACTGAATATGTAACCCAAATATTAATTGTGAGGAAATTATGAAGAGAAAAGAATACTTAAACAAAATTGAGAATGGAATGATGGAATGAAAAGAGCACAAATTAACAAATAAAAAATGGGCCGATATTTTCGGCCCAACAAATTACATTTTATAGCCTAACGTTACCACTGTTCTACGATCGGTATGATCCGGCGCAGTCGATGGTGGCTGGGAGTTCCAGGTCAGGTTATACGCGACTTTCAACGCAAAGTGCGCGTTAATCGCTACGTTCAACGCTGTTTCTGAGTTCACGGTAGTATCATCCGCACCAAATACGGAAACACCCTGGGTGAATTTCGTGGTATCGGTCATCTGCCAGGTGTAGGTGCCGGAGGCATAACCGAGCCCGGTCGTTTTAGTATCGCCGTCGGTGTACTTGTCATAACGAACACCAGGACCGAATTCAAAACGCAGGCTGTGAACCGGGCCATTCAGGAACTGACGACCGTAACCAGCAGTTAGTACATCGCGATCGCTATAGCCGTTATAGCGATCAGTTAACCAGCTCGCCTGGCCAAACAGGTAATCGTAATCCGTCATGTTATAACGGCTACGACCACCTACTGCGTATTTTTCAGACGAACGAACATCATTTGACGATGTATTGCTGGCGTTACCCCACAAAGACCAGGCGGTTGTATCGCCGTACCAGGTCAAGGTGGAATCAGCAGTCAAAGAGGAACTCTTTGTATTGCCGGACTGAGCCAGATAACCACCGTTTACGCTGCCTTCAAACGGCGCTTTAGCGGTAGAGGGATCATCCATGACAGTAAAAACGGTATCATCTGCAAACGCGTGCACTGATACAAACACACCCGCCGCCATCACAAGCACGGGTACTGTCTTTAAAAGCTTCATTTATTTAGAGTCCGTACAGCAAAAAAAGAGACCGATACGGTCCCGGAAACTTTCATTAGGATCAATGATCAACGGTCCAAAGAAAGGTAACAAATTATAAAAAGGCCGCTTAAACATATCAATGAAATCTTATTTGATTTTTTGAATAAGAGGGATCTCAAAACAACAAAAACGGTTATTAATCACCGCTGCGTATAAAATCAATATCATTTTGAAATCATGCCCTTAATTCCTTTCCCTTCTACCTGAACAGTGCCAGGCTTACATCAATCTGAGAAAAAGGAGGTTATCATGACAGCTGTATACACTCTTACGCTGGCGCCTTCGCTTGATAGTGCGACACTGACGCCGCAAATTTATCCAGAAGGTAAACTGCGCTGCACGGCACCCGTTTTTGAGCCTGGCGGCGGTGGCATCAACGTTGCGCGCGCGATTGCACATCTGGGCGGTAAAGCAACGGCAATATTTCCAACCGGCGGCGCAACGGGCGAGCATCTCATCGCATTGCTGGCAGATGAAAACGTACCGACCGTAACCGTAGCCACACAAGACTGGACGCGACAGAATCTGCACGTTCACGTTGAGTCCAGCGGTGAGCAATACCGGTTTGTCATGCCCGGTGCCGCGCTGAATGAAGACGAGTTTCGCCAGATAGAAAAGAAAGTCTTGACCATTGAACGTGGCGCGATTTTGGTGATAAGCGGCAGCCTGCCACCTGGAGTCCAGGTTGAAAAGCTCACGCAGTTAATTAAAGCCGCGCAAAAACAGGGGATTCGCTGCATTGTCGATAGCTCGGGCGAAGCACTAACCGCAGCGCTCGCAATTGGCAATATTGAGTTGGTGAAACCCAACCAGAAGGAGCTGAGCGCCCTGGTCGGCAGAGAGCTCACCCAGCCTGATGATGTGCGCAAAGCCGCACAAGAGATCGTTCAAACAGGCAAAGCGCTGCGCGTGGTTGTCTCCCTTGGACCGCAGGGTGCATTGGGTGTGGATGGCGATAATTGTGTTCAGGTCGTACCGCCGCCGATGAAAAGCCAAAGTACGGTGGGCGCGGGCGACAGCATGGTGGGCGCAATGACGCTTAAACTTGCACAAGATGCACCTTTTGACGACATGGTACGTTTCGGCGTCGCCGCCGGGAGTGCAGCCACCATCAACCAGGGTACGCGCTTGTGCGCGCGGGAAGACACGCAAAAAATCTACGACTATTTGTGCCATGCCTGACATACCTCCCCTTCCGGCTGGAAGGGGAAATATCAAATATCCCCTGCGATGGTCGACAAATGTCCCTCGCCGTCTATGCTAAAAAAAACGTTAAGATAACAACGAGGTGAAAGATGGGCAGCGATGGCATCACCCGCTACGTAGTTGAGGTCAAATTTCATGACCAAACGCTGACAGACATCAACGAGATCAATAACCACTTTACACGTGCCGGCTTTCTCCTCACGATGGCGGATGATAACGGCAACGTACACGATCTTGGCACCAATACCTTCGGTTTTATCAGCGCGCTAAGTGAGAAGGATGTTCATGCGCTGGCAAGCGGGCTTGCTGAAAGCGCCGTGGACGAAGAGACGGAAATCACTGTCACCACCTGGGAAGCGTTCCAGAAACAGGAACATTAAGTGCCATTCCACCGTTGCGTATGTCGGGCGTGCGTTAAGTCGGATTTTTCAACAGCTGTAGTGCGCTAACCTTATGATCGGGCTGATAACATGGGAGAGACATCATGTGGCAAGCGATAAGTGGTCTGTTAAGCGAACAACTGGGTGAAGGCGAAATTGAACAGCGCGACGAATTGCCTGGCGGTGAAATCCATGCTGCGTGGCACGTACGCTACGCCGGTCGCGATCTCTTCGTGAAGTGTGATGATCGCGCATTACTCCCCATTTTTACGGCTGAAGCCGATCAGCTCGCCCTGCTGGCACGCAGTAATACCGTGCGTGTGCCAGCGGTTTGGGCTGTGGGAAGCGACCGCGACTACAGTTTTCTGGTCATGGAGTATCTTCCTGCCCGCCCGCTTGATGCGCACAGCGCGTTCTTGCTGGGGCAGCAGTTAGCGCGCCTGCACCAATGGAGCGATCAGCCGCAGTTTGGCCTCGATTTCGACAACGATCTTTCCACCACGCCGCAGCCCAACGCCTGGCAGCGCCGCTGGTCAACGTTTTTTGCTGAGCAACGCATTGGCTGGCAGTTAGAACTGGCGGCGGAAAGAGGGCTGGAGTTTGGCAACATTGATGCGATTGTCGAGCACGTTCAGCAGCGGTTGAGTTCTCACCAACCGCAACCCTCGCTATTGCATGGCGATCTTTGGTCTGCCAACTGTGCACTTGGGCCTGACGGCCCTTACATCTACGACCCGGCTTGCTACTGGGGCGACCGAGAGTGCGATCTGGCGATGCTGCCACTGCACCCGGACCAGCCGCCGCAAATCTATGACGGTTACCAGTCCATCTCCCCGCTTCCCTCCGATTTCCTTGATCGCCAACCCCTTTACCAGCTTTACACCTTGTTTAACCGGGCAATTCTGTTCGGTGGCGAGCATCTGCTGAATGCACAAAAAGCGCTGGATCGCGTGCTGGCGGCGTGAATGTGGTTCTCAGACCCGGGGCGCAACACCTCGGGTTTGGGGATTACAGGAAACCGAGCAGTGTAAAGAAGAAATAGCCTGCAACAATAATCATCACTGGCAATACATAAAGCGGAAAAATTTGCAGAAAGATAGTGTGATGCGGCACTACAATGCGTGCTTCAATCTGCTCACGCGTTAACCCTTCCGGGCCTTTGGCTTTCTCCAGGATCATCTGATTTTCCACACCTTCACGCAGAAAACGTGCCTGGCGGCTCATGCGCGCACCGGACGCCTGCAGCGCCAGCCCGACAAAGATCAGCACATAGATAATCCAGAACATGATGTTCAGGCTTTGGTGGAAATCTGGCGTTGGTGAGTTGTACCAAAAAAGATTCAGGAATGGCGTGTTAAAACGCATCATCTCAATGATTACATGGGCAAAATCAAGCATCACAGCATTGATACCCGGCTGTTTTTCGCTGTGATCGTACATAAACTTCAGTACAGAAATAATTGTCGAAATGACGGCTGGAATAAAAATCACCCAACCCAGAACGCGTTTCAGCACAGCGATGCGTCCAGCTTGTTGATACGTCATGGATTCCCCTTGTAAGTGACGCACTGTTTGCGCCTTAGTCTACCTGCTGATAACTATTTTCGCCTGATCTTTAAAGGCAGTATGATGAATGCTTAACCATAATTTCGGTTTTATCCCTGCGAAATCCGTTAATAGAGAGGTGTTATGTCTGCCCCGCGACAAATTCTTGCTGCCATTTTTGATATGGATGGATTACTGATTGACTCAGAACCGCTCTGGGATCGCGCCGAACTGGACGTTGTCGCAAGCCTTGGGGTCGACATTTCAAGGCGCAATGAGTTACCGGATACACTTGGCCTGCGCATCGATATGGTGGTTGAGTTGTGGTATGCCCAGCAGCCCTGGAATGGTCCGAGCCGTCAGGAAGTCACCGACAGAATCATTCAGCACGCCATCTCACTGGTTGAAGAAGAGCGTCCATTGTTGCCGGGCGTGCGTGAAGCCATCGCGCTGTGTAAAAGCAGCGGGCTGGCGGTTGGGCTGGCATCCGCATCACCGCTGCATATGCTGGAAAAAGTGCTGACCATGTTCGATCTGCGCGACAGTTTCGACGCACTCGCCTCAGCGGAAAAGTTGCCCTACAGCAAGCCGCACCCGCAGGTTTATCTGGACTGCGCGGCAAAACTGGGCGTAGACCCGCTCACCTGTGTGGCGCTGGAAGATTCGGTTAACGGCATGATTGCCAGCAAAGCCGCGCGGATGCGTTCCATCGTTGTGCCGGATGCCGAACATCGCGCGGACCCGCGTTACGTGCTTGCTAACGTGAAACTAGAAAGCCTCGAGCAACTCACTCTCACGCATCTTCACGGCTAGTTCTCCTGTGGGGTGATACAGATCACCCCATCACCTCTCAATTTTGAAACGTCATTTCATTTTTATTTGTGTTTTCTTTGCCCGCCTTCTATCCTGATCTTCAGGCGCAGATGCCCATGACAACAATTTATAACGCCGGAGTAAATATGATACTGGAAGCCTTTAAGCTTGCGGGTAAAGTGGCTATCGTCACCGGATGTGACACCGGGCTGGGTCAGGGAATGGCATTAGGGCTTGCAGAAGCGGGCTGCGATATTGTCGGTGTTGGCCGCAAAGTGCCGCAGGAAACCGCCTCCCGCGTGCAGGCGTTAGGACGCCGTTTCCATGCTATTCAGGCCGACCTTCGCCACCAGCACGGTCTTGATGAGGTGGTTAAGCAAGCCGTTGCGACATTTGGGCACATCAATATTTTGGTGAATAACGCGGGCACGATTCGCCGCTGCGATGCCATTGATTTCAGTGAACAAGACTGGGATGACGTGATGAACCTGAACCTGAAAACGGTCTTTTTTCTCTCTCAGGCGGTGGCTCGGCAATTTATTGCCCAGGGTAATGGCGGGAAAATCATCAATATCGCTTCGATGCTCTCGTACCAGGGTGGCATTCGTGTACCTTCATATACGGCGTCCAAGAGCGGCGTCATGGGGCTGACGCGTTTACTGGCAAACGAATGGGCAGCACATCAGATTAACGTTAACGCGATCGCACCAGGCTATATGGCGACAAATAACACCCAGCAATTGCGGGAAGATGCGGAACGCAGCCAGGAAATCCTTGACCGTATCCCGGCCGGGCGCTGGGGAGAACCAGAAGATCTGAAAGGCGCGGCGGTGTTTCTGGCCTCCAGAGCGGCGGATTATATCAATGGTTACACCCTTGCCGTCGATGGTGGCTGGCTGGCGCGTTAAACAATCAGGATTGTGACAAAGAGTTACACCGTCACCTCTTCCGCCTACTGTACAAACATCCTATACTGTATACATCAACAGTTGAGTGAGTTTGACCATGACGGCGGAAGGACACCTGCTTTTTTCCATTGCTTGCGCGGTGTTTTCCAAAAACGCTGAGTTAACGCCCGTCCTCGCCCAGGGAGACTGGTGGCATATTGTCCCGTCCGCTATTCTCACCTGCCTACTGCCGGATATCGACCATCCGAAATCTTTTCTCGGGCAACGCCTGAAATGGATATCAAAACCTGTCGCCCGCGCTTTCGGGCATCGCGGATTTACGCATAGCCTGCTGGCGGTTTTTCTGGCGCTGACACTCTTCTATTTAAAAGTGCCAGAAAGCTGGATTGTGCCCGCCGATGCGCTACAGGGAATGGTGGTCGGTTATCTCAGCCATATTCTGGCGGATATGCTTACCCCTGCTGGCGTACCGCTGCTCTGGCCCTGTCGCTGGCGCTTTCGCCTGCCGCTGCTGGCACCGCAAAAAGGTAATCAACTGGAACGCGTATTATGTATGGCGCTATTTACTTACGCGATTTGGATGCCACAAACATTGCCCGAAAACGGTGCAGTCCGCTGGTCATCACAGATGATAATGTCGCTACAAAATCAGTTTAATCGCTTTATTCATCAGCAATCAGAGCATTAAATCGCCATTCCTCCTTATTTCGATATAACCCATTCCATTTGGATATAAGACCGTTTCAACACTTCTGCTAACCTTGCGCCACAGGAGCGGCCGAGAAGGCTGACCGAATAATGATATCAGGAGAAAGGGGATGAATTTTCTATTAATCGCGAACGTCGTTGTGTTCGTGGCACTGCTGTTTTTGCTGGCGCAGGCGCGTCACAAACAGTGGAGCCTGGCAAAAAAAGTACTGGTGGGTTTAGGTCTCGGTGTGGTCTTTGGCCTCGCGCTGCAGGCTATTTATGGTTCTGATAACCCGGTACTGAAAGATTCCATCCAGTGGTTCAACGTGGTCGGCAATGGCTATGTCCAGTTGCTGCAAATGATTGTCATGCCACTGGTTTTCGCTTCAATTTTGAGTGCCGTTGCGCGTCTGCATAACGCGTCACAACTGGGCAAAATCAGTTTTCTGACCATCGGCACATTGCTGTTCACGACGCTGATCGCCGCATTGGTGGGCGTGCTGGTGACCAATCTGTTCGGTTTGACGGCAGAAGGTCTGGTACAGGGTACGGCAGAAACCGCGCGTTTGAACGCCATTCAGAGCAACTATGTCGGCAAAGTAGCCGATCTCACCGTGCCGCAACTGCTGCTCTCCTTTGTACCTAAAAATCCGTTTGCCGACCTGACAGGCGCAAACCCAACGTCAATTATCAGCATCGTTATCTTTGCTGCGTTCCTCGGTGTCGCAGCGCTGAAATTGTTGAAAGATGATGCGCCGAAAGGCCAGCGTGTACTGACCTCTATCGATACGCTGCAAAGCTGGGTGATGAAACTGGTACGCCTGGTGATGCAATTGACGCCGTATGGCGTGCTGGCGTTGATGACCAAAGTTGTCGCTGGTTCTAACATTCAGGACATCATTAAGCTGGGTAGCTTTGTTATCGCCTCTTACCTTGGCCTGGGCATTATGTTTGTGGTGCACGGTCTGCTGCTTGGTGTGAACGGCGTTAGCCCGCTGAAATTCTTCCGTAAGGTATGGCCTGTTCTGACATTTGCTTTCACCAGCCGCTCCAGCGCAGCATCCATTCCGCTGAACGTGGAAGCGCAAACCCGTCGTCTGGGCGTGCCGGAATCCATCGCCAGCTTCTCAGCCTCCTTTGGCGCAACCATTGGGCAAAACGGGTGCGCAGGCCTTTACCCGGCGATGCTGGCCGTGATGGTAGCTCCCACCGTTGGCATTAACCCGCTGGATCCGCTGTGGATTGCTACCCTGGTTGGGATCGTCACCGTCAGTTCCGCCGGTGTGGCAGGTGTTGGAGGTGGTGCGACTTTTGCCGCGCTTATCGTGCTGCCTGCAATGGGCCTGCCAGTGACGCTGGTGGCGCTGCTCATTTCCGTTGAACCGCTTATCGATATGGGCCGAACTGCCCTGAACGTGAGCGGCTCAATGACCGCCGGTACGCTGACCAGCCAGTGGCTGAAACAGACCGATAAAACCGTACTGGACAGTGAAGACGACGCCGAACTGGCGCACCGTTAAACACCCGGAATGGAATGACCGATGCCCCTATCCGTCGAGGCGGCACCGGTGAATAATGAAAACCGCCTGCAATGTCAGGCGGTTTTTTTTACGCTTCGTCTACCTCGCCTTCCTGGCGCATCTGCATCGCCCAGCGCTGAGCAGCTTCCGGGACGCTAAAGACCGGCGAGCGGCGAAACTTTTCCCCCATCAACACAAACGCCACATACTTACCCCGCAGCAACCAGACATCACGATAGCCATCCACTTTTGAGGCGTGATCGGGGGGAGCCGGTTCGACACGCGGGACATAGCTGATAATGGCTCGGTTTTGTTGACGATAAGATTTCATAAGCGATGCGTTCTACAAACAAATTCTACAAACATTAAAGACCTATCATAGCCGATTGTGAGCTTGTGCGTCGCGCCTGGAACCACTTTCTCTGATTTTTCACTCCCGTGTTGACTCCTGATTCGCCAGGTCAATGCAGCATGTTGTTCTATAGTTAGAAGGGTTTTAAGGAAACATCGACCATTTTTCAGCAATGAAAACAGGAGACGAGTTCAATGTCGCACAATGAAAAAGACCCTCATCACCACGCCCCGGTTCATGATGCTAACGAATCCCGCCCAGGGCTGGACTCACTGGCACCCGAAGATAATTCTCACCGCCCTTCTCCGAGCCCCACAGCACCTGGCGAGCAACCGACCGCGCCGGGGAGCATGAAAGCGCCGGATACGTCGAATGACAAACTGAACGCGCTGGAGCCTTACCGAAAGGGTGGCGAGAATTATCCCCTCACCACTAACCAGGGCGTGCGCATCGCCGATGACCAAAACTCCCTGCGCGCGGGAAAACGCGGCCCGACACTGCTGGAAGATTTTATTCTGCGGGAGAAAATCACCCATTTCGACCACGAACGTATCCCAGAACGTATCGTGCATGCACGCGGATCGGCGGCGCATGGCTATTTTCAGCCTTATCGTAGCCTGAGCGATATAACCAAAGCGGATTTTCTCTCTGATGCGGAGAAAATTACCCCGGTATTTGTCCGTTTTTCCACGGTGCAGGGCGGCGCGGGTTCAGCGGATACCGTTCGTGATATTCGTGGATTTGCCACCAAGTTTTATACCGAAGAAGGCATTTTTGACCTGGTCGGCAACAATACGCCGGTCTTTTTCATCCAGGATGCGCACAAATTCCCCGATTTTGTCCATGCGGTAAAACCGGAGCCGCACTGGGCGATCCCGCAAGGTCAAAGCGCGCATGACACCTTCTGGGACTATGTTTCGTTGCAACCGGAAACCTTACACAACGTGATGTGGGCGATGTCCGATCGCGGCATTCCGCGCAGCTATCGCACGATGGAAGGTTTTGGGATACACACATTTCGCTTGATCAACGCCGAAGGCAAAGCCACGTTTGTCCGCTTCCACTGGAAACCACTGGCAGGCAAAGCTTCCCTGGTGTGGGATGAGTCACAAAAACTAACCGGGCGCGATCCGGATTTCCACCGCCGCGAGTTATGGGAAGCCATTGAAGCCGGCGATTACCCGGAGTTTGAGCTGGGCCTACAACTGATCCCGGAAGAGGATGAATTCAAATTTGATTTCGACCTGTTGGACCCGACCAAACTGATTCCCGAAGAGCTGGTTCCCGTGCAGCGCGTCGGAAAAATGGTATTAAACCGCAACCCGGATAACTTCTTTGCCGAAAACGAGCAGGCAGCGTTCCATCCAGGGCATATCGTGCCGGGCCTCGATTTTACCAATGACCCGCTGCTGCAGGGGCGTTTGTTCTCCTATACCGATACGCAAATCAGCCGGCTTGGTGGGCCGAACTTCCATGAAATTCCCATCAATCGCCCAACGTGTCCGTACCATAACTTGCAGCGCGACGGCATGCACCGCATGGAGATTGACACAAACCCTGCTAACTATGAGCCGAACTCCATCAATGATAACTGGCCGCGGGAAACACCGCCTGGTCCAAAACGTGGTGGTTTCGAGACTTACCAGGAGCGCGTCGAAGGGGAAAAAATCCGTGAACGCAGCCCCTCATTCGGTGAATATTATGCTCATCCGCGCCTGTTCTGGTTAAGCCAGACGCCGTTTGAACAACGCCATATTATTGACGCTTTTAGCTTTGAGCTGAGCAAAGTGGTACGGGCGTATATTCGCGAACGCGTGGTAGATCAACTGGCGCACATTGACGTTCATCTGGCGCAAAGTGTGGCAGAAAATCTCGGTATCACGTTGAGCGACGATCAGTTGAACATTGCCCCACCGCCGGAAGTCAATGGGTTAAAAAAAGATCCTTCGCTGAGTCTTTATGCCATCCCCGATGGCAACGTGAAAGGCCGGGTGGTAGCGGTATTACTGCATGATAAGGTCAGCGCGACGGATGTACTCAACGTATTGCAGGGCCTGAAAGCCAAAGGTGTTCATAGCAAACTGCTCTATGCGCGAATGGGGAAAGTGACTGCGGATGATGGATCCGAATTACCGATTGCCGCCACCTTCGCTGGCTCACCGTCTCTGACGGTCGATGGCGTCATTGTTCCCGGCGGGGATATCAGCGATATCCTGCAAAATGGCGACGCGAAATATTACCTGCTGGAAGCCTATAAGCATCTGAAAACTATCGCGCTGGCGGGAGATGCGCGGCAGTTTAAGCGCTTACTGGATGTGGATGACCAGGGAGAAGACGGTATTGTCGAGGCGGATAACGCTACGGCGAACTTTATCGATGATTTTCTGACGCATCTTGCTGCGCACCGCGTTTGGTCGCGCATCAGCAAAATCGATAGTGTCCCGGCGTAACCC
The DNA here is from genome assembly GCF_004331415.1 of Kosakonia quasisacchari. Lineage (GTDB taxonomy): Bacteria > Pseudomonadota > Gammaproteobacteria > Enterobacterales > Enterobacteriaceae > Kosakonia > Kosakonia quasisacchari. The sequence goes on from NZ_SJOP01000016.1 coordinate 64,903, forward strand.
CTGTTGCACCCATAAAAAACCGGCCAAATGGCCGGTTTTTTATTTGCTCAGGCGATAAACCGAAATTACTGCTTAACTTGCGGGTCAGTATCATACTCGGCGCAGGTCTGGTAGCCGGAGTTCATGACATGACCAGTTTCATCCAGCGCAACGAAATAGGTTTCGGTTTTGCCGTCACGTTGACCCAGAATATAGGTCTGGCAAGTCCCGCGCGCGTGGATCATCGTAACTTCAGAAGAAGGACGGCCCGCAACCTGCATAACTTGCTGGCGGCTCATGCCTTTTTTCACATCTTTCACGACTGGCTGTGAAACCTGATCTTTTGCACGATCGTAAGCCGTACAACCCGCCAGCATAGTCAGCACTGCAGCTGCGCCCAGAATTCCTGCGATGTTCTTATTCATATTCCATCCTCTTTTGTATCCGCTTGTGTATCAGCGTGTTATCTAAGCCTGGAATATAAAATTGCATTTTTCAACTAACAGACAGCATTGGCATAACTTTCGGAGAAATCTAATAAAAGCACGATAAGCTACTAAAACGCCTTAATTTGCGGCACTCAAATCTGTGATCCTTGTCGTTTTACCGCCAAAGGGTTAATTTGGCCCTATTATCTATTTAGCAGGACAACACAACGGAGGGGTAAATGACTCTGCAACAAGAGATTATTCAGGCGTTAGGCGTGAAGCCCACAGTCAACGCCGAAGAAGAAGTTCGCCGCAGCGTGGATTTCCTGAAAACCTATCTGAAAACCTATCCTTTTTTGCAAACGCTGGTACTTGGCATCAGCGGCGGCCAGGATTCCACGCTAGCCGGGAAAATCAGTCAAACGGCCATCAGCGAACTGCGCCAGGAAACGGGCAATCAAGCGTATCAATTTATCGCCGTCCGTCTGCCTTACGGTAAGCAAGCGGATGAGCAGGATTGCCAGGATGCCATCGCGTTTATTCAGCCGGATCGCGTCCTTACCGTCAATATCAAAGCCTCGGTGCTGGCAAGCGAGCAAGCGCTGCGTGAAACGGGCATCGAACTGAGCGATTTCGTGCGCGGCAATGAAAAAGCGCGCGAGCGTATGAAAGCGCAATACAGCATTGCTGGCATGACGAAAGGCGTGGTGGTTGGCACCGACCATGCCGCCGAAGCGGTGACCGGTTTCTTCACCAAATATGGCGATGGCGGCACTGATATCAACCCGCTTTTCCGTCTGAACAAACGCCAGGGTAAACAGTTGCTGGCTTACCTGGGCTGCCCGGAACATCTTTATAAAAAAGCGCCAACGGCCGATCTGGAAGATGATCGCCCCTCCCTGCCGGATGAAGCCGCACTGGGCGTCACCTACGAAAATATCGATGATTATCTGGAAGGGAAAACGCTGGATGCCAGTATTGCGAAAATCATTGAAGGCTGGTATGTGAAAACGGAACACAAACGTCGCCCGCCGATTACTGTATTCGACGATTTCTGGAAAAAGAAATAACCCGCAGGCGGCGCAAGCCGCCTCTTTTTTAGCCACTTATTGACTGCTATACTGGATAGACAAACAGTATCAGGAGTATTTTGTGGTCAGGCGTCAATCAGCCCCGCGTCTTGAATTCGAAGCGGCGGCAATCTATGAATATCCAGAACATCTTCGTCCGTGGCTGGAAGCAATGCCCAGGCAGCCCGGTGTCTATATTTTCCACGGCGAAAGCGAAGCAATGCCGCTCTATATCGGTAAAAGCGTCAATATCCGCAGCCGTGTACTGTCGCATCTGCGCACGCCCGATGAAGCGGCTATGCTGCGCCAGTCGCGGCGGATTACCTGGATTTGCACTGCCGGTGAGATTGGCGCGCTGCTGCTCGAAGCGCGACTAATTAAAGAACAACAGCCACTGTTTAATAAGCGTCTGCGCCGTAATCGCCAACTCTGCTCGCTGCGCCTTAGCGGTGAAAAACCACTGGTGGTGTATGCCAAAGAAGTAGATTTCTCCTCCTCCCCAGATTTGTATGGCCTGTTTGCCAACCGTCGCGCCGCATTGCAAGCGCTGCAATCTATCGCTGATGACGAAAAGCTGTGCTATGGGCTGCTGGGTCTGGAATCGCTAACGCGTGGCCGGCCTTGTTTTCGATCCGCGTTACAGCGCTGCGCCGGGGCATGCTGTGGAAAAGAGACGCGTGAAGCACATGATGAGCGCTTCGCCGCCGCGATGGCGCGTTTGCAATTGGTCTGCTGGCCGTGGCGCGGTCCAATTGGGCTGAAAGAGAGCGCTGCGGGAATGACGCAGTACCATATCATCCACAACTGGCTATGGTTAGGTTCAGTTGATGAGCCCGCCGCTGCCGCGCAACTGCTGCGTTTACCGGCGGGTTTCGATCATGATGGCTACAAAATTCTCTGCAAACCGCTGCTTTCCGGTGATTATGAAATAATCGAACTGGATTAATGACCGGCCAGCCAGGTAATTTCACTGAACAGTAACTGCCCTTCAGACTTTAGCAACCGCAGAGTTTGCCGCCCTTCTTGCCAATAAGCACCCTGATCGGCGGTTAACAATTTATCACCCAATTGCCACGCTCCACTCAGAACGAAAATAACGCCCCCGCGTGTACCAATAGTGGTAAAGGTACGATCGGCGATACGGACTTTCGCCCGGCAGCGATCGCGCCGCGTCATCACATTAAAATCCATCGACATTTGTCCGTCGCAAAGCTCGGCTCTGACTGGCTGCTCACCGGCAAAAGTAAAGGGCTGGTAACGTTTAAGCGTGTGGCTAAAAGTACCTCCCCCATTCAGCGTCACTTCGCCACCTTCAATGAGGGTTATTACCCGATCCACGCCGGGAAATTGCGGAAAATCACCGTTACTGGCCAGCGAAGCGATACTGGCTCGCCAGTTAAAATCACGTGTTGCCGGCGGAAAACAGCAAATTTCTCGGGTTTCACCCGCCCCATTACGCCAGAGATTTACCGGCATTTTACGGATATCAAAGAATTCCATCATCACTCCTGAATGGCGCGGTGCTTCACCTGCGCCGCTGCTTCTTCGGGCAGCCTGCATCATTGTTATTGTTTACTTTGCCATGTGTGAGTTATCGGCAGCCGACACGATTTGCCTTAGGCTACTGTGTAATGAGACATGTAAAAAATCATAAATTTCAGATAAGTAACATCACTAAAAAAAAGGATTCAACGAGAATACCGCGCCAGTAGCGGCTGGCAAGAGGGGGGACAAGAAAAAACCGCCGGTTCTGCCCATCACGTAAAACAAGCGATGGGCAAAACCGGCGGTCTTAAGGAGGGTCGCTGAATTATTCAGCAGGTGCAGGAGGCATTTTACCTTCCGGCGCCGGATGTTCTGTCAGACGCTTCTCAAAATTAGCATTGAACTGCTTTTTCTGTTCCGGGGTCAGAATGTTGTAAATCTTGTTCTGGGTCTCCATGCGTTTCAGCATGCCCTCTTTATGCTGCTGTTCCATTTTGGTGATTTGCGCTTCGGCTTTCGCACGGTCAAAGCTGTCGCTGGTAATGATGTCATGCATTGCGCGCATCTCTTCAACTGGTGGGCGTTTCATCTCTTCGCGCTGGCTTTTCATGATATCGCGGACTTGCTGTTTCTGCGCATCGGTCAGGTTCAGACCTTTGAACATCATGTCATGCGGGCCTTTACCTTTGTGATGCATCATTGGTTTCTCGTCGGCAGGTGCGGAGGTGGTATCCGCAGCATGAGCCAGACCTGCAGCGCCAAAAGCCAGGGTAGAGGCAACAAACAGAGCAGTCAATTTACGCATAATTTTATTCCTTACTTCGGTTTTTCTTACGGCGGTTGCCGTGTTGACGCTATTCACTTTACTGGCTTTATCGTCAATTAATCAGAGCGACGGTAAAACAATGAAAGTGTAAATAACGTTTTTAGGTCAAATATGAAGGAAATAAGGATAAACCGTGGAGAGTAGAAAATTAAATATTCAATGCACTGATTAAAAAGGAATTATTGAAAATCTTAAATTAAAGTGATTTATTAATAAAGCGCTTCAACAGGATAATTCTGTAATTTATTTAAGAAAAGCATGAAAATAAGCCCTGTATAAACAGGGCTTACTGTTTAATTAATTTTCTCGAGCATTAACCCGGCGCGTAAACCAACGGCAACATTCGGATTTGGGAACAAAACATACTCCTGCTCATGTTGCACCACATACCGCTCGCCGCGATCCTCGGCCAACAAGGTGCCCGCATTGAAGGCGGTAAAATTGAGCGTATCTGCACTCATAAAAAGTTTAAACGCGTCACTGTGGCGGGTCAGTTGCTGCACCACCCGATAGCGCAGCGGCGTATTTTCCGTGTCTGGCGCAGGTTCGCCCGCCAGTAACGCGGCCAACGTCCAGGCCGTACGCTGGAACTGGCTTAAATCGTTTTCACCAAACGGCAACGCTTTACCGAGCTCCAGAGTGCAAGCCAGGGCGTTAAAATGCTCGCAGCTGTAATGTGTAAACGTACCACCTGCCGCCTGGTGAAACACCAGCGCCTCCAGCCCGGCATCACCCAACCACTCCAGAAACAGTTCATCCCACGGCTCCGCCCGCTGCGGCAGCACACCAAAGCGGACATGGTGCGAACCGCGAATCGCGGTGTGCAAATCCAGATGCCAGCGCTCCTCCTCGTCGCCCGCCGCAAAGAAATGGGTCATCGCCCGTTCAAGCTGGGCGGCACGCACCGTTTCATCATTCGATGGCAACTGCTGCCAGCGGCCACCAAACATCCGGTTGAGATCGTTATGCAAAAATCGCTTGTTCTGCGCCAGCGCCTGCGGATTTCCAAGGATTACCAGCAGCCTCCAGGTGAGTGGCTGCTCGCCCGAAAGCACATTTTTAAGCAACAGATCCAGCATCTCCACCGGCGCGGTTTCGTTACCATGGATAGCACAAGAGATGACCAGAGATCGCCCGACAGCTTGTTTCGGGATCAGCTCAAGAATCCCTTGTTCGTGCCACAACCAGTGAATACCGCCCGACTCCCCTGACATTTTTCGCGGGATATCGCCCGCAAGCGTCGCAGCAAGAAAGTTATCCATACAGCCTCCGGTTAACGCTGGAAGGGATACACCGATCCCAGATTCAACAACTGCGTTAATCGGTCCAGCGCTTCCCGCCCCTCGCGTAAAAGCTGCGGATCGGCTAAATCCGCTTGCGTCAGCCGATCGCGGTAGTACCGATCCACCCAGTCATTGAGGGTGGCAAACAAACTGCCATTCATCATCACCGCCGGGTTAACGGCCCGCTGTTCCGCCTCGGTCAGTACCACACGTAAGCGCAGGCACGCCGGACCACCGCCGTTCGCCATGCTTTCACGCAGGTCAAATACTTTGAGCTCGCTGATCGGGTTATCCTGCGCCAGCAGCGTGTTCAGATAGCGCCACACACCGGCATGTTGCTGTGACTCCTGGGGCAGCACCAGCATCATGCTGCCATCATCACGGCTCAGCAGTTGGCTGTTAAACAGATACGTTGCCACTGCATCGGTGACAGAAACAGCCTGCTGCGGAACCTGAATCGCCATAAATCCCGGTACTTTTGAGTGTAGCTCTGCCAGCAAACGAGATTGTTCGGCAAAAGCCAATTCGTGACAAAAAAACACCTGGCGGTTCGAAACGGCAATCACATCGTTATGAAACACGCCCAGATCGATAACATCCGGGTTTTGCCGGGCAAAAACCACCTGCTCTGCGCGCACCTGGTTGATACGCATCACCGCTTCGCTGGCTTCCCGCGTCTGGCGCGCCGGATAGCGCGCCGGAGCATCCAGGCTTGCGTACTCTCTGCCGTAAACGAAGAGTTGCACACCCGCTTCGCCGTAATTACCGCCAAAACGGTTATGGTTCGCGGCACCTTCATCGCCAAACATGGCAACCTGCGGCAGCGCAGGATGCACGGTAAACGCCGTTTCATCCCGGAAGATGGCGCGCAGCAGCGCTTCTGTCGTCGGGGCTTCCATCGCACGGTGGAATTTATTGTTCAGGTTAGCAACCGTGAGATGCACTTTGCCATCCTGCGCATCAGCCGACGGGCAGACGGTAGCAGCGTTCGCGACCCACATCGCCGATGCCGAACTGGCAGCAGAGAGGATCTGCGGCGCGTGTGCCGCAGCTTTTTCCACCACTTGCTCATCGCTGCCACAGAAACCAAGCTGGCGCAACACGGCCACATTGGGACGTTCCTGCGGCGGGATCACCGCCTGCGGAAAACCGGCGTCGGCGAGCGCTTTCATCTTCAGTAGCCCTTGCTTTGCCGCCAGTTTCGGGTTGGAAACCTGAAAGCGATGTTTGGTTGAGGCTTCATTCCCGAAAGACAATCCGGCGTAATGGTGCGTTAGCCCGACCAGGCCGTCGAAATTGACTTCACGCGCTTTCATGGTTGCGCCTCGCGGGAGAAATCAAGCCCCGGGCTGAGCGTTTGCGGTAGCGCCAGTGCCGGAGATTCCAGGCTCGCCATCGGCCACGCACAGTAATCCGCCGCATACCACGCACTGGCGCGATGATTCCCCGACGCGCCCACGCCGCCAAACGGCGCGGTACTGGCCGCACCGGTCAACGGCTTGTTCCAGTTGACGATCCCGGCACGTGCTTCGAGCAACAGTTGATCAAACTTTTGCCGATCCGGTGAAATCAATCCGCAAGCCAGCCCGTAGCGCGTGTCATTCGCCATGCGGATCGCCTGATCAAAATTGTCGTAGCGCCAGACACACAGCAGCGGGCCAAAGACTTCTTCATCCGGTACTCCCGCAACGTCGGTCATCTCGATAATCCCCGGCGTCAGGAGCGAGGTTCCTTCCGCCAACAGACGCGGTGCCAACAAAGTTTTACCGCCGCGCGCTTCGTGCGCCTGCCAGGCCTGATAAACATGCTGCGCCGCCTGGGGTGAAATCAAGCCACCGAGAAACGGCGCGGGTTCCGCATCCCATGCCTGCGGTTGCAGTCGCGCACTCACTTCTACCAACCGCATCAGAAAGTCATCGCCCGCTTTAGAACGCTTAACCAGTAAGCGACGCGCGCAGGTACAGCGCTGCCCGGCGGTGATAAATGCTGACTGGATCGCCAGATGTACTGCGGCATCAATATCGTCAGGATCTTCAACAATTAGCGGGTTGTTGCCGCCCATCTCCAGCGCGAGGATTTTTTCTGGCTGCCCGGCAAGCTGGCGATGCAATTGATATCCCGTATTGGCGCTGCCGGTAAATAACAATCCGTCCAGCCCCGGTAATGCGCTCAGCGCCTGGCCGGTTTCTCGCCCGCCCTGCGCCAGATTCAGCACGCCTGCGGGTAAACCTGCTTGCTCCCAGAGTTTGACCACCGCTTCACCGGTCCATGGCGTGAGTTCGCTGGGTTTAAAGATCACGGTATTACCTGCAAGCAGCGCCGGGATAATATGCCCATTCGGCAGATGGCCGGGGAAGTTATACGGGCCGAAGACAGCCAGCACGCCATACGGGCGATGGCGCAATGTCGCAGCACCATCGGCCATCTCTGTATGTTGTTCACCGGTGCGCGTGTGGTACGCCTTTACCGATATGGTGGCTTTGTTGATCATTGCCGTCACTTCGGTCGCCGCTTCCCAGCGCGGCTTACCGGTCTCGCGGGCGATAATGTCGGTCAGCGCCGCTTTGTTGGTCTCCAGCAGCGCCGCGAATTTCTCAACAATGGCCTGGCGCTCAGTAAAAGCCTGCCGCGCCCACTGCGGGAAAGCGTCGCGTGCGGCCTGATACGCCAGCGCCACTTGCTCACTATCAGCATCAAAACCGTGCCACAGCGCTTCGTGACTGACCGGGTTCGTTTTGATACGACGTTCGCCCTGGCCTGTGACCCAGTCACCCTTAATCCATAAACTCATTTTGTTTTCTCCTCGCCACTTTTCTCTTCGGCACACAGGCGCACCAACCGCACGGTATCCCCCGGCTGACACTTCAGCGCATCCAGTTCGGCAGCCGTTAATAGCAACCGCTCGGTGTTCGGATCCGCATAGATAAGCATGGCCCGGAATTGCTGATACTGCTCATTGGAGACCATACACGCAGGCCATTCGCCCGGTGCGCGCCGCCCTTCGCCCGCTGCAACCAGGCGGCTTTTGCGAATCGCCCGCACCCGGTCGACATCGCATTCCAGCGTCGGCCCGCCATCAAAAATGTCGACATAGTTACGGTAGCGAAAGCCCTCTTTTTCCAGCACCGCACGGGCCGGTGCCGTTTGCGGATGCACCTCGCCAATCACCTCTTGCGCCTCTTGTGAAAGGAAGTGGGTATAAATAGGGTGCTTTGGCATCAGCTCTGCGATAAAGGCTTTTTGCCCGGTGCCGCACAGGTAATCCGCCCGGCTGAACTCCATCGAAAAGAAACGCTTGCCCAGGCTCTCCCAGAACGGCGAATAACCGTGCTCGTCAATCACGCCGCGCATCTCCGCCACCACTTTCTCATTGAAGCGCTCGCGAAACGCCGCCATAAACAGGAAACGCGATTTCGACAACAGATAGCCGTTGCCCTCTTTACGCCAGGCGGGATCGAGAAACAGCGTGCAGAGTTCGCTGCTGCCGGTGTGATCGTTACTGAGAAACAGCGTCGGCAACGCGTTATAGACATTCAGCTCTTTCGAGGCGTGCACCTGTGTCCCGACCCGGTAGTTATACCAGGGATCGTTCAGACCCACCGCGACTTCAATGGCGCAAATCCCCGCCACCTCGCCGCTTTGCGTCTCTTCCAGCACAAAAACGTACCCTTGCTCGCCCTTCGGCAACTCGCCTTGCCAGGTACGTTGCGAACGCTCAATCCGCGCAGCAAGCGTTGCTTCATCAACAGGCAACGACGTCAGGCCGCCACCGGTTTTCCCGGCCAGCCGCAGCAGCGCCGGTAAATCGCCTGCGGCGACAGGACGGATCACCATCATGATGCACTCTCCGCAGTGAATTTTTCACAGGCGCGGGCAACACGTACAAGCCCGTCGCGGATCTCTTCTTCGCTGATGTTCAACGCCGGAGCAAAGCGCAGCACATTACCACCGGCAATCAACACCATTACGCCTTCCGCCGCCGCCAGTTGTGAAAGTTGTTTTGCTTTTCCGGCATATTCTGGAACCAGTTGGCAACCGATCAGCAACCCTAAGCCGCGGATTTCACTGAACAGGTGATAACGGTCATTGATCGCCGAAAGCTGTTCCGTAAACCATTGATGGCGTTGCTTCACGCCAGTCAGGGTTTCCCGTGTGTTGACGATATCGAGCACCGCACCGGCCACCGCGCCCGCCAGCGGGTTACCGCCGTAGGTCGTACCGTGGGTGCCGACATTCATCACTTTGCCAAACTGTTCGGTGGTCAGCATCGCGCCAATCGGGAAACCGCCGCCCAACGCTTTTGCCGTGGTCAGCGCATCCGGCGTCACGCCGTAATGCATATAGGCATACAGTTCGCCGGTGCGGCCAACGCCGGTTTGCACTTCATCAAAAATCAGCAGCGCGTTATGGCGGTTGCATAGCTCGCGCAGCCCTTGCAAAAACGCCTTGCTGGCAGGTACCACACCGCCTTCGCCCTGCATCGGCTCGACAATAACGGCACAGGTTTCGTCATTAATTAATGCGCTGGCGGAAGCCAGATCGTTGAACTGCGCATGCTGGATTTGCGGCGGCAACGGCGCAAAATCTTGCGAATAGGCAGGTTGCCCGCCCGCGCTGACGGTAAATAAGGTGCGTCCATGGAACGCATTTTTGAACGCGACAATGCCGCTTTTCTGCGGGCCGAAAGTGTCATGCGCATATTTGCGCGCCAGCTTCAGCGCCGCTTCATTCGCCTCAGCACCGGAGTTACAAAAGAAAGCGCGATCGGCGAAAGTAGCGTCCAGCAGGCGTTTCGCCAGTTTCAGTACCGGCTCATTGGTGTAACCGTTGCCGGTATGCCAGAACTTTGCCGCCTGCTCGCTTAACGCTTTACACAAAGCAGGATGCGCATGCCCCAGCGCATTCACCGCAATCCCACCGGCAAAATCGACATACTCTTTTCCCTGCTGATCCCACAGGCGGGAACCTTCACCACGTACCGGAATAAAAGGTGCAGGCGCGTAGACAGGCAACATCCATTGATCAAAATTTTCACGCGTAATTGACAGAGACATAGCGACCTCATCCGGTAAATAAATAGTTGATAAAATGTTAACGAATATGAACGTTTTCGCTGTAAATGTAGATTGCACGGTTCGTGCCAGCCAGCGATAAAAATGCATAAACGGCTTACGAAAACGAAATTTCAACAACTTAAAACCTATCGCCATTCACTTTATTTGCATAAAAAGTGAATAAATAGAGATCCAACTGAGGAGGAGAGCAAGTAAAGACGCCTGTTTATGCAATTAGAAATTTTAATTATAGAACTGTGATCATCAGCGAAATTAATTTACATCATGCGCCCTGTTTTAGTGCATTTCGCCCTAAATAAGGGCGCGAATTGCGCCAGTGCGCATCGGCGGCGGCAATATCAATAAGTGGCGGTGGTTAAATGTAAATTCTGCTAACATCTCTGCATCTTTCACTCTGCTAAATGGCTGCGACTATGAAATTCGTCTCTTTTAATATCAATGGCCTGCGCGCCCGCCCTCACCAGCTTGAAGCGCTGGTTGAGCAACATCAGCCGGACGTCATCGGCCTGCAGGAGACCAAAGTTCACGATGATATGTTCCCGCTCGAAGATGTCGCACGGCTGGGTTACAACGTTTTTTACCACGGACAGAAAGGTCACTACGGCGTTGCACTGTTGACCAAAGAGACGCCGATCTCTGTGCGCCGCGGCTGGCCGAACGACGGTGAAGAGGCACAGCGCCGCATTATCATGGCGGAGATCCCCTCGCCTATCGGCGATATCACGGTGATTAACGGTTATTTCCCGCAGGGCGAAAGCCGCGACCATCCGTTGAAATTCCCGGCGAAAGAGAAGTTCTACCAGGATTTGCAAACCTACCTCGACACCGAACTGGATAAAGCAAAACCAGTGTTGATCATGGGTGACATGAACATCAGCCCGACAGACCTCGATATCGGTATTGGCGAAGAGAACCGCAAACGCTGGCTGCGCACGGGCAAATGCTCCTTCCTGCCGGAAGAGCGTGAGTGGATGGAGCGCCTGAAAGGCTGGGGGCTGGTGGATACCTTCCGCGAAGCTAACCCGGAAACACAGGATCGCTTCTCGTGGTTTGATTACCGCTCAAAAGGTTTCGACGATAACCGCGGCCTGCGTATCGATCTGCTGCTGGCAAGCCAACCGCTGGCGGAGCGCTGCATTGAAACCGGTATTGATTACGACATTCGCAGCATGGAAAAACCGTCCGACCACGCACCCGTGTGGGCCAAATTTAAGGTCTGACCGATGACGCCCGCGCCTTCTCCGTGGGTTTGCGCAACGTGGCTGGCGGATCTGCTGCAACATCGCCCGGTCACAGCTACCCCGGAGGGCGAATGGCGGCTGCTGGAGGTGGGATGTGACGCTGAACACCTCTATCGCGCCGGGCATATTCCCGGCGCGGATTATATCGACACCCGCGAAGTAGAAAGCCTGCCGCTGTGGAATGTGGTCGAGCCCGATCAATTACGCAAGGTGCTGCTCAATCATGGTCTGCGCGCGGATATTACCGTCGTCCTTTACAGCCGTGGCAATTATGCGGCAGAGCGGCTGGCGCATATTTTGTTATACGCCGGGGTCTGTGATGTTCGCTTACTTGATGGCGGCTGGCAGAGCTGGTTGCACGTTGGTTTTGCGTGGCAAACTGGCGCAGCGCCAGGCATTAAACCGCAAATGGATTTCGGCGCACGTCTCCCGGCGCAACCTGCGTTACTGCTTAATATGGAGCAAACCCAACAGCGGCTGACGCAGCCGGGTACGGTACTGGTCAGCATCCGCAGTTGGCCTGAGTTTAGCGGCCGCGCAAGCGGTTATGACTATATCGCCGCGACCGGCGATATTCCCGGTGCCCGCTGGGGGCAGGCAGCAGGCGACAGCCAGTTTATTACCAATTTTCACAATGCAGATGGCACGGTGCGAAACCCGTCTGAGATCGCCGCGCTCTGGCAACAACAGCATATCACTGGCGATAAGCGAGTGATTTTTTATTGCGGTACCGGCTGGCGCGCCTCGTTTGCCTTTTTTATTGCCCGTGCGCTCGGCTGGCCGGATATCGCCGTGTATGATGGCGGCTGGTTCGAATGGAGCCAGCCCATTATCGGAACGCAGTAATGACCCTTCTGAAAACCCTGGATGTCGTAGCGGCCATCATTGAGCGCGATGGCAAAATTTTACTGGCACAGCGCCCAGAACACGCCGATCAACCGGGTCTGTGGGAATTTGCCGGTGGCAAGGTAGAAGCCGGGGAAACACAGCCGCAGGCGCTGACGCGAGAGTTGCGGGAAGAGTTAGGCATTGACGCCGTACCGGCGCGCTATGTTGCCAGCCACCAGCGGGAGATTTCAGGTCGGTTGATTCATTTGCACGCATGGCACGTGGTGAATTTTTACGGTGAACCGGTACGCCACTATCACCAGAATTTACTGTGGTGTTTACCCGCCGAAGCGCTGAAACTCGCGCTGGCTCCGGCGGATATTCCGCTGCTGGAAGCGTTTATGGCTTCACGCGCCGCCACACCAGCGGGTTAGTGGAAAGGGTTTTCTCATCGCGCTGGCATTGTAATAACACCCCCTCGGTTTTGATAACTGCCCCTTCGCTGTAGTTTTGATTACCGTACACGCAGCATTGCATGCAGGGCTGCGTGGTTTGCGTCTGCCCACCGGAGCTGAACACTTCCGGCGGCACATTCACCTCAATTCCCGCCGACGGTAACCGTTCAGCCAACGCGCTGGTTGACGCAGCGACCAGTAACGCTGCTGCTATCCACTTAATTTGGGCCATAATTTGTCCTTTCTGATTGACGCCACTCATTACTATAACGGATCTCTGCGTCAGGACTTTAATTTCCCTGCCCATCGTTTTTAGTTATGACAGACTACCCATTATTAATTTGCCTGGTGTGCAGATTTTTCCCTTGCGGCATGCAGCCTTGCGAATGTTATAGTCCAAAAGTGCCTGCTTTTTGCGCACCACCATCACAACAAATTCACCACAACAATAAGAGACTCTTATATCTATGGATCAGACGCATTCTCTTGCATCATTTCTCCAGTATGTCGAACAGCGCGACCCGCACCAGCCGGAGTTCTCACAGGCCGTTCGTGAAGTGATGACCACCCTCTGGCCCTTCCTTGAAGCTCACCCGCGTTACCGACAGATGTCATTACTCGAACGCCTTGTTGAACCGGAGCGCGTGATCCAGTTTCGCGTCGCCTGGGTTGATGATCGCAATCAGGTCCAGGTCAACCGCGCCTGGCGCGTACAGTTCAGTTCGGCTATTGGCCCCTACAAAGGCGGTATGCGTTTTCACCCGTCGGTGAATTTGTCGATCCTCAAATTCCTCGGCTTCGAACAAACGTTTAAAAATGCGCTCACTACTCTGCCAATGGGCGGCGGCAAAGGTGGCAGTGATTTTGACCCGAAAGGCAAAAGCGATGGCGAAGTGATGCGTTTCTGTCAGGCGCTGATCAGCGAACTGTATCGCCATCTTGGCGCAGATACCGATGTACCGGCCGGGGATATTGGCGTCGGCGCACGCGAAGTCGGTTTTATGGCCGGGATGATGAAAAAGCTCTCCAACAATACCGCCTGTGTCTTTACCGGCAAGGGGCTTTCGTTTGGCGGCAGTCTGATCCGCCCGGAAGCGACCGGTTATGGTCTGGTCTATTTCACCGAAGCGATGCTCAAGCGCCACAGTCTTAGCTTTGAAGGGATGCGCGTCGCGGTTTCCGGCTCCGGCAACGTGGCGCAATACGCCATTGAAAAAGCGATGGCCTTCGGCGCACGGGTGATCACCGCGTCGGACTCGGCGGGTACCGTGGTGGATGAAGGCGGATTTAACCGCGAAAAACTCACGCGTCTGTGCGAGATCAAAGCCAGCCGCGACGGTCGCATTGCGGATTACGCGCGTGAATTTGGTCTGACATATCTGGAAGGCAAACAGCCGTGGTCAGTGCCGGTCGACATCGCTCTACCATGTGCCACGCAAAATGAGCTGGATACCGACGCGGCGCGCGTATTGATTGCCAACGGCGTAAAAGCCGTAGCGGAAGGCGCGAATATGCCCACCACCATCGATGCTACCGAATTGTTCCTGGCGGCGGGCGTGCTGTTCGCGCCGGGGAAAGCCGCGAATGCAGGCGGTGTTGCCACCTCCGGTCTGGAGATGGCGCAGAATGCCGCGCGTATGGGCTGGAAAGCGGAAAAAGTGGATGCACGTTTGCATCACATCATGCTGGACATTCATCAGGCTTGCGTCGAGTACGGCGGTGAAGGCAAACAAACGCACTATGTGCGCGGCGCCAACATCGCGGGCTTCGTGAAAGTCGCCGACGCCATGCTGGCGCAGGGCGTGATTTGATAAACAGGCCGGGTAACAGCGAAAACGCGTTATCCAGCCGGAGACGCTGCATCACCGCCCGCCTCTGCTGATGGCGGGCGTTTTTTTCCACGACCTTTCGCGAACGTTTTTTTCTTCTCGCCGCCCGGTGCCACCAGCCCACGGAACTGACGCACTGGCGTGTTGCGCGCCTGGTGAATCAGCTCGTGTAGCGTACCGACCAACGGCTGCATGAAGTCCTGATAGCGGCACTCTTTTTCACTGATTTGCGTCAGCACCGACTCCCAATGCGCGGTCATATCGGGGCGTGCCGCCATCTCCGGCAGCGAGTGGATCAATGCCCGGCCCGGTTCGGTCGAGTGGATGTAGCGTCCTTTCTTCACCAGAAAACTGCGCTTGAACAACAGTTCGATAATCCCTGCACGCGTCGCCTCAGTGCCCAGACCATCGGTAGCACGCAGAATTTTCTTCAGATCTTTGTCCTGCACGAATCGCGCAATTCCGGTCATCGCCGACAGCAATGTTGCATCGGTAAAGTGGCGCGGCGGCTGGGTCTGGCGCGCGACCACTTCGCCTTTTTCGCACAGCAATTCGTCGCCTTTTGTCACCACCGGCAGCGGTGTGCCGTCATTCTCTTCATCGCGCTCTTTCGAACCCAGCAGCGTGCGCCACCCGGCTTCTGCCAGAAAACGCGCTTTGGCGATAAACTTGCCGTTGGCGATGTCGAGATCGATCTGGCATTTACGGAACACCGCATCCGGGCAGAATTGCATCAAATACTGGCGAGCAATCAAATTATAAACGTTGGCTTCGTTATCGCTGAGATTGACCTTTGAGGCGCGGGCCGTCGGGATAATCGCGTGGTGCGCATCGACTTTCTTATCGTCCCAGCAGCGGTTGCGCGTGTCCGGGTTTACTACCGGCTGCGGCAACAAACCCGGGGCATGAGCGCCAATCGCATTCATCACCGCGTGTCGTCCGGCGAAGTGCTCTTCCGGCAAATAGCGGCAATCAGAACGCGGATAGGTGATCAACTTGTGGGTTTCGTAGAGTTTCTGGCAAATATCAAGCACGTTCTGCGCACTGAGCCCATAACGTTTTGCCGCTTCAATTTGCAGTGCGGAAAGCGAAAACGGCAGCGGCGCGAGTTCTGATTCCCGTTTATCGTTATAAGCTGTCACCAGCGCGGGTTGGCCGCTAATGCGGCTCACCACATGCTCCGCCAGCGGGCGATGCAGCAAGCGCCCTTCGTCGTCCTGATAAGGTTCGCACGCTTCGCTCGGCTGCCACAGGGCGGTAAAACGCTCCCCGGCAGGCGTGACGATATGCGCTTTCACTTCAAAGAAATCCTTCGCCACGAAGTTCTCAATCTCTTCGTCACGACGCACCACCAGCCCCAGCACCGGCGTCTGCACGCGCCCAACGGAGAGCACGCCCTGATAGCCAGCGTTGCGCCCCAGCAACGTATACGCGCGGGTCATATTGATGCCATAGAGCCAATCGGCACGGGCGCGCGCCAGCGCCGACACGCACAGCGGAATAAATTCGCTATTCGCTCGCAGGCGCTCAATGGCGCGCTCCACCGCCTGCGGATTGAGATCGTTAATCAGGCAGCGTTGCACCTGCTGGCGTTTTTCAGCAGGCAGTTGCAGGTAATCAATCACTTCATCAACCAGCAACTGCCCTTCTCGATCCGGGTCACCGGCGTGAACCACCTGCTCGGCATCAGCGAGCAGGCGTTTGATAACATTAATTTGCTTAAGCACCGACGGGCGCGGCTGCAACTGCCACTTTTCCGGCACTATCGGAAGATCGGCCAGATTCCAGCGCGCATAGCGGCTGTCATAGGCATCCGGCTGCGCCTGTTCAAGCAGGTGACCGATACACCAGGTCACCACCTGACCATTACCGCACTCAATATAGCCGTCGCCTTTGCGATGTGGCTTAGGCAGCACATCGGCAATGGCACGCGCCAGACTGGGCTTTTCGGCAATAAATAACCGCATAGGATTAACGGATCTCAATCATCGGGCGACCGCCGCGCGCGCTGACCAGCTCGCCAATCGCGCTCAGTTCAATGCCATATTCCGCCGCTGTTGCTTTCACTTCTTCTTCCGAACCTGGCGCTACCGCCAGCAGCAAGCCGCCGGACGTTTGCGGATCGCACAGCAAATCGCGCACTGCCGTCGGCATCTCGCCCATCAGGTGACCATAGCTGGCGAAGTTACGCTGCGTACCGCCTGGCACTGCGCCCTGAGCAATGTACTCTTCAACACCTGGCAATTTCGGCACATCCTGATACCAGACCTGCGCCTGCACGCCAGCGCCCTGACACATTTCACTCAGATGGCCAAGCAGACCAAAACCGGTGACATCGGTCATCGCTTTTACGCCGTCGATCCCGGCAAATGCGGCACCAGCAAGGTTCATGCGACACATCACTTCCGTTGCCAGACCAACGTGTTCCGGTTTAAGCAGCGATTTTTTCTCCGCCGTCGTTAACACGCCAATACCCAGCGGCTTGGTGAGGAACAGTTTGCAGCCTGCCTGGGCGGTGCTGTTCTTCTTCACGCGTTCGGTTGGCACCACACCCGTTACGGCAAGGCCAAAAATCGGCTCCGGTGCATCGATTGAATGGCCACCTGCCAGCGCAATTCCCGCCTGCTGGCAAGCAAAACGCCCACCGTCGATCACCTCACGCGCGATTTCCGGTGCCAGTTTGTCGAGGGGCCAGCCCAAAATGGCAATCGCCATAATCGGTTTGCCGCCCATCGCGAAAACGTCACTAATGGCGTTGGTCGCAGCAATACGGCCAAAGTCAAAGGGGTTATCGACAATCGGCATAAAGAAGTCAGTGGTGCTGATAATGCAGGTGCCGTTACCCAAATCGTAAACGGCGGCGTCATCACGCGTTTCGTTGCCGACAAGCAGGTTCGGGTCGAGAAACTTCGCCTGCTCGCTATGCAGAATGGTATCCAGCACTTTGGGGGAAATTTTACAACCGCAACCGGCTCCGTGGCTGTATTGCGTTAAACGAATGGCTTGCTCGCTCATGGACATCTCCTGTCATTGCAATCGCGCTATGGTAGCGCCCAAATGCTGAGCTGGTAAGTCTGGCAATCTGAATTCGCGCGTTATTGCTCATTAAGCAAACGAAACAGACATCATGTGCGATGATTTTTTGCTCGTAAACATCATCTCAATAACTACATCGGCCATTTTGCGAGTCACCGCAATGTTCTTTTTGGCATTTTATGACAGAAATATGACAGCAGCCACTGAGGGCTACAGACGCTTTTTTACATAAAGGAACCGCTCATGAAAAAAAATATCATCGCGTTTTGTCTTGCTAGTTTGCTATCTACCAGCGCTTTTGCTCTGGTTCCATCCGGGAATGACGCCACCACCAAACCTGATCTTTACTACCTGAAAAATGCGCAGGCGATTGATAGCCTGGCTTTGTTACCCCCGCCGCCGGAAGTCGGTAGCATCGCGTTTTTAAACGATCAGGCGATGTACGAGCAGGGCCGCTTGCTGCGTAGCACCGAGCGCGGCAAACAGGCGGCGGAAGACGCCAACCTGAGCAGCGGCGGCGTGGCAAACGCCTTCTCCGGTGCATTTGGCTCACCGATCACGGAGAAAGATGCCCCGCAGTTGCATAAGCTGTTGACCAATATGATCGAAGATGCGGGAGATCTGGCAACGCGCGGCGCGAAGCAAAAATATATGCGTATCCGCCCGTTTGCCTTCTACGGCGTGCCGACTTGTAACACCAAAGAGCAGGATTCACTGGCGAAAAACGGCTCTTATCCGTCCGGTCATACCTCTATCGGTTGGGCCACCGCACTGGTGCTGGCAGAGATTAACCCACAGCGTCAGGATCAGATCCTCAAACGCGGCTACGACCTGGGTCAAAGCCGGGTGATCTGCGGCTACCACTGGCAAAGTGATGTGGACGCCGCGCGCATTGTCGGCTCCGCCGTGGTTGCCACTCTGCATACCAATCCGGCTTTCCAGCAACAGTTGCAAAAAGCCAAAGATGAGTTTGCACAACGTAAATAAACAGCGCGCCCGGATCGGTGTGCTTTCGCTATGATCCCTTCGCGTTTTTATCGGCGAAAGCCGATTGGACTTTAAAAGAAAACGGCTGCGGCGGAGTTGTCGCAGCCGTCAGATATCAGGCTGAACTTAGAAATGCGTCACGAACGGCGTGGTATCCGGTACGGTGACAGTGGTCGAGGCTTTCAACTGCGGTGTGCCGAGGTACAGAAAACCGACGATTTTATCCTGTTCGCGGCAGTCAAACGCCTGACGGACTACTGCGCTGTCAGTCAACGGGCCTGTGCGCCAGATACCGTTAAACCCTTGCGCCAGCGCCGCCATCTGCATCGCCATTACCGCACAGCCGGCAGAAAGTAATTGCTCCCAAAGCGGAACTTTATGGTGCTCTTCGCATTTCGCCACCACTGCGATGATCAACGGTGCGCGAAAGGGTGATGTACGCGCTTTTTCGATGCCTTTTTCATCCTGCCCTGCGGCAGTCGCGGCCTGTTCCAGCGTCTGACTGAAACGTTCGCGCCCTTGCCCTTCGATGACAAAAAAATGCCATGGTTGAAGCGTACCGTGATCTGGCGCGCGCATGCCTGCACGCAAAATGTTATCCAGTTGTTCACCTGCCGGGGCCGGTTCTGCCAGCCGGGATGCGCTACGACGATTGACGAGCAGCTCAAGTGCGTCCATTAGTTAAACTCCTGTATTGAAATTTGTTCACAAAATTAACACGAGCGTAGAAATTGTTACAGCGTCGGAGGCGATTCCTGCTGACAAGAGGCGGCGGGGTAATTAGGATAACCACACTTTGCCGCTCGGGCAGCGGTGGTCGTTAACTACCAGGGAGAATACATGCGAACCCTTTGGCGTATTATTGCCGGTTTTTTCAAGTGGAGCTGGCGATTGCTGAACTTTATCCGCAATCTGGTGCTGAATCTTTTCTTTATTCTATTAGTGCTGGTCGTCGCAGGTGTGTGGATGCAACTGAGCGACGGCAAAGCCAGCAGCAACAGCCGTGGAGCCTTGCTACTGGATATTTCTGGCGTGGTGGTGGACAAAACTTCCGCCAGCAGCCGACTGGGCGTGCTGGGCCGCCAGTTGTTCGGTGCCAGCTCCGATCGGTTGCAGGAAAACTCCCTGTTTGACATCGTCGACACCATTCGCCAGGCACAGCATGACCGGAATATCACCGGGATTGTGATGGATCTGAAAAACTTTGCCGGTGCGGATCAACCATCAATGCAGTATATCGGCAAAGCGCTGCGCGAATTCCGCGACAGCGGTAAGCCGGTTTATGCCGTAGGCGATAACTACAGCCAGGGGCAGTATTACCTTGCCAGCTTCGCCAACAAGATCTGGCTATCGCCGCAGGGCGTGGTCGATTTGCACGGTTTTGCCACCAACGGCCTCTACTACAAGTCGCTGCTTGATAAGCTGAAAGTCACCACCCACGTATTCCGCGTCGGAACATATAAATCTGCCGTTGAACCGTTTATTCGCGACGATATGTCCCCGGCAGCCCGCGATGCGGACAGCCGCTGGATTAATGAGTTATGGCAGAACTACCTCAACACCGTTGCCGCTAACCGCCAAATCACCGCGCAACAGGTCTTCCCTGGCGCGCAAGCGATGCTGGAGGGTCTGCGTAAAGCGGATGGCGACACGGCGAAATATGCGCTGGATAACAAACTGGTGGATGAGCTGGGTTCCGCAACCGATGCGGAAAAAGCGATGGTTAAACAGTTTGGCTGGAGCACAGAGGATAAGAACTTCCGCGCGGTCAGCATGTATGATTACCAGGCGAAAAAACCAAGCGATGTTGGCGATACCGTAGCGGTGATTTTCGCTAACGGCGCGATTATGGACGGCGAAGAGACGCCGGGGAACGTAGGCGGTGATACGACTGCTGCGCAGATCCGCGATGCGCGTCTGGATCCGAAAGTGAAAGCCATTGTGCTGCGTGTCAACAGCCCTGGCGGCAGCGTCAGCGCATCGGAAGTTATCCGCTCCGAGCTGGCGGCAGCCCGCGCAGCAGGTAAACCGGTCGTGGTTTCGATGGGCGGTATGGCGGCATCTGGCGGTTACTGGATCTCAACACCGGCGAACTACATTGTCGCCAGTGCCAGCACGCTGACCGGTTCAATTGGTATCTTCGGGGTTATCAACACACTGGAAAACAGCCTCGACAGTATCGGCGTGCATACTGATGGCGTAGCAACCTCGCCGCTGGCAGATGTCAGTATGACCAAAGCGCTGCCGGACGAAGTTTCACAGATGATGCAGTTGAGCATTGAGAATGGCTACAAGCGCTTTATCACGCTGGTGGCGCAGTCGCGCAACAGCACGCCTGAGCAGGTTGATAAAATCGCGCAGGGCCACGTCTGGACCGGCCAGGATGCGAAAAACAACGGGCTGGTCGATGCGCTGGGCGATTTCGACGATGCACTGGCGAAAGCGGCTGAGCTTGCGAAACTGAAACAGTGGCATATCGATTACTACGAAGAAGAACCGAGTTTCTTTGATCGGGTAATGGACAGCATGTCCGGTTCGGCCAGCGCCATGCTGCCAAAAGCATTGCAGGCATACCTGCCCGCGCCGCTGGCGAGCGCTGCGCTGGAGATGAAAGCTGAAACTGACAAACTGGCGGTGTTTAACGATCCGCAAAATCGTTATGCGCTCTGTCTGAACTGCGCCAAAATCCGCTAAAATCACCTGACGATGTCCCCTCCACCGGAGGGGATTTTTTGATGAAGCCAGAATATAACTATGCAAAAAAAATCCATTTACGTTGCCTACACGGGCGGTACTATCGGTATGCAACGCTCAGAACACGGCTATGTGCCAGTTTCCGGTCATCTGCAACGCCAGCTAGCGCTGATGCCTGAGTTCCATCGCCCGGAAATGCCCGATTTCACCATTCATGAATATGAGCCGCTGATGGATTCGTCTGATATGACGCCGGAAGACTGGCAACATATTGCAGACGATGTGAAAGCGCACTACGACGACTACGATGGTTTTGTCATTCTGCACGGCACGGATACGATGGCCTACACCGCATCAGCGCTGTCATTTATGCTGGAAAACCTGGGCAAACCGGTCATTGTGACAGGGTCACAAATCCCGCTTGCCGAACTGCGTTCTGATGGGCAGATCAACCTGCTTAATGCGTTATATGTGGCGGCTAATTTCCCGATCAATGAAGTGACACTGTTCTTCAATAACCGTCTGTACCGCGGTAACCGCACCACCAAAGCGCACGCCGACGGTTTCGATGCGTTCGCTTCGCCTAACCTTGCGCCGTTACTGGAAGCGGGTATCCATATTCGCCGCCTGGGTACGCCACCCGCACCGCATACGGTGGGAGAATTGGTGGTGCATCCGATCACTCCCCAGCCGATTGGCGTGGTGACGATTTATCCGGGTATTTCCGCCGACGTGGTACGTAACTTCCTGCGCCAGCCGGTAAAAGCGTTGATACTTCGTTCTTACGGTGTGGGTAATGCGCCGCAAAACGGTGAGTTTCTGAAAGAGTTACAGGAAGCGAGCGCCCGCGGCATTGTCGTGGTCAACCTGACACAATGTATGTCCGGCAAAGTCAACATGGGCGGCTACGCCACCGGCAATGCCCTCGCCCACGCAGGTGTGATTGGCGGCGCAGACATGACGGTTGAAGCGACCCTGACAAAACTTCACTACCTGTTAAGTCAGGATCTGGACGCCGATTCAATTCGCACCGCAATGACGCAGAACCTGCGCGGTGAATTGACGCCGGATGAATGAGGAGGTTTGTATGACGCAACGCGCACTGCTGCTGGTCGATATTCAGAATGATTTCTGCGCTGGCGGCGCGCTGGCAGTGGCAGAAGGCGACAACACGGTAGATGTCGCCAATGCCATGATGGCGTGGTGTAAAACATACGGCGATACCATCGTGGCAAGCCAGGACTGGCATCCAGTCGGGCATGGCAGTTTCGCCAGCCAGCACCACGTCGCGCCGTTCACGACGGGCGAGCTGGCTGGGTTAGCCCAAACATTCTGGCCCGATCACTGTGTACAAAACAGCGAGGGTGCGGCGTTGCATCCCTTGCTGAATCAGCACACTATCGACGCGGTGTTTCACAAAGGCGAGAACCCACTGATTGACAGTTACAGTGCGTTTTTTGATAACGGCCATCGTCAGGAAACCGACCTGCACAGCTGGTTGCAGCAGCACGGCATTCGCGAACTGGTGGTACTCGGTTTAGCCACCGATTACTGCGTGAAATTTACCGTGCTGGATGCGTTAAACCTGGGCTACAGGGTGAATGTCATTACCGACGGATGTCGCGGTGTGAATCTCAACCAACACGGCAGCACCCAGGCGTTTATGGAGATGTCAGCGGCTGGCGCGACGCTCTATACGCTCGCGGACTGGCAGGAAACCCACGCCTGATGATCATGCCGGATGGTGTTGCGCCTCCGGCATGGCGACTTACGATTTAAACGTCGCGATCGGCTTTGGCGAAATGCCAAAATCCTCTTTTAACTGCTGCTTACTTTTCATCACCATCTGGCCGTTGGTATCAATGGTCATGTGCTGCGCCTGCGTGTTATTGCGCGCCTGCCACAGCATCACCAGTTGTAAGCTGTTCTCTTTTTGCTCTGGTGTCAGCGCAACGCCATCCGGCCATTTCCCTAACTCAACGGCCGTTACCAGTCGCTGATAGATCTCCGGCGTCATGCTGTTAACGATTTGATCAAGATTCATCTCAAACAACTCCGTGGAATAATTGCTGAATCGTTTTTTCAACCCTGAGACCGATCACCATTTTCATCATCCGTAAAACTCAGGGAAGCAGAGTTGACACAGTAACGTTCGCCGGTTGGTTGTGGGCCATCCGGAAACACGTGTCCCAGGTGCGCATCGCATTTTCCGCAGCGGATTTCCACGCGCTGCATGCCATGCGAATAATCGTTGATATAACGAATAGCATCCTCGCTGACCGGCTCAAAAAAACTTGGCCAACCGCAGCCAGAATCATACTTAGTTTGCGAATTGAACAGCGCGGCGTCACACACCAGACAGTGATAAATCCCATCGCGTTTGTTATGCAAAAAACGCCCGGTGAAGGGCGGCTCAGTGCCGTGGTTCTGCGTCACGTAGAACTGCATTTCAGTCAGTGTTTTTTTCAGGTCGTCTTCAGAAGAATTATGCGCCATTTGCTCACGCCTCACGGTAAAAACTCGACAACTTTTCAGCCTGATTCTAACAAAACATTAACAGTGCGGCGTTAACTTTTGTTCTAAACTTATTTGTTGCGGTAAAGCAGCCGGTGAATTGTGATTAATCTCACATTTTTATCCTATCTGACCTTTAAAATTCCAGGCGGCGCCCTTATATGGGGAGCATGCTCAAAGGAAGAGTGAGGCGAGTCAGTCGAACAAAGGCTATGCGGAGGATTGATTTGTCGCAATGATTGACACGATTCCGCTTGACGCTGCGTAAGGTTTTTGTAATTTTACAGCCAACCTTTTATTCACTAACAAATAGCTGGTGGAATATATGACTATCAAAGTAGGTATCAACGGTTTTGGCCGTATCGGTCGCATTGTTTTCCGTGCTGCTCAGGAACGTTCTGACATCGAAATCGTTGGTATCAACGATCTGTTGGACGCTGAATACATGGCGTACATGCTGAAGTATGACTCCACTCACGGTCGTTTCAACGGTACCGTAGAAGTGAAAGACGGCCACCTGGTTGTTAACGGCAAAACCATCCGTGTTACTGCTGAGAAAGACCCGGCTAACCTGAAATGGAACGAAATCGGCGTTGACGTAGTTGCTGAAGCTACCGGTATCTTCCTGACCGACGAAACCGCTCGTAAACACATCACCGCTGGCGCGAAAAAAGTTGTTCTGACTGGTCCGTCCAAAGACAACACCCCGATGTTCGTACGTGGCGCTAACTTCGACAAATATGCTGGCCAGGACATCGTTTCCAACGCTTCCTGCACCACCAACTGCTTGGCTCCGCTGGCAAAAGTTATCAACGACAACTTCGGTATCATCGAAGGTCTGATGACCACTGTTCACGCGACCACTGCAACGCAGAAAACCGTTGATGGCCCGTCTCACAAAGACTGGCGCGGCGGCCGCGGCGCATCCCAGAACATCATCCCGTCCTCTACCGGTGCTGCTAAAGCAGTAGGTAAAGTACTGCCGGAACTGAACGGCAAACTGACTGGTATGGCGTTCCGCGTTCCGACTCCGAACGTATCCGTTGTTGACCTGACCGTTCGTCTGGAAAAAGCAGCGTCCTACGAAGAAATCAAGAAAGCCATCAAAGCCGCTTCTGAAGGCCCGATGAAAGGCGTTCTGGGTTACACCGAAGACGACGTGGTTTCTACCGATTTCAACGGCGAAGTTTGCACTTCCGTATTCGATGCTAAAGCCGGTATCGCACTGAACGACAACTTCGTGAAACTGGTTTCCTGGTACGACAACGAAACTGGTTACTCCAACAAAGTTCTGGACCTGATCGCTCACATCTCCAAATAAGTTGAGATGAGAACATGATCTGAAAGAGCGACTTCGGTCGCTCTTTTTTTGTTTTGAAGACAGAGGATTGCGTTAATGATTAATAAAATTTTTGCACTTCCGGTAGTCGAACAAATTACCCCTACTCTCTCCCTGCGCAAAATGGACGAGCTGGATGTTATCGTCGTTGACCATCCGCAGGTTAAAGGTTCATTCGCCCTACAGGGCGCACATCTGCTCTCATGGAAACCGCAGGGTGAAGAAGAAGTTCTGTGGCTGAGCGGCAACACGCCGTTTAAAGATGGCGTCGCGCTGCGTGGCGGCGTGCCGGTTTGCTGGCCATGGTTCGGCCCGGCAAAACAACAAGGCCTACCTGCGCATGGTTTTGCACGCAATCTGCCGTGGGCGCTGAAAGCGCATAACGAAGACGCCAATGGCGTAGTGCTGACCTTTGAACTGCAGAGCAGCGATGCTTCGCGCAAATTCTGGCCACACGACTTTACGGTGTATGCCCGTTACAAACTGGGTGCGACCTGCGAAATGGAACTGGAAGCTCACGGTGAGTTTGAAACCACCTCAGCGCTGCACACCTATTTCAACGTCGGTGATATCGCAGCCGTAAAAGTAAGCGGTCTTGGCGATCGTTTCATCGATAAAGTGAACGATGCGAAAGAAGATGTGCTGGCCGATGGCGTGCAGACTTTCCCGGATCGCACCGACCGCGTCTATCTGAATGCAGAAGCCTGCAGCCTGATCCACGACAGCGCGCTTAATCGCACCATCGAAGTCATCCACAGTCATAACGCGAATGTCGTCGCGTGGAACCCCGGCCCGGCGCTCTCCGTCAGCATGACCGACATGCCGGATGACGGTTATAAAACGTTTGTCTGTGTGGAATCGGTTAACGCGACCGTGCCGCAGAAAACCACGGAAGAGAAACCGTCCCGCCTGGCGCAGACCATCCGCGTCGTTAAACGCTGATCCTGCCAACCCTCTCCCGACAGGAGAGGGTTATTATTCCTGTCACACCACGTCGAGCGGCGTTTTACGGCCCGGTGCCGGGAAAGCGTTGTCCAGCAGCACTAACTCTTCGCTGCTTAACGTGATATTCAATGCCTCCGCATTTTCCTGTACATGTGCCACGCTGGACGCTTTGGGAATCGCTATCACGCCCTGATGGCTAATCACCCACGCCAGTAAAATTTGCGCAGCACTAACGTTATGTGCAGCGGCAATTTCGCGCACCGCGCTGTTTTCCAGCAAACCATCGCGCAAGCGGCCAGCCTGAGCCAGCGGACAATAAGCCATTACTGGTATTGCCTGTTGCTGACACCATGGCAGCAGATCATATTCAATGCCGCGTGAGCCAAGATGATACAGCACCTGATTTGTCGCACACGCATCACCGCCGCGCACGCGTATCAGCTCCTGCATATCGCTGTAATCCAGATTTGAAACGCCCCAGCGACGTATTTTGCCCTGCGCGATCAGCGTTTCCATCACCTCGACGGTTTCAGCAAGGGAGTAGTTACCGCGCCAGTGCAGCAGATAGAGATCGAGAACCTCGGTTTTCAGGCGACGCAGGCTGGCTTCGCAGGCAGCGATTGCTTTCTTGCCGCCGGCATTCCACGGATAAACTTTGGAAACCAGGAACACTTTGTCACGCAAACCGCCCTGTAAGGCTTCGCCGACCACCTCTTCCGCTCCGCCGTCGGCGTACATTTCCGCAGTATCAATCAGCGTTAAACCGAGATCGATACCCGCACGCAGCGCATCCACTTCTTTCTGACGCAGCCGCGCGTTTTCCCCCATATACCAAGTGCCCTGGCCAATGGCGGGCTGCGAAACCTGGCCTGCAAAAACGACGTTGTTATCTGCCATACTCTCCTCCTGCTAAACGTTTCACCGTAAAGCAAAACAGGGCCAATGGCCCTGTTTTATTGCACAGATCGCGCTATTCAACTGCACAATCAGAAGCGGTAAGTCACCCCGGTGGACAACAGTCCGCCCCAGGATTTATCCACCATCGGACTGTCTTTGATCTCATCCGACAAATGGGTGTAACGACCGGCACCGTACACGGTCCAGCTATCCGTCAGACGGTAGCTGACCGTCAGCTCCAGATAAGGGCTCCAGCCATTATCCGGATCGTAGCTGTTCAAACCGCTGCGACGTGCTTCGGAACGCGACACGCCATAATAGTAGTTATTCAGGTTAGCGCTGGCCCATTCAACACCAATGCCCGGCGTGAGGCTCAGCGCACCGTTGTTGTAGTTGTACAGCCAGCCGATATCCCACATAACACCATTGCTGTTATCCAGCACATCGCCCGCGAGGGTGGTGCGCAGGAAACCGTAATCGGTATTGTGGACGTAGGAAAGCCCCGCCATCATTGTCCCTTTACGGCGATCCAACTGACGTAGCTGACGATTATCGCTGTCTTTTGGTTTGAACTCCCATGGCGAGTAAAACGCAGTGATAGAGAGTTTATCCGCCGCATCATTCCACAGGTAATAACCGCCACCTAAGCCGCGAAACCAGAAATTATCACTCTCATAGGTGATAACAGGAATCGGCAGGACACGTTTATCATACTGTTTATACGGGGATTCAACGACGCCCACGCCAGCGCCCAGTGAAAAGGTATTTTCTGCATTTGCTGCAAAAGCGCAGGACGCGGTCAGCACGCCCAGTGCCACGAGTTTGATTTTGGTCACAGTCCTTTCTTTCCTGTAGTCAAATAATTGGCGCATGAAGTTTAACCGCCCGCGACATCCTACCCAAATTTTTTTACCTAAACATTACAAAAAAATCGAAAATTCTGGATAACGCGTAGCCAGCCACAGCGGGTGCGAAAAAATGCTTTCGCACCCTGTTCATCAAGCCTCTTCGACCATTTCTGGTAATAAATAACACGCTGTACATACCGTTACACGGCAGTGCTCATCATCCGTCATAAGGCTGGTATATAGTGTCGCGGAAACAGAGATCAAATTTGTCTGTTACGTTAAAAAACAACATATTTTAAACAAATGAATATCAAGTAGTTTTAATTTTATAATGAAAATCAAAAATACTTTCTGCCTACATTTCCTGATGGCACTTCTCGCCATCCTGTTCCTTTGCGTTCATCCGCTGGTGACTCGCTTTGATCCACCGCTTAAATTCCAGCCGCTGATTAAAGCAATGGACGGCACGGCAAAAGAGCAGGCGGAAAAAATAGCCACTATTTCTCATGCCCTAAAGGGTAATGCGATTTTTTTCATTGGCGCATCGGAAGTCGCCACCTCAGAAGATGAACCTTACGCTGTATATAATTACCTAAATAATGATTTACATCGTAATGTTGTTGCATTTGGCGACAGTTTTGATGATAGCGTCACTCATTTTCTTCTGCTGTCTCGCTTTAAGAATGACCTTAATGCAAACAGTAAAGTCGTTTTGCTGCTGGCGCCCGATAGTTTTTATTCAACCGGCGTGCCTCCGGCTATTTTTGCGAATAATTTTCCGGCACCGGTTTTTAATCCATTGATGGAAGATGCTCAAACGCGCCCTTTTCTGGTCAACTACTTACGCCATATCAATAAAAAAGAGACCAGCCATTTAACGTTTGAGCAAATGAAAATTTCCGGCTGGGACCTGGACAATATCTGGCAGGAAGTTAGCTACGAATTTGCTAATTTCTGCACACTGATTAAAAACGACTGGCTGGCGATGCTGGATGTTGAAGCGTCGCCTGCACGCCCCTGGCCTGTGCAACCCGCCGTCGACATCACACCGAACTGGGAACACGAACTGGCCCACGCCCGCGAACTGAACGAGGCGCGCCAGGAAAGCGCTGACACCTTGTGGATGGACAAAACGGTTTATCAACCCGGCGAAAAGCCAGAAGTGTGGGACGATTCGCCCGTTGAGCCGGAACAGTTAAAAGCGTTTCGCGCCATGATCAAGTTGCTGAAAGAGCGCCACGTTCAGGTGGTGGTAATTATTGATGCAATAAACCGCCGTGCGGTGCAAAACCCTGAGCTCGTGCAGCCTGCGGTGACGCAGACCACCGCCATCCTGAAAGAAAACCAGATCCCCTATTTTGATATGTACTCCATGCCCTATCAGGACGGCTGGAACTGGGATCGTCTGCATCCCACCGATCTGGCATGGGTACCGATGGACCGCTTTATTCTTGAGAGTTTTAAACGATGAAATACGCTATTCGCCTGTTTTTCCTTTATCTCTTACTGGCGGTCACCGTTGTTGCGTGGTCCTCTGTTGATGAAAGCATGAATTTAAAAGTGCACTTTGAATATCAAAAGTTCTGAGGAATGAATGATGTATAGCTCCGGAACCTTTTTCTTTTTTCTCTTTTCTTCGGCGTTATTGTTTGCGCTGGTTAACCGCGTGCTGCGCTATCGGTTAACTTACTTATCCGCTTTTTCCGTGCTGGCGGCGTTTGGCTGGGGATATATATTTCAGGGCGACTATATCGTCCCGGTTGCGGTTTTTATCAGCTTTTATATTCTCGTCACCTTAAAAGAGAAAGGCTGGTTAAAAACCTGGCAGGCGGTAAGTTTAACGTTAGTGCCATTGTTTGCAGTGAAATTACATCTGAATAACCATTGGGGCATGATTGGCTTATCTTTTATGACCTTCCGCGCCATTGATGTTTTGCTCTACCGCAATAAAAAAGATGGCAACAATGTATTGCACTACTTCTGTTACCTGTTTATGCCGTTTATTATTCTGGCTGGTCCAATGTACCGCTGGCGGACATGGATAACGGATATTAATAAACCGGTGTTTACGCTCACGCGTGAGCAATTTCTCATTGCCGCAGAGCAAATTTTCACCGGCATCGTGCAGAAGTTTTTATTCGCCATGCTGGTCGATAACCTTGTGATCCAGTCCTGGAGTAATCGCCCGTTTACATTCAGCGTCGGCGTTGTTATGTCGCTGGCCTACAGCGCCTACCTCTATTTTGACTTCGCCGGTTACAGCAATATGGCTATCGGTGCTGCTCGCCTGTTTGGCCTTAATGTCCCGGCAAACTTCAATATGCCGATTCTGGCGAAAAACCCGCAGGATTTCTGGCGTCGTTTCCACATCAGCCTTTCAGAGTGGCTGCGCGATGTGGTGTTTATGCCGATTTATATGAATTTAATGAAGCTCGACTTTTTCCGTCAGAACAAAACGCTGGCGCAGAATATCGGTATTTTCTGCACGCTGTTTTGTATGGGGGCATGGAACGGGCTCGAACGGCACTATGTCATTAGCGGCGCACTGTTTGGTGCCATTTCCGTTGCACACAACATGCTGCTGTGGTCAGCCAAACGCAGCCCGGCGCTGAACCGCTGGCTGCAATATCCAACGATTCTCTTTTTGGGACGCCTGTTAACGCTGGCAAGCGCTGCGGCATCTCTTTACATTTTTAGCGGAATGTCACCCCTATGAACCTACACTCTGAACTCCAGGCGCTGCAGGATTTCCTGCGTGCGGCATTACTCGATCCCGCCCGTCCGTATCAGTTAGCGATAAGCGGCAGCGACGAAGCACTAAACTGGCAACAGCTCTCTGTCGCGGTGACGGACTGGGCCCTGCGCTATCAGCGCAGTCAGCCTGAAGCCATGACACCCGTAGTGTTATATGGCCACCAGCAGGCAGAATTCGCGGTAGCCATCTATAGCTGCCTGCTGCATAACATTCCCTACATTCCGGTAGATTGCATCTACCCGCAGGAACGGCTGAAAGAGATTTGCCATCTCGCCAGCGCGCCCTATTACTACGACGTGGCGACTCGACAGTTTGTGGCGACCGGTGAAACCGGCCAGCCGCTCGCGGAGCCGGATCTCGCCTATATCATGTTCACCTCTGGCAGCACGGGTAAACCGAAGGGCGTGCAGATTGGGCGTGAAAGCGTATGGCACTTTATGCAGTGGGTACGCAAGGATTTCGCCTTGCCGGAAGTGCCGGTGCTGATGAACCACGCAGTGTTCAGTTTTGACCTTTCGCTGATTCCCTTGCTGGCGAACCTGGCGACCGGCGGCCATATCGTGCTGAACGCCAAAGAGGATATTGCGGCAGAAAACTGGCTCGAGCGTCTGAAAAGTAACGCGGTATCGGTTTGGGTTTCCACCCCCTCTTTCGCTTACCAGAAGTTGCTCTCGCCGCAGTTCAACAGTGATTATTTACCTGCGCTCAGCGTGTTTGTGTTTATCGGTGAAGTGCTTAACAAAGCACTGGTCAAACAGCTTCGCCGCCGCTTCCCGCAGGCCAAAATCCTCAACTCCTATGGCCCGACCGAAGCGACTATCGCCACCACCGTTGTCGAAATTACGGATGAAATCCTCGCCAGCGACAACGATCTGCTGCCGGTTGGCACCATGATGCCAGAGAGCAGAATGGAGATTACCGCCGAGGGTGAGCTGATTATTTGGGGCAAAAACGTAATGCGCGGATACCTCGGCCTACCGCAAGAGAACGCGGCGAAACTGCTGCGCCGCGAAGGCGAAGCCTGGCGCGGCTACAAAACCGGTGATTTAGGTTATGAAGAGGGGCTTATTTACTGCCAGGGACGCAACGATAGCCAGATCAAGCTCAACGGTTACCGCATTGAAATTAACGAGATTGAAAACCGCCTGCTGGCGATGTCCGGCATTCGTGAAGCGGTGGTATTACCGCTAATGAAAGCGGGCGGCGGCGTACTGCGTATCGCGGCATTCTGCGTAACAAATCTGGCGCCGGACGCGATTAAACACTCGCTTTCACAGGTGGTACCGTCGTACATGGTGCCGTCACAAATCATTATCCAGGAGGCTTTGCCGCTGAACCCTAACGGCAAAATCGACCGTAAACTGCTGGACACCCATGCCCGCAGTAACTGAATACACAGGAAAAATCATGGAACAAGAAATTCTCGCGATGTTTGAAAAGATTTTATCCCGCAAAGTGGGCTTCCACGATGAGCTGATTGAGTCCGATATTCTCGACTCCATCCTCGCCGTCGATATGGTGCTTGAAGTGCAGGATGTTTACGGCTGCATGATCCCGCCGACAGAAGTCGCTAGCGTGCTGAAAACCCCAGCGGATCTCGCACAATACATTGAAGAGCACCGCGGCTAACATGTCGTTTAAAGGTGCCGGGCATTCTCGCCTGGCACCTCAGCTTTCCTTTTGACGGCGACAACCGCCATATAAATCCTGCCTGTCATCATCCTTTAACACAGCTCGCGTACTTCTGTTGTCGATAATCTTTCCGGTCCAATGAAGTGACCATGACGGCGTCACTTTTTCTATACTTGCGATTCCGCACATCCTGTAAAAATTTACCAACATTCGCCCGATGTAAAATGTTGGCATTTTCCAACACAGAAACCCCATATTAAATATAAAAAATCCGCATAAATTCCATCCAATAGATATTTAATCTAAATGAAGGGCAAAAAAAGCCCCTCTGCCATCAGAATCTTCTTCAGCGATAACTTGATCAAAGCTGGATACACGCTCATAACAAATAGGACGGAGCATATTTTTTATCCCGTTGGTTTGCGACGCTAAAAGTGGAAAAACTGATAGCTGTACTGTTCCCACAGATTACGAAAGGACGGCACGCCATGAATATATTCGATCACTATCGCCAGCGTTATGAAGCTGCCAAGGACGAAGAGTTCACTCTGCAGGAGTTTCTTGCCATCTGTAAGCAAGATCGCAGCGCCTATGCGAATGCTGCTGAAAGGCTGCTGATGGCCATAGGGGAACCTGTGATGGTAGACACTGCCCAGGAGCCACGGCTTTCCCGTCTCTTTTCGAACCGGGTTATCGGACGCTACCCCGCGTTCGAGGAATTTTATGGAATGGAAGAGGCGATTGAGCAAATTGTCTCTTACCTCAAACACGCCGCGCAGGGTCTGGAAGAGAAGAAACAGATCCTCTATCTGCTCGGCCCGGTGGGCGGTGGTAAATCGTCGCTGGCCGAACGCCTGAAATCCTTAATGCAGCGGGTGCCCATTTACGTGCTGAGCGCCAACGGCGAGCGCAGCCCGGTTAACGACCACCCGCTGTGCCTGTTCAATCCGCAGGAAGATGCACAGATCCTTGAAAAAGAGTACAACGTTCCGCGCCGTTATCTTGGCACTATCATGTCGCCATGGGCCGCCAAACGCCTGCACGACTTCGGCGGCGATATCAGCAAATTCCGCGTGATAAAAGTCTGGCCGTCGATTCTCGAGCAGATTGCGATTGCCAAAACGGAACCGGGCGATGAGAACAACCAGGACATTTCGGCGCTGGTCGGAAAAGTGGATATCCGCAAACTGGAAAACCACGCACAAAACGATCCAGACGCGTATGGTTACTCCGGCGCGTTGTGCCGCTCAAACCAGGGCATCATGGAATTCGTTGAAATGTTTAAAGCGCCGATCAAGGTGCTGCACCCACTGCTGACCGCCACGCAGGAGGGTAACTATAACGGTACAGAAGGCATCTCCGCCCTGCCGTTCAACGGCATCATTCTCGCCCACTCGAACGAATCTGAATGGGTGCAATTCCGTAACAACAAAAACAACGAGGCGTTCCTTGACCGTGTTTATATCGTCAAAGTGCCTTATTGCTTGCGCATCTCGGAAGAGATGAAAATTTACGAAAAACTGCTCAACCACAGTGAGCTGTCCCATGCGCCGTGTGCACCGGGGACGCTCGAAACCCTGGCCCGTTTCTCGATTCTGTCGCGTCTGAAAGAGCCGGAAAACTCCAGCGTCTACTCGAAAATGCGTGTCTACGATGGCGAGAGCCTGAAAGATACCGATCCGAAAGCGAAGTCCTACCAGGAATACCGCGATTACGCCGGTGTCGATGAAGGGATGAACGGCCTGTCGACGCGCTTTGCCTTTAAGATCCTCTCCCGCGTGTTCAACTTCGACCACGTCGAGGTGGCAGCCAACCCAGTACACCTGTTCTACGTACTGGAGCAACAAATTGAACGTGAGCAGTTCCCGCAAGAGCTGGCAGAACGTTATCTGGAATTCCTGAAAGGTTACCTGATCCCGAAATACGCCGAGTTTATCGGCAAAGAGATCCAGACGGCTTACCTCGAATCCTATTCCGAATATGGGCAAAACATCTTTGATCGTTATGTCACCTATGCGGATTTCTGGATTCAGGATCAGGAGTACCGCGACCCGGATACCGGCCAGTTGTTTGACCGTGAATCCCTGAACGCGGAACTGGAAAAAATTGAAAAACCAGCCGGGATCAGCAACCCGAAAGATTTCCGTAATGAAATCGTTAACTTCGTGCTGCGCGCCCGCGCCAATAACAACGGACGCAACCCGAACTGGACCAGCTACGAAAAACTGCGCACGGTTATCGAGAAAAAAATGTTCTCGAACACCGAAGAGCTGTTGCCGGTGATTTCGTTTAACGCCAAAACCTCTACCGACGAGCAGAAAAAGCACGACGACTTTGTCGACCGTATGATGGAGAAAGGCTACACCCGCAAGCAGGTTCGCCTGTTGTGCGAATGGTATCTGCGTGTACGTAAATCATCATAACAACGCACTGGCCGTGCCCTGCGCGCGGCCTGTTGCAAAGTTGGCATACGCAGCGGGAGGGGAACTATGACCTGGTTCATTGACCGGCGTTTGAACGGTAAAAATAAAAGCACGGTTAACCGCCAGCGATTTTTACGCCGTTATAAAGCGCAAATAAAGCAGTCGATCTCTGAAGCTATCAACAAGCGCTCGGTGACCGATGTGGAGAATGGCGAATCCGTCTCCATCCCAACGGAGGATATCAGCGAACCGATGTTTCATCAGGGGCGTGGCGGCTTGCGCCACCGCGTTCATCCAGGAAACGACCATTTTGTGCAAAATGACCGTATCGAGCGCCCGCAAGGCGGCGGTGGCGGTGGTGGCAGCGGCCAGGGCGAAGCCAGCCCTGACGGCGAAGGCCAGGATGAGTTTGTGTTCCAGATTTCCAAAGATGAATATCTCGATTTGCTGTTTGAGGATCTGGCACTGCCGAACCTGAAAAAGAACCAGCAACGGCAGCTTAATGAGTTTAAAACGCACCGCGCGGGTTACACCGCCAACGGCGTACCGGCGAATATCAGCGTCGTGCGCTCGTTGCAAAACTCGCTGGCGCGCCGCACTGCCATGACGGCGGGAAAACGTCGTGAGCTGCGCGAACTGGAAAGTACCCTGGAAACGGTGGCAAAAAGCGAACCTGCACAGTTACTTGAAGAGGAGCGTCTGCGTAAAGAGATTGCCGAATTACGGGCAAAAATTGAGCGGGTGCCGTTTATCGATACCTTTGATTTACGCTACAAAAACTACGAAAAACGGCCGGAACCCTCGAGCCAGGCGGTGATGTTCTGCCTGATGGACGTTTCTGGCTCAATGGATCAGGCGACCAAAGATATGGCCAAGCGTTTTTACATTCTGCTCTATCTGTTCCTGAGCCGAACCTATAAAAACGTCGAAGTCGTTTATATCCGCCATCACACGCAGGCGAAAGAGGTGGATGAACATGAGTTCTTCTACTCGCAGGAAACGGGCGGCACCATTGTTTCCAGTGCCCTGAAATTGATGGATGAAGTGGTAAAAGAGCGTTACGACCCGGCGCAGTGGAATATTTACGCCGCGCAGGCGTCGGACGGTGATAACTGGGCGGACGACTCACCGCTGTGTCACGAAATCCTGGCGAAGAAAATCTTGCCGGTGGTGCGTTACTACAGCTATATCGAAATCACCCGCCGCGCACACCAGACGTTATGGCGCGAGTACGAACACCTGCAAACGATGTTCGATAATTTCGCTATTCAGCATATTCGCGATCAGGAGGATATCTACCCGGTATTCCGCGAGCTTTTCCATAAACAAACGACATCCATCAGCTAACCTTCCGCAGCCGGTAACCCTTCCGGCTGCGTCTCCTCATTGATCCTCAGAGAAAAAACGTGTTTAACCAGTCAAATGGATGAATTGCCGTACAAAATAGCGGCTATTTACCCCCTTGCCTGCACGTAAATATGGCAAATTAATTCCATCGAAGCATTTGTGGCACGGCGGGCGTAGATAACGTTTTCGCCGGTGCTGTTGCGCTCAGTTCAGCCTTATGAACGCATTGAGCCTGGTAGCGTAAGGCTACCTTTTTGAAAAGAAACTAACAGTACACACAAAAAGCGTTGTTTGTAGTGCTTGTATTTTTTCGCCGCCTCTTCAGGCGGCATTTTTATTTTCATCTCCCGGCGCGTGAATTATTCTTCATCTTCAACGTTTTTATCGGGAGCGAACATGTCTGAAATTGCCAGCCGTAACGTCCACCAACATTTGATAAACCTGCTTGAACAACAAGACGCACGCTTTCGCGTCGTTGAACACGAGGCCGTCGGCAAGTGTGAAGCCGTCAGTGAAATTCGCGGTACCGCGCTGGGCCAGGGCGCGAAAGCGCTGCTGTGTAAGATCAAAGGTAACGGCGTGAAAAAGCATGTGCTGGCGATCCTGGCCGCCGATTTACAGGCCGACCTTTCCCGCTTAGCGCAGCACTTTGGTGGCAATAAAGCCTCGCTGGCAAGCCCGGCGGAAGTGGATGAATTAACAGCGTGCGTATTTGGCGCGATTCCTCCGTTCAGCTTTCACCCGGATCTGCACCTGGTTGCCGACCCGGTACTGTTTCAGCGCTTTGATGACATTGCGTTTAACGCCGGGTTACTGGAGAAATCGGTGATCATGAATACCGGCGACTATCTGCGCATTGCTCGCCCGGAGCTAGTGGATTTTCGCCGCGAATAACGCGTTTATGCGACTTACCAGCCGCTTCTTTCCAGCATCAATACGGAAATCACCAGCCCGGCGGCCAGCGTGAAGAACAGTGCGGTGAGAATCAACACATCTGAAGGCATGATGGTAACTCGCAATGGCCTGGTATTTCACCGGGCGGAGCCACATTCATATCTCTGAATTATGAATTACGGATGACAATTCAACTGACTTTTGATTAAAAACCGCCCTTCACTTCTGGCAACTGCCTGAAAATATCTGCCTGCATGAAAAAAACCTGTTTCATCATCGGTTTATGCGTAGAGTAAACAGGTTTCTTTGTTGGCAAGGAATTTCTGATGTTTGATACCACGCTGTTTATTCTGCTGGCGCTCGCGGCGCTGGGTTTTGTCAGCCACAACACCACCGTTGCTGTCTCCATTCTGGTGCTGATCATTGTGCGCGTCACACCGCTCAATACCTTCTTCCCGTGGATTGAAAAACAGGGGCTGACCGTTGGCATTATTATCCTGACCATTGGCGTGATGGCGCCAATTGCCAGCGGCTCATTACCGCCCTCCACGCTGCTGCACTCGTTTGTGAACTGGAAATCACTGGTTGCGATTGCGGTTGGCGTTTTTGTCTCGTGGCTGGGCGGGCGCGGCGTAACGTTGATGAGTTCGCAACCCTCGCTGGTGGCGGGATTACTGGTCGGTACCGTGTTGGGTGTGGCCCTGTTCCGGGGCGTTCCGGTTGGGCCACTGATTGCGGCGGGGTTAGTTTCGCTACTGGTTGGCCGGCAGTGAGTTACGCCGCTGCCACTGTTTGACGGCAAATTCCAGCGCGCTGCACAGCAGGTAATAGACCAGGCCAGTAAAGACGAACAGCGCGGCAGGATACACCTGCACCCGATTATTCACCTGACCTGCGACAGTCGTCAGTTCCGGGACGTTGACAATAAACGCCAGCGACGTGTCTTTCAGCAGCGCGATGAACAAACCGATATACGATGGCAACGCGTTGCGTAACGCCTGCGGCAGCAGCACCAGCCGCAAGATTTGCGCACTGCCAAACCCGCTACTGAGCGCAGCTTCATACTGCCCTTTCGGCAACGCCCCAAGCGCGGCAAGCGTCGAATACATCACCGCCGCCGAGGTAAACCACGCCAGCGCCAGCGTCACGGTGACCGCACCGGGAAGATCGGTCCCGGTTAACCAGGGCAGTAAAAACCACAGCCAGAAGATAACGAAGATCAGCGGAATGCCGCGAATCAGCTCCGCCCAGAGAAAGAGCACCTTGCGCGGCCAGCCGCGAAAACGCCACGCGCAGCACGCCAGCAGCACACCACCGGGAAACGCCAGTACCGCTGCACCGACGGTCATCAGCAGCGATAACAACACACCACCAGGCTCGCCCTGCGCCGCTCGCCCCCACAGTAAATAGTCGAGGTTGTCGGTAATCACGGTGATATTAGCGATCATGTTGCACCTCCGCTGCACGGCGCAGCGCCCGCACGTTGCGCGGCAGGTTAAACAACACGCTCATCACCAGCCCCAGCAGCAAGTAGAGCGCGCTGCCAATGGCAAACGCCTCCAGGGCGTGGGCGTTAAAACTCTCGATCTGCCGGGTCTGGTAGGTTAACTCCCCCAGACCAATGCCGGTCGCCAGCGAAGAGAGCTTCATCAGATTCAGATACTGCCCCACCACCGGCTGCCAGGCATTCTGTAACCCCTGCGGCAGCAGCACCCAGCGGAACAACGCCAGCGGGCTAAAGCCCTGCGATTGCGCGGCTTCAACCTGCCCACGCGGCACCGCGTGCAGACCCGACTGGATCTCTTCAACCAGAAATGCAGCAGTAAACAGCCCCAGCGCCCAAGCCGACGAGAGAAACTCTGGCGTAAACCACCAGACATCGCCCGGCAAAATGCTGAACGCGTGGTCGTCGTTAACGTACTGGCGGAAACTTTGCGGCAGCACATTCCAGGCGGCGAAATACCAGAACAACAGCTGCACCAAAAGCGGTGTATTGCGAAACAGCGACACCCACACCGCCACCACGCCTCGCCCGATTTTGCCACCGGCCAGGCGCAGCGCCAGCAGCAGTACTGTCAATACCGTCGCCAGCACGGTTCCCGCCACGGTAACCCAGAGGGTGGTAAGAACACCGGAAGTGATCCATTGGGCGGGCTGCCCGGTAAGCACGCCCGCCCAGTCGAGATGCAGCGCCATCACAACTCCTTGTTATCTGCGTGCAGCGGGTTGAGCACTTTCTGTAAAAAGCGCTGTGCGCGCGGGTGCTGCGGTGCAGAGAAGAATTGCGCCGGTGCTGCCTGCTCAAGGATTTCGCCCCCGTCGATAAAGATCACGCGGTCGGCAATTTCGCGGGCAAATTGCATCTCATGAGTCACCACAATCAGCGTGATGCCACTGTGCGCCAGCAATTTCATCACCTGCAACACTTCGCCGATCATCTCCGGATCAAGCGCCGAAGTTGGCTCATCAAACAGAATGATATGCGGATCGGCGGCCAGGGTTCGGGCGATTGCCACGCGTTGCTGTTGCCCGCCGGAAAGCTGCGCCGGGTAGTGATACGCTTTATCCTGCAAGCCAACGCGCGCCAGCAGTGCCAGCGCGATGGTCTGGGCTTCGGCAGCGGTTTTGCCGTGGATACGGCGTAACGCCAGCGTAATGTTATCCAGCGCATTGAGATGGGCATAAAGATTAAACTGCTGAAAGACGAAACCGACATGGCGACGCAGCTCACGAAGCTGCCGACCTTTCAGTTGGCTGGTCGGCTGACCATCAACATAGATCTCCCCGCCGCTCAGGGTTTCGAGCTGGTTAATCAAACGGATCAGCGTTGATTTACCGGAACCTGACGGCCCGCACACCGCCAGTACTTCCCCGGCGGCAACCTGTAAATCAATCGACTTTAGTACCACGTTATCGCCGTAGCGTTTGCTTACCTGGCGGAACGCTACCGTGCCTTTTGCAACGGACAACGCCTCCGTGGCATCAGCCACAGAGGCGGAAAACAGACCTGCCAGCATAGTTACTTCGCTTCTATGGTAAAGCTGCGTGGAGCGGGCGTTTTTGTTTGCGGACCAAACCAGGTGTCGTAGATTTTTGCCGCGTCGCCGCTTTTCTCAAGGTTTACCAGCTCAGTATTAACCGCATTAAGCAATGCGGTTTCACCTTTGCTGACGCCGACGCCAATCTCCTCTTTTGACAGCAAATCCGGCAGGATTTTGAATTTCGCTTTGTCCGGCGCTTCCGCCAGCAAACCAGCCAGAATAGTGCTGTCCTGGGTAATTGCCTGCACATTGCCGTTACGCAACGCGGTCAGCGCCAGCGGGATGTCGTCATAAGCCAGCACGCGAGATTGCGGGAAACGCTGGTGCAACGTTTGCTCGCCGGTGGTGCCTTTCACCGCGCCAATGCGCGCTTTGCTGTAGGCGTCCAACTTGTCGGCCGCAGAAGCCGGAACGAGGAATTGCTGGCCGGTGACAAAGTACGGCGTCGAGAAGTCGATCACCTGCGCGCGTTCCGGGGTGATGGTGATATCCGCAACGATCAGATCCACTTTGCCGGATTGCAACAGCGGAATGCGGTTCGCCGGATTCGTCGCTACCAGTTGCAGTTTTACGCCGAGGCTTTTTGCCAGCGCTTTGGCAAAATCGACGTCATATCCCACGATATCATGCGATTTCGGATCGATTGCGCCGAACGGCGGGTTAGCGTCAAACGTCGCCACTTTGACGACGCCAGCGGCTTTGATATCTGCCAGTTTGTCGGCATGAGCGGAAAAAGAGAGTGCTGAAAGCAGCGCCAGGGCGCTGATTGCGCCTATTTTTTTCGTGTGTAATGAGGTTGCCATGCTAATCCTTATGTCCTGTTATTGTGTTAATTCAGCGCTAAAGTCACACAACCTTATTCATCAGACAAATATCAAAAACGGCATTGAATATCTGAAAAAGTTATTAAAAACAAACACCCCATACTTACTACTTATCTTTCCCTCTCAGCCAGGATAAACACGCCAAACCCACACAAAAGAAACGGAATAGAAGGCAGAAAATGTTACGCCTCACCGAGCGCTGCCAGGTAACGCCCCGGCGTCTGCCCAAGCCCTTTTTTAAACATGGTGATAAAGGCGGTGGTTGAGTCATACCCTAACGCCTGAGCAATGTGCTGCACCGAGTGGCCGTCAATTAATAACCGTAGCGCGAGGATCAGTTGCATCTGATGCCGCCAGCGACGAAAGCTCAACCCCGTTTCCTTGACCATCAGCCGCGCAAGGTTGCGCTCGCTCATGGCAAACACCTGCGCCCACTGCGCCAGTGTTTGCCTGTCTGCCGGGTTGCTTTCCATGCTGTCGACCATCTGGCGGATTTTCGGGTGTGCGGAAACCGGTAGCTGCAAGTGCATTTGCGGCTGTGCTGGCAGTTCATCAAACAGCACCTGCACCAGCCGCTGGGTGGCGGGTTGCCGCCGCTGGGCTGGCGTGCGCGTGGCTAATGTGAGGATCAACTCGCGTACCAGCGCCGACATTTTGAGCGTGCAACAGTGCTCCGGCATGACCACCGACCAGGGCTCAACAAACAGAAAACAGAGCTGCGCATTCGCTGTGGCGCGGTTGCTGTGCAAAACCTGCCCCGGAAGCCACATCGCATGGTGTGGTGGCACCATCCAGCGGGCATGTTCGACCTCGCAGGTAATTGCGCCTTTCAAGGCCAGAATGAGTTGCCCTTTGCGATGGTGATGCGCCGGGATCAATTGTTCACTCTCATCAACAGTAATGCTGAACGCCACCGCCATTTCCTGCTGGCTATCTGGATCGTAGCCGCCGAGCCCAAGTCCGTGCATTAATTTGTCCGAATTTAGCGATAAAGTGTCATTCTAGCTTGATTCCAACAGCGGCAAAAAACGTTATCGTAGTGGCCTGTTATTTTTTCAGAGAAGACAATGATTACCCCCCTTCCCTCCCGTGGTAAGCAAAGCGTACTGCTGATTACCGGGATCCTGATGATTGCCACCACGCTGCGTGTCACCTTTACTGGCGCAGCGCCGCTGCTGGATGTCATTCGCACGGAATATGGTTTAACCACGGCGCAAACCGGTATGCTCACCACGCTGCCGCTGCTGGCTTTTGCATTGATATCCCCCCTGGCGGCCGGGGTAGCGCGCCGTTTCGGCATGGAACGCAGTCTGTTCGCAGCGATGGTGCTGATTTGTCTTGGCATCGCCATTCGTTCTCTGCCCTCATCGCTGCTGCTGTTTACGGGGACAGCGATCATCGGTTGCGGGATCGCGCTCGGCAACGTGCTGCTGCCGGGGATAATAAAACGCGACTTCGCCCAGCATGTGGCGAAACTGACGGGCGCTTACTCACTCACCATGGGCGCAGCGGCGGCGCTCGGCTCGTCGGTCGTTGTGCCGCTGGCGCAACACGGTGCGGGCTGGCATGGCGCACTATTGATGCTGATGATCTTTCCGTTACTGGCACTATTGCTGTGGCTACCAAGATTGCGCCACGGCGCACCTGCGACACTCAGTCACTCCGGTGCGCTGCATAACCGCGGGATCTGGCGCTCCTGGCTTGCCTGGCAGGTCACGTTGTTTTTAGGGATCAACTCATTAATCTATTACATCGTGATTGGCTGGCTGCCGTCGATTCTGATAGCCCAAGGCTTCAGTGAAGCGCAGGCGGGTTCTGTACACGGCATTTTGCAACTGGCGACGGCAATGCCGGGCCTGCTGGTGCCGCTGGTTCTGCACCGGCTAAAAGATCAGCGCGGTATCGCTGTCGTGGTCGCGCTGCTGTGTGCCGTCGGTTCGTTAGGATTGTGGCTGGTGCCGGAACATGCCACGCTCTGGACCCTTGTTTTTGGCTTTGGCTCCGGTGCGACGATGATCCTCGGGTTAACGTTTATCGGGCTGCGCGCCAGCTCCGCTCATCAGGCAGCCGCGCTTTCCGGCATGGCGCAATCGATCGGCTACCTGCTGGCAGCTTGTGGGCCGCCGCTAATGGGGAAAATTCACGATGCCAGCGGCAACTGGCATCTTCCGCTGCTGGCGTGTGGTGTTTTATCAGTCATCATGGCGGTTTGCGGGGCGTTTGCCGGACGCGAACGCGAAATGATGTGACGTAGACAAATCCCTCACCACCTCTTCAGACGGTGGTTTAAGGGTGACAACAAAAACAGGCCCGCAGGCCTGTTTTTTTATTCACAAGCCGCACGCAGCATCGCCTGTACCAGCGGCACTGGACGCCCTGTGAGCGCCGCACGTTCATGCTGGAACAAGGTGGCGACAAAAAACGGGTGCGTCACCAACTCCACGGCACGGATTTCTCCGTCTTCATCCCAACCGGTAACACGCAGATCGCCGCTTTCCAGCTCGCGGGCAAACTCTTCTGCTACGCCAAAGCTGCACCGATAGGCTTCCTCAATCAGCTCACGACCGTAAGCATGGGCAATTAACGTGTTAGGCCGCAGCTCAATAGCACCATTTTGATCCACCAGCGCACAGGTCAGCGGCGTAATCACCATTCGGCCGATGTTTTCCGTCTCGGCGTGCGCCGCATCTGCCCAGCCCAACACATTACGGGCATATTCAATGACCGCATGCTGGAAGCCGCCGCAGGTGCCAAGGAATGGCACCGCGTTTTCACGCGCGTATTTAATGGCGATAAACGCGCCATTGGCATTTTTATAGGGGCTTCCCGGTACAACCCAGATGGCGTCATAGCCAACCAGATCTTCATCGCTGTTGATTTCGCTGGTGGGTAACCAGTCGTAATCAGCGGTAATTTCCAGCACGGCGGCGGCATCATCAATCGCCAGAGGGATCGCCTGATGCGCGACAACGTCGTGGTTGTAATCGCCGACCAGC
The DNA here is from genome assembly GCF_004331415.1 of Kosakonia quasisacchari. Taxonomy (GTDB): domain Bacteria; phylum Pseudomonadota; class Gammaproteobacteria; order Enterobacterales; family Enterobacteriaceae; genus Kosakonia; species Kosakonia quasisacchari. The sequence continues at coordinate 108,574 of NZ_SJOP01000016.1, forward strand.
GCGATGCGTAATGTTTTTTTCGGAGGAATGTGATGCATGAAAGTGTCCTTATGCCGGAGCAGATAACGAATAACATAAGGAATATCACACTAGCTGTCTTTTAATGTAATCACAACACATTAAAATCAGCAGGCATATATCATGCAAAATTATGAAAAAATACCTTTCCGGCAATGCATTATGGCGAACACTATGTACCAAACCAAAATTCTCGTCAGTGCGTGTCTGATGGGCTTCAAAGTCCGTTACAACGGCAGTGCGAAAATAGCGCTGCCGGAGACGCTGCAACGCTGGCAGCAGGAAGATCGTCTGGTGATCCACTGCCCGGAACTGGCGGCAGGTTTACCCGTACCGCGAAAACCGGCGGAGATTGTCGCAGGTCACGGCGCAGACGTGATGCGCGAACAGGCGCGGATTGTTGAAAATGATGGGCGGGACGTTACCGCACACTATCAGTTAGCCGCCTGGCTGGCGCTAGAGGCTGCGCAAAACGCGGGGTGTCGCGCAGCGCTGCTCACCGATGGCAGCCCCACCTGCGGCAGCCAGTTTATCTATAATGGAACCTTCAGCGGCACGCGGCGGCAAGGTATGGGCGTAGCGGCCGCGCTGCTGGAAGAACACGGCATTCGCGTCTTTTCCGAGCGGCAATTATCGGCGCTGGCGGCGTGGATTGAAGAGAGGGAGAGGTAACCATGATCCAATGCAAACGGGTGTATGATTCCGCCGCCGATGACGACGGCTACCGGGTGTTAGTCGACAGGCTCTGGCCGCGCGGCATTAAGAAAACGGATTTGGCCTTTGATGAATGGAACAAAGCGCTGGCACCGTCAACGGAACTGCGCAAAGCGTTTCACGGCGAAGCTATTGATTTCGCCGCGTTCAGTGAAATCTATCGTCAGGAACTTGCCGCACAGGAAGCGGAAGGGAAAAAGCTGGCGGCCCGCGAAAAGAAAGGCACCGTCACGCTGTTATACGCGGCAAAAAACACTGAGCAAAACCAGGCGCTGGTGCTGGCGCAATGGCTACGCTCGTTGAATTAACTGATTACGCGCTCGCGAACATCCAGGGGTTCGCTGTCCGGCTGCAGCGGCATCAGATGTTCGGCGCGCACAAACGCGAACCCGTGTTGGCCATCAAAAGCGGTCACATCGCCGGTTACCAGCCACAGCGCACGCGCGGCATTACGCGGCATTTCCGTGACCACACCGTTCACCGGGTTAAGAAAACGCTCGCCGGGCTGACACAGCCCAAAAAGCTCAACAGATTTGCCAATATTGCCACGACCATTGGCGGTTTGGGCGCCGATAATTAAAGCCGGGCTGCCCGGACGTAACTGGAACATGCTTCTCTCATGCGCTCCCGCGCCAGTTAAAAAATAGGATAATTCTGAGTGAGAAGTGTACCCTGGCGACCCGGCGATTGTCACGCAGTGCAATTACGGGTGGTCGCGCCGCCACAGCGCCCATTCATCAATCACCTCGCCACCCGGCAATTTACACTCTGTGCGTACGCCCTGCGGGCTTTGCACAGGCACGCGCTCGCCGCCCCGCTGCTGGCAATAAACCGCCGCCGGGTTTGCCATACCGATTTGTGGGTGGCGGGGAGATTCAGGTTGTGAGGAAGAACACGCCGCGAGAACAACGGGTAACGCCAGTAACCAATAACGCATCTTTTTTTCCTTAAATCGCCTGTAAACCGCTTTCCAGCATAGCCACGCGGCAGAGATATCTCCATGATTTCTCCATTCTTACTGCACTTTCAGCGGGTATAGTTAGCCTCGTTCTCACCCATGACCAGAGAACATCATTCCGTAATCAATGAGTTTTTGCCCCGCTTCATCAACGGGGCTTTTTTTCGTTATTGCCTGCTAATTTTTAGCGCCAGCTCGCCACGATATGTAAAACCCTCTTTTTTCATGATTTAATGACGCGCCCTGGATGTTTTTAGCATCAATGAAGCGATGTATTAATTTAAAAAATAAAGAAAAAAAACACTTTATTCGTCTCGATTAAGTGTATCTCTGTGACGTGAAGACTTGAGAAAAATCTCATTTTCTTCTATTTCTTATACAATTGATTTCTGGCGATTATCGCCAGCAAAGGAGTTTTCGTGAGAAAGACAACCATCATTATGCTCGTCGTGGCGGTTATTGCTGTGGCCGGAACCCAATTCGGTTGGTGGTAATTGCGCGTCAGGATTTTTATTAAGCCGTAAGCCTAAGCGCATGATGGAGTCATCTGAACAGAACACCACCATCTCATTGATTTGGGCAGGAGCTCGCTATGTTCACTGGTCTCAAAAAAAGCGAAAGCAAACGGCTTGCCGCTCTGGAGCTGCTGAGTAAGGAAGACAAATCCCGCGATGCAGCGCTAGCCGAATTTGCGCGTCTGGCTTGTGAGGTGATGGGCGTTGAAGGATGCTTTATCACAACATTTGACGACGAATTTCAATATATCAAATATGTTAAGAATATCCCGATTGAGCACGTCAAAATTCGTATCGAACAGACCATGTGCCAATATTCGCTGCACGGTTGCCAGACCGTTATTAGTTCTGATACCCGGCTCGATGAACGATTTAATCATCAACCTTTGGTAAAAAGCGGAAATATTCTTTTTTACGCTTCAGCACCAATGATAAATAAAGAAGGCACGGTGCTGGGCACGTTATGTGTCAGTCACCCTGAAATCTATACGCCGACATCACGGCAGATAACCAATTTCCACCGCGTCACTGCACTTGCCACCGTTTATCTTGAATCTTGCTATACCATCGGTTTGATCGATGCCCTCACCAGTTTACCGAATCGCCAGTTTCTGGTGAAAGAGATGGAGCGGTTAACGCTGGAAAAGGCGAGCGGCAGCTACGCCCTGATGATTTTTGACTGTATTGATATGCCGCGCGCGTATGAATTATCCCGCTACCTGGGCGTGGAAGCGCTGGAGAAGATGCTCCGCAGTTTTGGACCACTGCTGCGCTTGCGCTTGAAGCTGAAAGAAGAAACCACGCTGTATGCTTTCACCACCGGTCGCTACGCTGTATTGGTGGATATGGACTATGCGTTGACGCTGGCAAAACGGGCAGAAAAATTGCCCGGAATACAGGCGAAAATCACCGGCGATATCGATATCAATCTGACTATTCACGCAGGCTATGTGCAATTTTCGCCACAGGAAGATAACGTTCAGGAGATTGTGCGTCAGGCCATCAGCGCCCTGCATGAATCGATTCGCGAAAAGATTCGGGTGTTGCAGTTCAACCCGATTCTCGATCACAAGCGGAATAAAGATTTTAAACTGCTCTACGATCTCAGCGAGGCAATCAAAGCCACCGATCAACTCTACCTCGTTTTTCAACCCAAAATTTCGCTGCGTTCTGGCAAAACCGAAGGCGTGGAAGCGCTGCTGCGCTGGAAGCACCCGGAACTGGGCCAGATCTCACCAGCAGTGATTGTGGCGCTGGCGGAAAAAACCACGTTGATGTCTGATTTGACGCAGTGGGTGATCAAGCCCGTGATTTCTCAGCTTCAACAATGGAGACAGCAAGGTATTCTGCTGCCGGTGTCGATTAACGTCACGGTCAGTGATTTTTCGCGCCCCGGATTTGCCGATGAGCTGGAACAGAACGTACTGGCCGCCGGGCTGTACACGTCGGATCTGCGTATTGAATGCCTGGAGACGGAGAAAGTGCTGGAAAGTGACCCGGCACTCGAAGAACTCGACCGTTTAAAATTGCTCGGCTTTACCATTTTGCTGGATGACTTTGGCGCAGGATACAGCAATATCAGTTACTTACGCCGCATCCCTATTGATGTGATTAAGCTCGACCGTTCGCTGGTTAGCCAGGTCACCACCGACACCGGCAGCCGGATTATCGCCCGTAACGTCATTATGATGCTCAAAGAGTTGCATTATGTGGTGCTGGCGGAAGGGATTGAAGATCTGGAAACCGCGCGAATGCTTGCCGAGTACGGCTGCGATGAAGCCCAGGGCTATCTGTTCTCACGCCCGTTGTCGCCCGAGGAGATCCCGGCCTGGCTCGCGGATAACAAACCGTTCCGCTTGTTGTCGAAGATCGCGACAGAGCTGCAGCAGCAACATTTGTACGGTTCGTAATGCCCACAAATTAGCCTGACTGTTGTATTTCGCAACAGTCAGGCTTTGTCACGAAAATGTCATAAAACACCGAAGATATTCTCCTTCAATAACTTAACGCCAATTTTGCTCACCGGGCCGTTTTCCCCCATTAAAGCTGGGCTTAAACCCGTCGATATTGCTGGTGTGCGCTCTATTTTGCGCCTCACTGACTATGGGAAGTATCGATTGATGAAGCTCAACCACCTCACTATCGGGCAACGGCTCGGTTTCCTGGCGGCCATTCTTTTACTGGCAACGCTGTTTATGGGTATTCGCGGGTTGTCGATTAACGCCAGCGGATTAGTACAAAACCAACAGATCATGGCCACGGAGAAGGTGGTTGCGGACAGTATCGACACGGCCCGCAACGCGCAAGTACAGTTTAAAATTCAGGTTCAGGAGTGGAAAAACACCTTGCTGCGCGGCGCACAAGGACAGCAAGCGTTCGACAAGTATAAAAACGCCTTTGTCGAACAGAGCCAAAAAACGCAGGCACTATTAAAAACGCTCAGCGAACTGTTGCCGCAAATTGGCCTCTCCAATACCGAGGCCGTCAAAACCATCGCGCTGCATGCTGAGCTGGAAAGCCAGTATCTGGCTGCGCTGCAACAATACAATGTTCAGAACATTACCAGCGCCCAACGTGTCGACCATCTGGTGACGGGAATCGATCGTGAGCCAACACGGATGATTGATGAGATGGTCGCCAGCACGCTGAAACAAGCGGAGCTTATCCGTGCGCAGACCGACACGCGTAGCCATGAGCATTACCAGCAGACACGCCTGATGCTCATGCTGGTGATGGTATTCACGTTGATGGTCGGCATGCTGATCACCTGGTGGCTGATCCGCAGTATCACTCACCCTCTGGCGCAGGCGGTATCGGTTGCCCGCAATGTCGCAGCCGGTGACTTACAGTCTGCTATCGTGGTGTCCGGGCGCGATGAAACCGCCGAGCTGATGCACGCCCTGCAGGAGATGAACGGTAACCTGACGCGTATCGTTACCGGAGTACGTTCCGGTACAGAAACGATTGCCGGTGCGTCGCAGCAAATCGCCAGCGGCAGCCGTGAGCTTTCGTCGCGTAATGAAGCGCAGGCCAGCGCGCTGGAACAAACGGCGGCGTCGATGGAAGAGCTCACGTCAGTAGTAAAAAACAACGCCGAGAATTCGCGTGTCGCCAGCGATATCACCCGGGAAGCAACCCGTGTGGCAAACCAGGGCGGCGAAGTGGTTGAACAAGTAGTCACCACAATGAGTGAAATTAATCTGCTCTCTGGCGAAATCAGCAACATTATTGGCGTTATCGACAGTATCGCCTTCCAGACCAATATTCTGGCGCTGAACGCTGCCGTTGAGGCCGCGCGCGCAGGAACCGAAGGGCGCGGCTTTGCGGTTGTTGCAGCAGAAGTCCGGGCGCTGGCGCAACGCTCCGCGACAGCGGCGAAAGAGATCAGTGATTTGATCCAGCGCTCAGTCAGCCGTATTGATGAAGGCAATAAGCTGGTGAAAAACGCCGGTAACGCCATGGAAGAGATCATGCAAAGCGTGGGACGCGTCAGCCAGTTGGTGGAGACGATTTCGCTGGCCAGTAATGAGCAAAGTACGGGCATCGATCAGGTGCACATCGCCATTACCCAGATGGATGCCGCCACACAGCAGAACGCTACGCTGTCGCAGGAATCTTCGGCCGCCGCGCACGCAATGCAGCAGCAGGCAGAGAATTTGTTGGAGATGGTGCAGATTTTCAAACTGCATGAGCAGCGCAACCCAGCATAGCTCGCGGTGACTCGCTCCTGACACAGCGCAGGGGCTGTTCAATCAGTAAGAGTGATGAATTAATACGCTGATCATAAATTTTATCAATCCATCCGCAGAAAAATTTGCGTTTGCGCTCTTTATGCCAATAGGTTATAAAGTGCGCAAGTGATGGATATACGCTTTAACAATCTCAAAAAAATCTTCGCTGGCAGTTTTGATGTCGAAACTGCCATCTTTCTTTTTACTTTCTCTCTTCCCTTCAGATACATCTCGACTTCAGCTTGCCCAGCACCTTCTTACTCTCATTAATCGTGTTTTTCTTCAAACGCCAGAACGGGAAAATGAAAGCGCGCCAGAGCAGATAATAGAAATGATCGGCCCCGGTCAACGTAACAACAGGCGATCGTAACTTGCTATAGTGGCTTGTATTGAATTGCTTAATGGTTTTTTTGCTGACATTGCGGTAAACCAGCCCGACATTGCGGTGGTTTTCCTGCTGACGAAAACGCGCACACTTACGCACTTTTTCAATACCCAGCGTAAACGGGATCGGCCCGGTGGTATTTAACACCCCCCGCATTCCCACCCCATAGCGCCACGGTTTATAGCGTTTGAGTCGGTCAACGACCTCATCTATAACGGCTTTAATATAAGGCGAAGCAGGTGCGACAATAATATTCCATTGCTGGTACTCTCCATTTTTGAGAAAAGCGAGCTCATCATGCTTGCCCATATTATTATCGCAACCCTGCGGTTTATTATCCCAGTTACATAATAATATTTCGCAATCTGGCGGAATAACTTCGCTAAACGGAACAGTACAAGAGCTTTTGATATCTAAATAAACGCCACCTTCGCGATACATCAATAAATAACGGAAAAAATCCGCGCGCGCTGCGCCATACTGCGGGTTTATTTTTTGGTATAACGCCAGCATCTCCTGGCCATAGTGAGCATGTAGATAGGCCAGCATCTTTTCTTCGTCGTAAAAATAATATTCCCAGCCGGGATTTAATTGCCTGAGTCTTTCGATGGAGGCATGCACCTCGGTCGGTAGCGCTGCCATCCCCTTGGTGTAGACCTGGTGGATTTTATGCGGGATCGTATTCATCATCTATCCTAAGCTCATTAACTTTAAATACCTGAAAGGTAAAAACATAAAAAACTCTAAAGTATGAGAAAAAAGATAATGCGTTAATCTGACATTAGCATTACGCAGGGTCGGATAATTGTCTTGCAGAATCGTCTGCAACTGCCCTTGCGTATTCTTCAGTAAGTGGAGAGCGAATTTAACTTAAGGTTCTGTATGGCAACAGAAAAACGTCTTTTCAGGTGGAAAATGCCCGACCTGATAAAAATGTGAAGGTTAGCGTCAACTCGCCCGCAAGGGGCGAGCCACGCACGCTGGCGCTGTTTAATGAGTACGCAGGATATAGCTTATGGCATCCTGTTCCGATAGCCCGTACCCCTTCATAAAAACATCCATCGACTCATCTTGCGTCTCATTGAATAACGTTCCGCCGCCGCTGGTCTGCAACTCGCCGGACACGACATCGCCCCTTTCAACATCGTAGCTCCCCAGTAGCTCCGCGACAGCGAACTCTCCCTTCTCGTCGCGAATAACAATAAAACCAATACGGTGTTCGTGATGAACGACAGTACCTTTCATATGAAAAATCCTTTCGTTGTTGTTCATTTCAGATTAGCTGAATCCGTACGCAGCGGAAATGCTCATTGCTGTTTTTAGTGAGCCAGAGAACGATTCAGCTATTTCTTTATGTGCCTTATCCTAAATATTCGTCAGCACACTAACTATCTAGCGTGTCCAGAAACGATCTTTCTGACCAGGTGATAAAAATTCAGGATATAGAATATTTTCTTCACCCGGACATAATTAAAGCACTTTTATTTTGTATGGCTATGTTTATGGCGTAAAACCTCTTTTTGTTTTACGGTTATCAGAAGCGTGTCAAAAAATATAAAGCTCTGAGTGAACCATGCCGTAAATAGATATAAGAATTTAGAAATTTCCAATGCCCTCCCTTTTTCTCGAGAATACTCACTATGCGCAACAATGAACCCGTTACACAGCAAGAGTACGTTTTCGATAATGATGCAACGTTAATGTCCACCACCGATCCGGAGAGCTACATCAATTATGCCAATGATGCATTTATTGATGTCAGCGGCTTCTCGCTGGAAGAGATCAAAGGCCAGCCGCATAATCTGGTGCGCCATCCGGATATGCCAAAGCAGGCGTTTGCCGATATGTGGTCGACCTTGAAACAGGGAGAACCCTGGACAGCGCTGGTAAAAAACCGTCGCAGTAATGGCGACCATTACTGGGTGCGCGCTAACGCGATTCCGGTAATTCGTCAGGGTAAAGTGAAGGGCTACATGTCGGTGCGTACCCGACCAGCGGCAGAAGAAGTCACTGCCGCCGAAGAGGTTTATCGCCAGTTTCGCGAAGGCCAGGAGAGCGGCCAACGTTTCCATAAAGGGTTGATTATCCGCACGGGCTTGATGCGCTGGCGCTCACTGTTTGTCACCATGCCTCTACGCTGGCGGCTACGTTCAGCGTTGATCATCGCGCTGCTATTCAGCCTTGCCGCTGCCTGGGGGCATGATCTGACGCCCGGTCAACTGGTCAGTTTCGCCAGTTTCATGACGCTACTGCTGCTGTGTATCAATATCTGGCTGGAGCTGCAAATTGTCCGGCCGATCGAGCGCTTGTGCCGCCAGGCTTTACAAGTGGCCAGTGGCGAAGCACATCAAGTAGATCAACTCAATCGGGTAGATGAAGTCGGTATGACATTGCGCGCGATCAGCCAGCTCGGGTTGATGTTCCGCTGGCTGGTCAACGATGTCAGCGGCCAGGCGATGACCGTCTTAAAAGCCTCGGAGTCTCTGCGGCAAGGGAATGATGACCTGAGCCGCCAGACAGAACAGGCGGCGGCAAACGTTGAGCAAACGGCCGCGACGATGAATGAATTAACCGCCACGGTAAAAAGTAATCGGGAGACAGCCGCCGAAGTCACCGTCTTGTCGCAAGGGACGCGCGATGCTGCGCAGCAAGGTGGTCAGGTGATGCACCAGATGATAGAAATGATGTCGGCGATTGCGGAAAGCTCACGGCAAATCGCCAGTATCACCAGTATTATCGACAGCATCGCGTTTCAGACGAACATTCTGGCGCTGAACGCGGCGGTTGAGGCAGCGCGAGCAGGTGAACAAGGTAAAGGGTTTGCCGTCGTTGCAGGAGAGGTACGCAGTCTGGCACAGCGCAGCGCGCGTGCCGCCAGCGAAATCAAGGCGTTGATTGAAAATAGCGTTACGCATGTTAATTCCGGCAGTCAACTGGCAGACGACGCAGGAAAAACCATGAAGGAGATCGTTAAGCAAGTGCAAAATGTGACCTTGCTGATAGCACAGATCAGCGCGGCAACTGCCGAGCAGGCATCGGCCTTGAGTGAAGCCAGCCTGGCGGTGGAGGATCTGGACAAGATCACCCACCAGAATGCGCAACGAGTACAAGAAGGAGCGGAAGCGACCGGTCGCATGAACCAGCAGGCCATTCGCCTGGCGGAAGCGATATCGGTATTTCAGTAATCCTATGCGAGAAAAGATCCGGGCGTAAGACACCCGGATGACATATTGAGGTTGAAAATGATTCGGTTACGTCCCATGTCAGCGGCTGAATTCGCTGATTTTGTTGCTTATTTTGTCCCTGATTATGCGGCTGAAATTTCAGCAAATTATCGTTTATCCCTCGCGGACGCGACAGAACAGGCCAAGCGAGAAATCGAAACAAGTTTGCCTGCGGCGCAGAAAACACCAGGCCATTCGTTGACGACCATTACGTTTGTCGACAACGGCATTACACAGGTTGTGGGATCGCTGTGGTACAGGGCTGACTTTATCGATAAATCCGCTTTTATTTATGATTTTTTTCTCCGTCCTGCCTTTCGCGGCAAAAGTCTTGGAAGCCAGGCGATGCAATGCCTGGAATCAAAACTTAGCGCGGCGGGAATTCGGCAAATTAAACTTCGCGTGGCGGCCGAAAACGAACATGCCAGGAAAGTCTATGAAGCGAATGGTTACCAGATTACTGGCTATAACATGAATAAACTGCTTTGAATCATGCCTGCATAAACTTTCGTATTAAGTGGTGTAAACCTGGATATTGCGCTCATTTTCTCGCCAACGGCGGGCATAGTGTGGTCGCAACTACCACAGGAGGCACCTATGAAAAAATTATTGATATGTTGTCTTTTTGGCAATACCGCTACATCACTGGCCAAAAAGATGCAAAAAGCGGCTAATGAGCATGGTTATTCATTGCTCGTCAGTGCTGTCGGTGTGGATAACTTCGCCAGCGTCGCCCCTGCTTTTGACTGTTTTTTGGTTGCACCACACATCCAGTACAAACTTGATGAACTCAAAAGCCACATTGCTGAAGAAGCGCCCATTGCCATTATTGAAAGCTACCCTTTCGCGTCGATGGATGGAGAGAAGGTGTTGAAGTTTGTAATGGATCATATGCCTGAATTAACGCAATAAGCCCGTGAAAGCCACGTATTCAGACGTGGCTTTTCAGCGGTGAGTATTCTCAGGTCATTGAGCAGGAATGACTATTTCCGAAAAAAATAAGCGGCCATCATTTTCAAAAGGTGGATAACCATGGGCAGCAAGACAATGACCTGGAAAAAATGGACAGCATAGGTTGAAAATTGCATCACACCTGGTGCGGTTAAATACTCCATCATCGGCGTATAGATCACGACCTGCCACGCCAAAAGATACAGCCCAATCAACAGCGCAAAAACCACAACGCTATAAAGCATAAATTTGGCCAGTTGTTTCCCACTCAATATATAACTACAGCGGAAAGCATTTCGGTAAGTTGCGATATAGAAACGCATTTTATTGCCCCAGGGTTCAGGATTGCAGTGTCGCCAGCCGTGCAGCGAAACCAACAAAAACCAGCCCCAGCAGTGAGTTACCCAACCGGGTGAGTTTCTTCTTGGTTTTTACCCACTGTGTGAGATACGAACCTGAAACAATGAGGAAACTGAAATAGCAGAAACTGATCAGCTCCAGCGTACTGGCGAGGATAAAGAATGACATTCCAGGTCTTGCATAGGTAATGTCGATAAATTGCACAAAGAAGGACACATAAAACAAAATCGCTTTCGGATTCGTCAGGCTTAATATCAGCGCACGCTTGAAGATTTCACCTTTCTGCACGTCGTGATGGCCCTCTTCTTTCGCGCTGCGTTTAAGCGTGCTGTACAACATTTTGATGCCAAGGTAGAGCAGATAAAACGCCCCCAGATAGCGAACAATGTTGAACAATACTGGCGTGGTTTT
>NZ_SJOP01000017.1 GCF_004331415.1 Kosakonia quasisacchari
TTTCCCGATGTTGCCGGGACGGGCGCTAATGTAGGAAAAACCCGGAACGCCGTCAATCCTCTTTTTCAATAAATTAGCGCGCTTAGACAAACTTCAAACAACCTGCTTCTTAAACGTTCTGAAATCGTTTTTTTTCTCGTCACGGTACTTTCTCCGCGTGGCATGGAGGAAATTTGTTATGCTGAGCGGCCTTAGCGAAAAAGCACAATAGGTCCGGAAAATAACCGGATACATCACACCAGGTTCTGGAGTTGATATGGAAATTATCTTTTATCACCCCTCATTCGATAACAACGACTGGATTCGCGCATTGAGTCAGGCGTTGCCGCAGGCAAATATCCGCGCATGGACGCGGGGAGACGTTGCTCAGGCCGATTACGCGCTGGTCTGGCATCCACCGGTTGAAATGCTGAAAGGCCGACAATTAAAAGGCGTTTTTGCATTGGGGGCGGGTGTCGATTCGATTCTTAGCCAGTTGCACGCCCATCCTGAGATGCTTCCCGAGTCTATTCCGTTGTTCCGCCTGGAAGACACTGGCATGGGGCTACAAATGCAGGAGTATGCTGTGAGCCAAGTGCTGCACTGGTTCAGACGTTTCGATGATTATCAGGCGCTAAAACAGCAGGCGAAATGGCAACCGCTGGATGAATACGAGCGTGAAGACTTCACCATTGGCATCCTCGGTGCAGGTGTGCTCGGTGCGAAAGTGGCCGAAAGCCTGCTCCAGTGGGGGTTCCCGCTGCGTAGCTGGAGCCGCAGCCGTAAGAATATGCCCGGCGTGACCAGTTTTGCGGGTGGTGAGGAGTTACCTGACTTTCTTGATGGCACTCGAGTGCTGATCAATCTGCTGCCGAACACTCCGGAAACGGCAGGTATTATTAATACTGCGTTGCTCAACCAGCTCGCTGATAACAGCTATGTAATAAATCTTGCGCGCGGTGTGCATATCGTCGAGCGTGATCTGCTTACAGCGCTGGAGAGTGGAAAGCTGAAGGGTGCCATGCTTGATGTCTTTAGCCAGGAGCCGCTACCGTTCGATAACCCACTTTGGGCGCATCCTCGTGTTGCGATGACGCCGCATATAGCGGCGACGACGCGTCGCAGTGAAGCTGTGGCTTTTATTGCGCAGGCTATTCAACGTATTGAGCGGGGTGAAACGGTCAGCGGGCGGGTAGACAGAGCGCGTGGTTACTGACGGACGCCCGGCATCGCCGGGTTTTGTCATTAAACTCGCCAACGATAACTGCTATCCTTTGCAGAAATAACTACAGGAGTGAGTCATGTATCCCGTTGACCTGCATATGCATACCGTCGCCAGCACCCACGCTTACAGCACGCTTCACGATTATATTGCCGAGGCAAAACGCAAAGGGATCAAACTCTTTGCCATTACTGACCACGGGCCGGATATGGCGGACGCGCCGCACTACTGGCACTTCGTGAATATGCGCATCTGGCCCCGGCTGGTCGATGGCGTGGGGATTTTGCGCGGTATTGAGGCCAATATTAAAAACACCGAGGGTGAAATCGACTGCACCGGACCGATGTTGACATCGCTGGATCTGATTATCGCGGGTTTCCATGAACCGGTGTTTCCACCGCAGGATAAAACGACTCATACTCAGGCCATGATTGCGACTATCGCCAGCGGCAATGTCCATATTATTAGTCACCCCGGTAACCCGAAATTTGACATTGATATTCCGGCCGTTGCCGCCGCCGCCGCGAAATATGGTGTTGCGCTTGAGATCAACAATTCGTCGTTTATACATTCGCGCAAAGGCAGTGAGGCGAATTGCCGCGCTGTGGCAGCCGCAGTGCGTGACGCCGGCGGTTGGGTGGCGCTGGGATCGGATTCTCATACGGCGTTTACACTGGGCGATTTCAGCGAGTGCCGTAAGGTGCTGGACGATGTCGGTTTCCCGGAAGATCGTATTTTGAATGTCTCACCGCGCCGTCTGCTGGATTTCCTCGAATCTCGCGGCATGGTGCCAATTACCGAATTTGCAGAACTTTAATACTGACTGGAACAACTGAATGAACGAATTTTCAATCCTCTGTCGCGTACTGGGCTCGCTGTTTTACCGCCAGCCGCAAGATCCTCTGCTGGTACCGCTCTATACCCTGATCCGTGAAGGAAAACTGGCGGAAAGCTGGCCGCTGGAGCAGGATGAGTTGCTTGAACGGTTGCAGAAAAACTGCGATGCGCAGGCACTGGCGGCCGATTACAACGCGCTGTTTGTTGGCGAAGAGTGCCGCGTCTCACCTTATCGTAGTGCCTGGGTTGAAGGTGCGATGGAAGCGGAAGTGCGCTCATTTTTGTCCAGCCGCGGCATGCCATTGACCGATGCGCCGGCCGATCACATCGGGACGTTGCTGCTGGCGGCTTCATGGCTGGAAGATCAGTCTGCCGAGGATGAAAGTGAGGCGCTGGAAACCTTGTTCGCCGATTATCTGCTGCCGTGGTGTGGCACCTTCTTTGGCAAAGTTGAAGCCCATGCGACAACGCCGTTCTGGCGCACCATGGCCCCGCTGGCGCGCGATGCAATTGCTGCGATGTGGGATGAGTTGCAGGAAGAATCAGATGAGTAATTGTGATTTTCGTCACAATTAAAATGCAACAGAGATTTGTGGTTTTCAAATAGTGTGCGCACTGTCGCATCTCAGGCGTGCGCATCTGCTATGATGCGCTCCATGAACATTCTCCTTTCTATCGCCATTACGACAGGCATTCTCTCCGGTATCTGGGGCTGGGTGGCTGTCTCTCTCGGTTTATTAAGCTGGGCCGGTTTCCTCGGTTGTACCGCCTATTTCGCCTGTCCGCAGGGTGGTGTGAAAGGGCTGCTTATTTCCGCCTGCACAGTCATGAGCGGCGTGGCCTGGGCGCAGGTCATTATTCATGGTGCAGCACTGGCTCCGAATCTGGACATTGTCGGTTATCTGATGACCGGTATGGTGGCGTTTTTGATGTGTCTGCAGGCCCGAAACTTGCTGCTCTCTTTTGTACCGGGGACATTTATTGGTGCCTGTGCGACGTTTGCCGGGCAGGGCGACTGGCGGCTGGTCATCCCTTCGCTGGCTATTGGGTTAGTGTTTGGTTATGCCATGAAAAACAGCGGCCTGTGGCTGGCTTCTCGCCGCGCACAGCCGCTGCTTAAAGAGCAAGAAAAAGCGTGACCGGAAGTCACGCTTTTCTTTTTCAGGACTCCGGCGGTGCCGCCATTTCACGGTATTTTGCCAGCACGGGGTTATGACGATCGGCTCCTTGTTGCAAATCCCACAGCCCCCGATCAATCCCGTCATTGATCAGTAAAATCACGCCCGTTTCAATCGCCGACATCAGGCAGAGCATGACCGGTTCGTTGGCGGTATAGCCAATTTCTCCCTCCAGTAGTCGCTGGTAGTCAATAAAGCGAAACACTCCGGCTTGTACTTCGTAGGAAAGAATAGTTTTACTGGTGTTGACCGAAGAGAGAATTTCTCCGGTTGTGACATTTATCACCCGTAAATTCACTGCGATTTGATCCAATTGATATTGTGTGTCGCCGCCGATGCCGAAATAACGCGCACCAACGCCGCCGGATTTAACATTACTCTCGTAGCCAATAATTGACCCTTCAATCATGATATTCGCGGCGGTCAGCGAGGGGAGTGGAACGCGATTGTTAATGGCGACAGTCCCGTTTTCTTGCGCGGCGCGAATGATTTTTCGTTCGTTTAAAAGATTCTGCAAACCCTGGCGTTCCAGTGGTACAAACCAGCGTGAATCTTTCAACGCCGTGACTAACATTGCGGTCGCGCTTTGCGGGACGGCGGTAGAAAAGTTACTTGCCGGGTAGGGCTTAAATTGCCCGGTTTCATCCTGGATGTTATACACCGAGACGAAAATTTTCCCGCTTGGCATCGGCAGATGCGTCAGGTCCTGATAACTTTGCGCTCGCGGCAACAGCGTCGGCTTAGCGGCTTGTTTTGGCGGCGCAGTCAGGCAACCGCTTAATAAACACACGGCGAATAAAATAAATAGACGCGACATAATTGTTGTCCTGTTAGACAGTGACTTAAAAGTCCGTTGAACCGCTTTGTAAGCCCGACACCTGAATTGTAGATGTCTTGCCGGTTTTTGTGTCGGTGACGTTTAATTGCAGTTGTCCGTCTTTGTTTGAAATATCCACGATAAAATCGCTGGTCACCATTCGCCCTGGTTTACCGGTATTAATATTGGTGAGTAACCCACCCAATATTTGTGATTGTATTGCCTGGGTGAAATTATCCAGGGCGGAAGTGGTTTCCACACCGTAATCTTTATAGCTGGGGTCAGTATAAGAATTTTGTGCCTGGGCACTATTTAATAAAAATGCACCGTTATTAGGATTACCGCCGAAATTAGGATTACGAAACTGGAATGTTATTGTTCCCGCCCAGCATGCAGGCGCGATAAGCAACAGCGCAAGCAGGGTATATATGCTACGCATAATAGCCTCCGGAGATTTAACGTATTTTAGAATTCATCACTCGCCATATCGCCAACGCTAAGTAGCGCCTGGTTTATTTGCAGGTGATCGATCGCTTGCTGGGTTTGCGCCAACGCGATTTCAACATTTTTCTCAAAGTCGCGGTGTGTCGGGAAAAGAAAAGTCTGGTATACGACACTCTGATTGACGATTATCGTTATCCAGCTTCCCCAGCGGGCGCTAGGTCGTTCATTAATGGTTAAATTCCCTTTCCAGCTACTTTCCCATTTATCACTAAATGCACGATAAAAATCGTGTCCGACAGACGATACGGTGTGATCGGCTAATAGTCCGGGAACTTCGACTTCAACAGCCGATACGTTTACGCAGGCGATCAGTAAAGCAGTGGTTACCAGGCGATACCCATAGCGTTTCATGGGATTAACGCCTGAGATTATCGTTAGCCCAGGAGACGGCTTGCGTGCGGTTTTTTACCGCTATCTTCCTGAAAAGATTATAAAGATGTGTTTTTACTGTATTTTCACTAATGAACAGCGAGCGGGCTATCTCAACATTGGATGCGCCGATACGCAGCTTATTAAGGATCTCTTTTTCTCGGTGGGTGAGCAGTGCGGATTCCGCGCTGTAGTAACGATAATTTCCGGCATGTGTGATGAGATAACTCGCCAGTTTTTGTGAGAAATAACACTCGCCACGCTGCACGCCTTGTAATCCGTCGACCAACTGGCTTCTGTCTTCTGAAATGTAAAATACACCCGTAATATTCGGCCAGTTTTCTATCTCCTGGAATGGATAATCAAGAGAGGTATTCATCAGCAATAGTTTTAGATCACCTTTTTTTTGCGACAGGATATTCTGCCATTGCTGGATCAGTTTTTTATCCGCATCCATCATGTCGAATAAGACAATGCTCAATGCTGGAATGTCATCAAGAGGTCGTTGAATATTATGGAGCTTTCCGGGCAATGATAGCGCAAATTTTAAATGCTGCAGAAGCGCCGTTGCCTGTAATGAAGGTTTGGTAATTAATAATAAAACGGAAATAGCTGAACTATGGACTTCACTAAACATGATGAAACCCCGCGTATTTGTTTTTTGTTCATCAACTTCAACCCCGGTTATTCACCGGGGAAACCAGATGTACTGCCGGATGCGCTATGCTGTGATCAGAAATAAGTGCTCAGCCCGTGCGAGGGGAAATAATACAAAGTAATGAGTGCTGCGGATTTAATCTAACGCTTGCCGATCTTAAATCAAGTGTTAATCATGTAACAGAATGTAAAATTAAATATTGAAATGTTATTTTGATGGTTAGTTAAGTTGATATGTAAGCACTAAAGAAAGCTGTTTTTAAAAGGAGGTAGTGCGAAATTTTATACTAAGAACAAAGACCTGACTTTTGTTGGCTTCAGGTTTTCCTTATTTTTCTTTTTGGTGTTGCCACGTATCACATACATTGACTGTTATAGCATCGGGATAACTATTTAAGAAAAATCATCTGATGCTATCTCTGCTGCAAGTGGGGGATAATTTTTATTCATGCTTTAGAATGATATGACTAATGAAAATCCAACTTGCTGGTGAGATATTTTCTTTTTATCCACGGCATACTCAGTTTTGCAACCAGGTATTAACAAGTAAGTTCGGCGGTGACAGCATGAAGAACAAAATAGCCTTTATGATGTTAATCCTGCCAGGAATGTCGGGATTTGCAACTGCAGCCGGTTATGACCTGGCAAACCCGGAATATAATCTGGCAGTTAATGAACTGAGTCAGGCGCCTTATAATCAATCAGCCAATATTGATCAACAGGGTACGAGTAATAATGCGTATATTGATCAACGAGGTTCGAAATTATTAGGCGTTATTTCTCAACGTGGTGGAAATAATTCAGCGCAAATTAACCAGTCCGGAAGTTATAACCTGGCGTATATCGATCAGGCCGGTAGCGCCAACGATGCGAGTATTACGCAGGGTGCTTATGGTAATAGCGCAGTTATTATTCAGAAAGGCTCGGGCAACCGGGCAAATATCACGCAGTATGGTACGCAAAAAACGGCAGTAGTGGTGCAACGACAGTCGCAGATGGCTATTCGCGTTATTCAACGTTGAAAGTCCTGTGGCTTTAATCTCAATCCAATGGGGGTTTACCATGAAACTTTTCCAAGTGGCAGCATTCGCAGCGATCGTTGTTTCAGCAGGCGCATTTGCAGGCAGTGTCCCGCAGTATGGCAATGGCGGCGGTCATGGCGGTGGTAGCAATGGCCCAAATTCTGAACTGAGCATTTATCAATATGGTAGCGCTAACGCCGCCCTTGCTCTGCAAAGCGATGCACGCGAATCTGACCTGACTATTCATCAGTACGGTTCCGCCAATGCCGCCGATGTGGGTCAAGGTTCAGATGACAGCACCATCGATTTGGTACAGAACGGGTCGCAAAACAATGCCACTATCGATCAGTGGAATGGCCGCAACTCTGATATTTCTGTGAGCCAGTACGGCGCGGGTAACGGTGCGCTGGTTAACCAGACTGCATCTGGCTCAAGCGTCACTGTACAGCAAACCGGTTACGGTAATAACGCTACCGCGAATCAGTACTGATCCCCCAGGCAGGAATAAACAGGGCTGCGGCCCTGTTTTTTTTGGAGGCGCTATGCATACCTTATTATTGCTGGCGGCGTTATCCAGCCAGATCACGTTCAATACCACCCGCGACGGCGACAATTACACCATTACCCCGCTGGTGCAAGTTACGCAGGATTGTGTTTGCCAGGTGCAGATTATTACCGAGCGTGAAGGCGCTGCGGGTGTTAGCCAAAGCCGGCAACGAAACACAATGACTCTCCCGGCGAATCAAACGACGGCGATTTCGCGCATTCGTTTGAGTATTTCCGCACACGATAACGTCAAAATTATCGTCACGGTGTCCGATGGCCAGTCGCTACACCTTGCCCAGCAGTGGCCTGCTGAATAATCATTCTGGAAATGAAGCCGCACTAAACTTATTTCTCATCTGAATGCTAAGTTTAATAAAGGAACACGCCAATGGTGCCGATATTTATGTTATCGATAGCCGACGCTCAGCTTTCAGGGATGGGTGATTTGTGAGGTGTTTATGCGACTTTTTAAAGCGTTTGTTCTTCCTGTTACCTGCCTTTGCATTATGTCATCAGCCTATGCTGGAACCCAACCGGCGGGAGGTGTGATCCATTTTCGTGGCGCTATCGTTGAAGGGGGCTGCGAAACCCGTACACAGAACCAAAATCTGCTGCTCTCCTGTCTGCAAAACAATAAAATGCAGACCCAGCAAATCCCTGTTACCGATGAAACCCGGCAAGCTCTCTCTCCACAGGTAGCACAAGTCCAGATGCGTTATCTCGATGCGCAGCAATCTCGCGCTGAGGTTATCATCACCTATAACTGATGATTTTGAATATGTTGCCTTCTGTATTTCCGGGTACACTTAACGGTGTTAACGGGTTACTGGCCGGATAGGGGGCAAAAATGCAACCACGTATGCAGGTGCTTCAAGGGGATATCACCACGCTTGAAGTGGATGTGATTGTGAATGCCGCAAACTCATCATTGCTTGGCGGCGGCGGTGTGGATGGTGCAATTCATCGTGCCGCTGGGCCTGCTTTGCTTGAGGCGTGCCGGCAGGTACGTCAGCAGCAGGGCGAGTGCCCGCCAGGCCATGCGGTAATTACGGCGGCAGGAAATTTAAAGGCGAAGGCGGTGATCCACACGGTTGGACCGGTCTGGCGTGGCGGAGAGGAGAATGAAGCGCGCTTGCTGGAGGATGCATACCGCAATAGCCTTCTGCTGGCAGAAGCCAATAGTTACATGAGCATTGCTTTTCCCGCTATCAGTACCGGCGTGTATGGTTACCCAAAAGCCGCGGCGGCAGAAATCGCTGTTAATACCGTTGCTGCGCACCTCATACGTCGGCCTCAACTCCAGCAGGTGATCTTTGTTTGTTTCGATGACGAAATGACGCAGCTTTACCAGCGCTTACTAACTCAGCACATCCAATAAGTCGCGGCTGCTCTGCGACCAGAGCAGCCAGGGCGTTATCTGGCGTGAGCATGGCGCTTCGCGTCGTTTTGTTGCGGCTTACCGGAAAAAAGGAAGCGAAGTAATGGAATGCGCAGATGGATTTCATACAGCAGCAGCGCAATACCAATGACGAAGACCAGTCCGGTAAGAAAACCAAGGAGATTAGACTGGATATGCGGTGTGATCCACGCGCCAAATAACAACGTCAGTGGATGGTGTACCAGATAGATAAACAGGGATGCATTTACGAAATAACTGACGCGCGCAGACTGGAAGTTCAGCAACTTGTGACCCAATGAAAAGACCACATTGACCATCCACAGCCCCAGTAGCATGGTGATAACCGCCTCGGTTTCGTACATCCAGCCATCGCCACTGCCGTAGCGCTGGTTGAGCAAATAAGCCCCAAAGGCCAGAGCAGAACCGAACATGCACCACGGCGAAGGCGTGGTAAACAGCGACTTCAGACGCGAATTAATGAACGCCAGCGCACCAAGAATGAAGAACGGAATGTAGAACAAGGTCTGCATTACCGCAAAATTAAATAGCGCGTCACGTAATATTTCCGGATGCAGTATCAACACAATTCGACGGAACGCCGCCCAGGCGATACCTAACAGCAGGAACCAAAGTGACAGTTGTGCCAGCGAAATATTGCCAGCCAGCCGCTTAGCGCTATTTTTTAGTTTTTTAAACAGCACCATGCTGACCGTTGTTAATACTACGAGGACAAGTAAGAACCATAAATGGGAGATGAGTTCCCATGACAGCGTGTTGAATTTGTCATAAGTCGATAGGGTGTGCCATTCGGCCGTTTTATCTTTCACATATTGCAACATAATAAATTGCGGCAGCGTCAGCAGTGGGATCGCAGTGAGCATAGGAATGCCGACGCGCTCAACGCGTAGCTTCCACCAGTGCTTTAGCGGGTAGCGCAAATACAACATGTATGAAAAGTAACCGGAAATAACAAAAAACACCTGCATACGGAACGCATGTATGGCGTCATTGAACAGCGTCAGCCACCATGAGGGGTAGGCGCTGTTTACATGCCACATATGGCTGGAGTAGATCAGCGAAATATGAAACGGGATCCCAAGCAGCATCAACCACGCGCGTATGGAATCAAGGAAATATTCTCGTTGTGCGGGGGTTTTGGTCATATTACTCCGTACATTCTCAGACTTTTCGTCTTATCCATAAGACAAATAATGATTACATTCGCAACCAACCCTACACTATGACCGATAACCTGTCTCCAGGATAAGCCTGCAAAACGATAAAGGGTTAGTTTCATTTGCTTATTCAATGAGCCTGCGTGGAGAACAATGCGGGGATTCAGTTGTCGGATAGCCAGAGTTTCCATTAAAATGGATCGGATCGATTTAAGCACACAAAGGGGGAAGTGCTTAGTTATTATGAAACCTAAATTACGAATGATGAAAATGCGTTGGGTAGGTGCTGCTGTTCTGTTGTCACTTTATACGTCATCAGGCTGGGCCTTTTCTATTGACGATGTCGCAAAACAGGCACAATCACTGGCCGGTAAAGGCTACGAAGCACCCAAGACCAATTTGCCCTCTGTGTTCCGTGAGATGAAGTACGCGGACTATCAGCAGATCCAGTTTAACCACGACAAAGCCTACTGGAACGCGATTAACACCCCATTTAAGCTTGAGTTTTATCATCAGGGTATGTACTTCGACACGCCAGTGACCATCAACGAAGTGACTACCACTGCCGTACGTAA
Organism: Kosakonia quasisacchari; assembly: GCF_004331415.1. Lineage (GTDB taxonomy): Bacteria > Pseudomonadota > Gammaproteobacteria > Enterobacterales > Enterobacteriaceae > Kosakonia > Kosakonia quasisacchari. The sequence continues at coordinate 10,281 of NZ_SJOP01000017.1, forward strand.
AATCAAATACAGCCCGGATTACTTCAATTTCGGCAATGTCCAGCACGATAAAGACACGGTCAAAGACCTCGGTTTCGCCGGTTTCAAAGTTCTGTACCCCATCAATAATAAAGATAAAAACGATGAAATCGTCAGCATGCTGGGCGCAAGCTACTTCCGCGTGATTGGCGCAGGGCAGGTGTATGGCCTTTCCGCTCGCGGTCTTGCCATTGACACTGCGCTGCCATCTGGCGAAGAGTTCCCGCGTTTTCGTGAGTTCTGGATTGAGCGTCCAAAACCAACTGACAAACGCCTGACCATCTACGCGCTGCTGGATTCACCGCGTGCAACGGGTGCTTACCGTTTTGTGATCATTCCAGGCCGCGACACCGTGGTAGATGTGCAGTCCAAAGTTTACCTGCGCGATAAAGTGGGCAAACTTGGTGTTGCGCCGTTGACTAGTATGTTCCTGTTCGGGCCGACTCAACCCTCTCCTGCGACTAACTATCGCCCGGAATTGCATGATTCCAACGGGCTATCGATGCTGGCAGGCAACGGCGAGTGGATTTGGCGTCCGCTGAATAACCCGAAACATCTTGCTGTTAGTAGCTATGCGATGGAAAACCCGCAGGGCTTTGGTCTGCTGCAGCGTGGTCGTCAGTTCTCCCGTTTTGAAGATATCGATGACCGCTACGATCTGCGTCCGAGCGCATGGGTAACGCCGAAAGGCGAGTGGGGAAAAGGCAAAGTCGAACTGGTCGAGATCCCGACCAACGATGAAACGAACGATAACATCGTCGCTTACTGGACGCCGGATCAACTGCCGGATCCGGGTAAAGAGATGAACTTCAAATACACCATCACCTTTAGCCGTGACGAAGACAAACTGCATGCACCAGACAATGCATGGGTATTGCAGACGCGTCGCTCCACAGGTGATGTGAAACAATCAAACCTTATCCGTCAACCTGACGGAACAGTCGCGTTTGTGGTGGATTTCACCGGTCAGGATATGAAAAAACTGCCGAAGGAAACCCCTGTTACCGCGCAAGCCAGCATTGGCGATAACGGTGAGATCGTTGAAAACACCGTTCGCTATAATCCGGTTACGCAAGGTTGGCGTTTGATGTTGCGCGTGAAAGTGAAAGATCCGAAGAAAACCACGGATATGCGCGCGGCGCTGGTCAACGCCGACCAGAACCTGAGTGAAACCTGGAGCTATCAGCTACCTGCCAATGAATAAGACAATTGAGTATATCGACATGCTGCCGCTTTCCGGGACGGAAAAAGCGGCGCTGCCGACAGAGAACATTCGCAGCGTGCATGAAGCGCTGGATAAAGAGCATACGAACTGGACGCGTGATGATGATACGCCGCTTGGTTCTGTGACGGCACGTCTGGAACATAGCTGGCCGGATTCGCTCGGCGAAGGGCAATTGATCAAAGACGATGAAGGGCGCGCGCAGTTACAGGCGATGCCGAAAGCAAAACGCTCTTCGATGTTTCCCGATCCGTGGCGCACCAACCCGATTGGTCGTTTTTGGGATCGTCTGCGCGGGCGCGAAGTTGCGCCGCGTTACCTTGCGCGCTTGACCAAAGAGGAGCAAGCGCACGAGCAGAAATGGCGTACCGTCGGCTCTATCCGCCGCTATATCCTGCTGTTGCTGACGCTGGCGCAAACCGTCGTCGCAACCTGGTATATGAAAACCATTCTGCCGTATCAGGGCTGGGCGCTGATCAACCCAACGGATATGGCGGGCCAGGATCTGTGGGTTTCCGTTATGCAGCTCCTGCCGTATGTGCTGCAAACCGGTATCTTAATCCTGTTCGCGGTGCTGTTCTGCTGGGTTTCCGCCGGGTTCTGGACCGCGTTGATGGGCTTCCTGCAACTGCTGATTGGCCGTGATAAATACAGCATTTCGGCCTCAACGGTGGGTGATGAACCGCTTAACCCGGAGCATCGTACGGCGCTGATCATGCCTATCTGTAACGAAGACGTAGATCGCGTTTTTGCAGGCTTGCGTGCCACCTGGGAATCCGTGAAAGCGACCGGCAATGCGGCGCACTTCGACGTCTACATTCTGAGTGACAGTTACAATCCGGATATCTGCGTTGCTGAGCAGAAAGCCTGGATGGAGCTGATTGCAGAAGTACAGGGCGAAGGGCAGATTTTCTACCGTCGCCGCCGCCGTCGCGTAAAACGCAAAAGCGGTAATATCGATGACTTCTGCCGTCGCTGGGGCAGCCAGTACAGCTATATGGTGGTGCTGGATGCGGACTCCGTGATGAGCGGCGAGTGTCTGACCGGGCTGGTACGCCTGATGGAAGCGAACCCGAACGCCGGGATCATCCAGTCGTCACCGAAAGCGTCCGGGATGGATACGCTTTATGCACGCTGTCAGCAGTTTGCAACCCGCGTTTACGGGCCGTTGTTCACCGCCGGTTTGCACTTCTGGCAGTTGGGTGAATCCCACTACTGGGGTCATAACGCGATTATCCGCGTGAAACCGTTTATTGAGCATTGTGCGCTGGCACCCTTGCCGGGCGAAGGCTCGTTTGCCGGTTCGATTCTTTCCCACGACTTTGTCGAAGCCGCACTGATGCGCCGTGCCGGTTGGGGCGTGTGGATCGCTTACGATTTGCCTGGCTCGTATGAAGAGTTGCCGCCAAACCTGCTCGATGAGCTGAAACGCGACCGCCGCTGGTGCCATGGCAACCTGATGAACTTCCGCCTGTTCCTGGTAAAAGGTATGCACCCGGTTCACCGCGCAGTGTTTCTCACCGGCGTGATGTCCTATCTCTCCGCACCGCTGTGGTTTATGTTCCTTGCGCTTTCCACGGCTTTGCAGGTAGTGCATGCGCTGACAGAACCGCAATACTTCCTGCAGCCGCGCCAGCTGTTCCCGGTGTGGCCACAGTGGCGTCCGGAGCTGGCTATCGCGCTTTTCGCCTCGACAATGGTGCTGCTGTTCCTGCCGAAGCTACTGAGTATTATCCTGGTGTGGTGCAAAGGGCCGAAAGAGTATGGCGGTTTCTTCCGCGTAACGATTTCCCTGCTGCTGGAAGTACTGTTCTCGGTGCTGCTTGCGCCGGTGCGTATGCTGTTCCACACCGTGTTTGTGGTCAGCGCGTTCCTGGGCTGGGAAGTGGTATGGAACTCGCCGCAGCGTGACGATGACTCTACGCCGTGGGGGGAGGCTTTTATGCGCCACGGTTCTCAGTTGCTGCTGGGTCTGGTATGGGCTGTCGGGATGGCGTGGCTTGATCTGCGCTTCCTGTTCTGGCTGGCGCCGATTGTCTTCTCGCTGATCCTGTCGCCGTTCGTGTCGGTTATCTCCAGCCGGTCTACTGTCGGCCTGCGCACTAAACGCTGGAAACTGTTCCTGATCCCGGAAGAGTATTCTCCGCCGCAGGTGCTGGTGGATACGGATAAATATCTGGAGCTGAATCGCTCGCGCAGCCTGGATGATGGCTTCATGCATGCGGTGTTTAACCCGTCATTCAACGCGCTGGCAACCGCCATGGCAACGGCACGTCACCGCGCAAGCCATGTGCTGGAAATTGCCCGCGATCGCCATGTTGAGCAGGCGCTGAATGAAACACCAGAGAAGCTGAACCGCGATCGTCGTCTGGTGTTACTGAGCGACCCGGTCACGCTGGCGCGTATGCATTATCGCTTGTGGGCGGCACCTGAGAGATATCTGTCATGGGCGAGCTACTATGAAACGTTGAAGCTTAACCCGCTGGCGTTAAAGGCTAAGTAAGCCGACATTAAGGAAAATACCGGCCTGAGAGCCGGTATTTTTTTATCTGTATCAAACGAGAAGAGGTTGCCTGTGAAAGTGATTTTGGTGGCAGTCATAGCGTGCCTGCTTAGCGGTTGCGGCAGCATCGTCAGCCGGACAATCCCCGGTCAGGGGCACGGTAATCAGTATTATCCCGGTGTTAAGTGGGATGTCCGCGACTCAGCGTGGCGCTACATTACCGTGCTTGATTTACCTTTCTCACTGGTGTTTGACACGCTTCTGTTACCGCTGGATGCCAATCACGGCCCCTACGAGTAATCAGCGCTCATCCCACTCATCAGCGGCTGTCTGGCCTTCTTCGGTATCAAGTGGGGGTTCTAGCTGGAATTCACCTTCGTCCCATTCGTGCAACGTATTCTCTTCTTGCCACTCCTGGCTTATCTCGACTTCATCGAAATCGCCGTCAAAGACACTTTGTGCGGCTTCACCACTCAAAAGAGGCAGACACTCGCCTGGCTCTTCTTCATCCGCAAAAAACTCAGCGCGCCACGCGATATCGCCCTCCTGAAGAACATACTTTTGCACATTGAATTGCTGCACGCTGATTTCTTCTTCATCAAGATCCGGGTTATCGGCAATGAATAATTCCCGCGCGGCATCAATTGCTTCCGACAGTGTTGAGTAATACTCCAGTTCAGTTTCGGCCATATCATTGCTCCTGAGATAACAGTAAAAAAGGTATGCAGAAACCTATAGACGCTGGCTTTGCGAGCGTCAAATTTGTAATAAATGAATCAGCGATTTCATGAGATAACGAGAACGCCGTACTGCTGAATGCGGGGGCAGTGACTGATATTTGTGCCTGCTTCTTTGAGTATCTCCGATCCTTCAGCCACCTTCATAGTTAGCCCTCGGGGTTGGAGTTCTGCGTTTCGCACGCGCATACCTTTTCGGGCTTCGCTATTAACATTCGTGAAGTGAAAACGACTTAACGGGGCTTCTGGCGTGCCAATAATAAAGGCGACGGCTTTGCTGTCGCCGTTACATTTTCGACGGTAATATTGCGAAAGTGTGGCGTGGTATGTTTACCGAACCGCTGTTTTGCATCGCTACCCAGCGGGGCATATTTGTGCGTAGCGCAGCATGGATTTAGGCAAATGTATATTTTGTATCGAGCGCATGGTCACTTTTTATGCGCTACTCCTGGCGTTGAACGTTGCTGGTCGCCTCTGCACGTGCCCGGCGGGCAGGGCGCTGCAAACTGAACCACGAATAAAGGGCATTAAACAGAACGACGCCCGCCGTCACGCAAAACACCGCACGAAAACCGTAGCTTGCCGAGACCGCGGCACCCATCAGCGGGCCGGTAACATTGCCAATATCGCGAAAAGACTGGTTGTAACTGAATATCCGCCCGGCAATTTGATTGGTGGAGTTATAGACCAGCAAGGTTTGCACCGCAGGAAGCAGCGCACCATCTGCGGCGCCGAGCAGGAAGCGCAAAATGCCCAGTTGCCACGGAGTTTGCACCAGTGACATGGGCAACAGTAACAAGACGGAGATTATCAATGCCGCGACCAGGATTTTCTCCGGGCCGATTCTGTCACCCAATTTGCCCAGACGGGGTGCGCTAAGCAGTGCCGCGACGCCAGGCACGGAGGCAATCATGCCGCTGATAAAGGCAATATTACTGACATTCCCTGCAAGATCGCGCACATAAAGGGTCAAAATCGGCGCAATAGAACCGGTCGCAACCTGGATAATCATGGTGGTAATAAACAGGCTCAACACCAGTTTGGGGCTTTTTAGCGAGGCGAAAACCTCTTTGAAATGCAACATCTCGCGTTTTGCCACCGGGGTGAAATTTTCGCGGATACACAATAACGTGAGAAGAAAACAGATAAATAGCACGGAGGCGGTAATAAAAAAAACCATCCGCAAGCCCCAGGTATCAGCCAGCAAACCGCCAGCCAGCGGGCCAAGCAGCGCACCGCTAACGCCTCCCGTAGAGAGCGTACCCAGCGCCCAGCCGCTTTTGTTGCGCGGCATTTGCGTGGCGATCAAGGCATTGGCGTTGGGTATAAAACCGCCCAGCAAACCGAGTAGCGCCCGCAGCACAAGAAGTTGCCAGACATTTTGTGCAATGCCCATTAACGCCATAACAATTGCCATGCCGAGCGCGGAACGCAGCAGCATGATTTTCCGCCCTTTACGGTCGGCAAGACCACCCCAGAAGGGAGAGGCGATAGCTGAGAACAGGAAGGTGATGCTAAAGACTAAACCGGACCACATATTGAGCGCGCCGGGATCGGTGATGCCAAGCTGCTCGACATAGAGGGGGATAAAAGGCATGACCAGGCTAAACGCCGCGCCGGTGAGAAAACAGCCAAACCAGGCAACGGTGAGATTGCGCTTCCAGTTTATTGGGGCATCAGAGAGAGACATAACCGTCCGTAACAGCACACATTAATAATAATCGATAGTAAGCATGCTAATTATGCGCCCAGGTTATGATTGCCGCAATGCGCTGGCGCAGCTTTGTATGACAAAAAAAGAGCCTGCATTTGCAGGCTCTTTATCGATTTAGTAGCGAGAGGGGACGCCTTCCGGGCGCGTTTTGAAGCGGCGATGCAGCCACATATATTGCTCTGGCGCCATCATAATGCAGCGTTCAACCACTTTGTTCATCCATGCTGCGGTGGTTTCCGCGTTATCCAGCGGAGGGGAGCATTCCGGCTCGAGAATAATCAGTTCGTATCCTTTGCCACCCGGTTTACGGCGCGGAACAAAAGGTACGATACAGGCCTGGGACATGCGTGCCAGCATCCAGGTTCCGGACGTAGAAGCCGCATCTTTAACGGCAAAGAAAGGGGCGAAAACGCTGGCGCGCGGGCCGTAGTCATGATCGGGCGCATACCAAACAACATCACCCGCTTTCAGGGCGCGGATCATACCTTTGAGATCTTTACGGTCGATCATGCTTTTATTGGAACGCATGCGACCCCAGGTTTGCAGCAGGTCAATAACCGGGTTGTCATTCGGGCGGTAGACACCGATTCCCGGCTCGTTCAGACCAAACATGCGGGCACCAATTTCCAGCGTCAAAAAATGTACGCCGATCAGCAAGATTCCTCGCCCTTGCGCCTGCACGCTTCTGACATGTTCAAAATCAATAACGTCCATCCAGCGTGACATCCGACGATCGGACCAGAACCAGGCCATACCGGTTTCCATTAACCCCATGCCAACAGATTCAAAATTTTTCGCGACCATTTGCTGGCGCTCTGTTTCGCTCATTTGCGGAAAACAGAGTTCAAGATTGCGCTGCGCAATGCGTACACGTCGTCTCATCAGGTGCTGCGCCAGATAACCAATGCCGCAGCCGAGGCGGTAAATCACGGGGTAGGGGAGTTGAACAGCTAACCACAGCACACCGACCCCGAACCAGAGAGCCCAGTAGCGCGGGTGCAGCAGCGATGCCGTAAACTTGGGTAAATGCGTCATGACTGTCCTGTTTGAAGCAACAAATCCCTGTATTCTTGCATTTTTTCGGAATTAACCAAAATCAGGGCGCACAGAATGCCTGTTTTGTCAGGAATTGTTGCGGTGTAATCATTAGAATGAGAAAAAATGTAGCGCAAAATGTGTGGATGTAAATTATCAGTATTTGCTTTATGATGCCGCCGTTTTTTCACCCTAACTTTGCAGGACACGTACACCATGCCAGTGTTACACAACCGCATCTCTAATGATGAACTGAAGGCGCGGATGCTCGCGGAAACTGAGCCGCGCGTTACCGTCTCGTTCTATAAATATTTCTCGATTATCGACCCGCAAGCCACTCGTGACGCGCTCTATCAGGCTCTTAGCCAACTGAACGTGTTTGGCCGCATTTATCTTGCTCATGAAGGTATCAATGCGCAAATCAGCGTGCCACAAAGTAAATTCGACGCCTTTCGCCAGGCGCTTTATGCGTTCGACCCGGCGCTCGACGGCCTGCGTTTAAATATCGCGATTGATGATGACGGTAAATCCTTCTGGGTGCTGCGCATGAAAGTCCGCGACAGGATTGTCGCCGACGGTATTGAAGATAAAAGTTTCGACGCCAGCGATGTGGGAGATTATCTGAAAGCGGCGGAAGTGAACGCCATGCTCGACGATCCAGAGGCGGTGTTCATTGATATGCGTAATCACTACGAATATGAAGTTGGGCATTTCTCCGGTGCGCTGGAGATCCCGGCGGATACGTTTCGCGAGCAGCTACCGAAAGCGGTAGAAATGATGCAGGAACATAAAGATAAGAAAATCGTCATGTACTGCACCGGCGGTATTCGCTGCGAGAAAGCGAGCGCCTGGATGAAGCATAACGGCTTCAATAAAGTGTGGCATATAGAAGGTGGCATTATCGAGTATGCGCGCCGCGCGCGTGAACAGGGCTTACCGGTGCGTTTCATCGGCAAAAACTTTGTGTTTGACGAACGTATGGGCGAGCGCATTTCTGATGACGTTATTGCCCATTGCCATCAGTGCGGTACTTCCTGCGATTCCCATACCAATTGTCGTAATGACGGCTGCCATTTGCTGTTTATTCAGTGTCCGGCCTGTGCAGAGAAATTTAAGGGTTGCTGCAGTGAGTTGTGTAAAGAAGAGAGCGAACTGCCGGAAGAAGAGCAGCGTAAGCGTCGCGCGGGTCGGGAGAATGGCAATAAAATCTTTAACAAATCCCGTGGACGTCTGAATACCCGGTTGGGCATTCCGGATCCGGAATAAAACCTGAGGAGAGGGTTGCCCCTCTCCCGTAATCTTACTTCTGACGCACGCCCTCCACTGAAATAATCAGCTCAACATCCTGTGACGCCGGGCCAAGATCGGTGGTGATGTTAAAATCTTTCAGCTTAATTTTGCCGGAAGCTTCAAATCCTGCGCGCACACCGCCCCACGGATCATCGCCCTGGCCCATCAGTTTTGCCGCCAGTACTACCGGTTTGGTTACGCCATTCAGCGTCAGGTTGCCGGTGATATCCAGTCCGTCACCCGCTTTTTTCACGTCGATTGAAGTAAAGGTTGCTTGCGGGAATTTCGAGACGTTCAGGAATTCAGCGCTGCGCAGGTGCTTATCGCGTTCCGCATGGTTGGTATCCACACTGTTAGTGTTAATGGTTACGTTCACTTTGTCTGAGGCCGGGTTGGCTTCGTCGAAGCTGAAAGTCCCGTCGAAATCTTTAAACGTGCCATAGAGCCAGCTATAGCCGAGGTGCTGGATACGAAAATTAACGAAGGCGTGTTGACCCTCTTTATCAATTTTGTAGTCCGCAGCAATAGCAGAACCCGTGGTGAACAGTAGCGAAGCGAGAGCGAGTCCCGGCAGGATTTTCTTCATATTATGCTCCAGAGTCAGGCGACGATTTTCCCAGCATGCGCTTGAGAGTGACGTCTTTATCGATGAAATGGTGTTTAACCGCGGCAAGGCCATGCAAAACGGACAGCACAACCACTGTCCATGCCAGCCAGAGGTGAATATTTCCTGCAAGATCGGCTTGCGATCCGGCATCGGCAAGCGTTGCGGGTATCTCGAACAACCCGAAAACGCTGATGGGTTTACCGTCGGCAGTGGAGATCAAATAGCCGCTGAAAAGAATGCCGAACAACAGCAGATAGAGCGCGATATGGACAAACACAGCGCTGATATGCGTCAGACGTGAATAGCTGGCGAGCGGCTTTGGTGGCGGGGAAAGAAAACGCCACACGACCCGGAACACGAGGCCCAGCATGAGCAAAATGCCGATGCTTTTATGCAGCTCAGGCGCTTTATGATACCAGCCGTCGTAATAGCTCAGCGTCACCATCCACAGACCCAACGCGAACATACCATAAACCACAATGGCCACCAGCCAGTGCAGAACAATGGAAACGGCGCCGTAGCGCTCAGGTGAATTGCGTAATGGCATAATTGTTAATCGCGGTTAATAACTGGTTAAATTAAAATGGCGGGAGAGAAACAATATTGCAACTCAAAATTACGATATTAAATCGTTATTTTTTCTATATCGTTATTTTTGAATGACTTTGCGGGATAATATTCAATGTATTAGGTTAACTGGAGTGTAACTCCTGAATTTATTAAGGTTTTGTTGCAGTGGTGATGTTTAAATATTTTGTTCTGGAAATATATTTTTATAAAACTATGTCAATTTTTGTCAGTATTTATCAAATAGGCCATACAATATAGATAATATCGATCAGCGCGATAAGTAACCACAGCGCAATATAAAGTATCAAATGTTCACGCACGTTATTTATTAAGAAATGAAACAAACGGCGCATATTCTCTCCGCAAAAATGCAATAAGCGACCCCGAATGAGGCCGCTGAAGGTTTACCCGGCAAAGCGGGACAGTGAGAACGGTTGTAAGTCAAAATGTGAGCTTTTGCCGTGGGCAAATTCACAGGCAATCTCACCGAGCACCGGCGCAAATTTGAAACCGTGTCCGCTCAGGCCTGTGATAATCAGCGTGTCCGGGAAGCCCGGCAGCGTATCAATAATAAAGTCTTCATCCGGAGAGTTATCGTAAGTGCAGGACGCGCCGTACAAACAACCGCCGATGCCAGGCAGGAACTGGCGCAAAAAAGAGAAGCATTCGGAACCATCTCCCGGTTCTTCGCCAAATGGCGTACGCTGCTGTGCTTCGCTGATAAGCTGCCCGCCGTTGTGGCGGCCGATTTTTAACTCATTATCTTCTGCCGGGAAGCCGTAATACTGGTCGCCATTGGGCATTTCGCCGGTAAACGCCGGGAATGTGTTCTTGGTGCTGTAGCGGCCATCGGCCTGGAACCATGCAAAAACTTTGCGAACCGGTTGTATCGGGAGTTCTGGCAGCAGTTTTTGCACCCAGGTGCCAGCACTGACAAGGACTTTTTTGCCGTGGAATGTCCCTTCCTGGGTATCGATGCTGATACCGTCTGCATGATGATGCAGCGCGGTGACTGGGCAATTGAAAAGCTGAGCGCAGCCCGCTTCTTTGGCAAGACGGATCCAGGTCTTTACCGCCAGTTCGCTACGCAGCACACCGGAGTCGGCTTCAAACAGGCCGATGTAATCATCGGGTACGCGGATTTCCGGCCAGCGCGACATCAGTGAGGGGGCATCCAGTTTTTCGACAGCCAGTTGCCACTGCGCTGCGCTTTGCGCGACGTTAGCCAAAAAAGGGGAATCAGCCGGACCAATGTTGATAACGCCTGTGCGTTCAAACACCGCTTCGCCGCTTTCCGTCGCCAGTTGTTCCCACAATTGCTGTGCGCGCAACACCAGCGGAACATATTTCTCGCCTTCGCCGTAAGCGTGGCGAATTAAGCGCGTATCGCCGTGGTGGCTGCCCTCCTGGTGCGGTGGCAGATGTGCATCGGTCATCAGCACGTTCAGCCCGCTTAGCGTGGCGTAATAGCCTGCCGCAGCACCGACAGAGCCGCTGCCAATAATAATGAGATCGTATTTCATGGTGGGTTCTCCAGGCAAATGCGTGTTCAGGAGGGTAAATAACCTGGGAACGTTATACAAGGATAGAAATAAGAAAGGCACCACAAGGGTGCCTGTTGAGTCTATATTGAGCATTATTACTAATGTCTGCGATACTCATCTTGCTGATAGTCGCCCGATTCAATCTTGGCAATGCCCGCTTCGAGTATCGATATAAACTGGCGGGCAACATCGGTCGTTAACCACAACGTCTGGCCGACTTCGGTCTCTTCCTGAGCGGCTCTGTTTGGGGTCTGGTAATGCAACCGGAGCATCAGTGCGTCATAGCTATCCACGGTACTGATGTCCCATCCGACCAGTGGATGGGTCTGGATGACTTCATTATTCTTTACCATCATAACCCCCTTTATTGGCGTGTTTAATTAGACAACGACTCTTGAGGTTCAATGCGTGTTTTATTTGAAGCTTTTTCAGTATACCAACAACTGGGGTAGTAGATCGAATAATTAAACACTCTGCAACATGTTTTTTCGGCCGTTAGATTTTTTTGAATAAGAAAGCGGGCTCTTAACCATATATTTTTATTAAAGAAAAATTGCGCCAGGAATTTGCTTAAAAAAACAGCAAAAAAAGCCGGGGCGACCCGGCAATAAGCACAAACTTAAAGAAAAATTAGTCGGTGATAAACCAGTCGTCGGCGCTTTCCCAGGTTTCCTGCAAAATTTCAGTTATGCGATCTTTATCTTCTTTTGCACCGCCTAAAACCGACAGATTATTTGCTGCGGCATAGCGAACCGTAATTTTGTTTTCGCGATCGGGGTAACAATTGTTCAGACGACGAGATAACTCGCCCGCCAGTGCATCAACGGCGCCGGCCGGTAAGGGTGTGGTTTTGGCGATAGTCACTTCAATGCGCATAATAGCCCCCTGTGTAATTTACTGTATGTTTATACAGTTAAGCGAAAAATATTACAACAGGGAGCGATAACTTTTTTAGCGCTTAACGCGCCAGCGCACGGTTTCACCCGCGAGGAATGGCACCAGCGAATCTTCCGGCAGCGAAATCATCTCTGGCACCGGGCTCTCTTCACGCACCAGCTCAACAAACGTTTCATTCAACGGTAAGCCATAAAAATGTGGCCCGTTGACTGAACAGAAGGCTTCAAGGTGCTGTAACGCATTCATCTCTTCAAACACGGTTGCATAACTGCCAAGCGCAGTGGGAGCGTTAAAACAACCGGCGCAGCCACAGCTAGCCTCTTTACGATGGCGCGCGTGCGGCGCAGAGTCCGTACCGAGAAATGCGCGAGTAAAACCGCTGGCAACCAGTTCGCGCAGCGCCTGCTGGTGAATATTACGCTTCAGGATCGGCAGACAATAAAGATGAGGGCGCACACCACCGACCAACATATGGTTACGGTTAAACATCAAGTGCTGAGGCGTGATGGTCGCGGCCAGCAGATCATTGCCTTCACGCACATAGTCGGCGGCATCTTTGGTCGTAATATGCTCAAACACCACTTTCAGCCCAGGCAGGCGCTGGCGCAGAGGTTCCATGACCGTTTCGATAAACTGTGCTTCACGATCGAAAATATCAATGTCTGCGTGCGTCACTTCACCATGCACCAATAGCGGCATGCCCAGTTTTTCCATCCGTTCCAGTACCGGCATAATCGCATCAATGCTGGTAACACCATAGCTTGAGTTGGTGGTGGCATTGGCCGGATAGAGTTTCGCTGCGGTGAAAACCTGTTCGTTAAAGCCGCGTTCGACTTCATCTGCGCTCAGGCTGTCGGTCAGGTAGCAGGTCATCAGCGGCGTAAAATCATGCCCGGCGGGCACGGCATCAAGAATACGCTGGCGGTAGGCGATAGCCGCATCCACGGTCGTGACAGGAGGAGCGAGGTTCGGCATGACAATGGCGCGAGCGTAAGTTTCGCTGGTCCATGGCACAACGGTTTTCAACATGTCGTCATCACGTAAATGGACATGCCAGTCGTCAGGACGGCGGATTTTCAAAACCTGGGGTTGTGTCATTGGAGTGCTCCGGCTGGTGAGAAACAGGTGTTTTTGCCGGGCACTAAGGATAAGCGGAAACGTTTTCGTTTGCATCCTTTTCCTGAAAAAAAGGGCGCTCGCGGCGCCCTGTTATTTAGTCGGTGAGGGGGATAATAATTTCGCCCGGTTTCACCTCAATGCCTTTGGCATATTTTTTCGCCAGTGCCTCGCCTTTGCTGCTGTCTTCTTTCAGCACATAAGCAGGGCGTTGGTTAAAGTAGTTGCGTAGTGACTGATTAAGATAGGGCATCAGCGTTTGTAATACGGTCTGCATTTTTTCCGGTGAGACGGTGGCGTTAACCACTTCCATCTCCTGCAGATAAATTGCGCCTTTTTCCTTATCAAACACTGGCAACGCTTTGAGTTTCAATTTGATGATGGCTTTCTGGTTGCCAAAAAGCGAGGTCATATCCAGATTCGCATCACCGGTCAGCGTGATTTTATTGGGTTCTTCGCGACCGATTTCACTGGCCAGGTTATTCAGCACAATATGGGCATCCGCCACGCCGGGCACGCCAATATCTTTGGCGAAGTCGTTACGTTTTTGTAACGCCTGGTTAATCTCCTGTTCGCTGATCGAATATTGGGTCAGTTGATTGCACCCCACCAGCACGCCGCTCAACAGTAATGCTGCGGCAAAAATAATTCTCTTCATGAATTCCTCAACGTAATCGCCATGCTACGACGCAGGGGCGTAGCATGCGACACACGCTAAATAAAGGCCAGCGGAAAAAGCTGAAAGGCATGACGGAAGCGGGCGTGCTTCCGTCATGGGCGGTTAAATAGCCATCGATGACAGCAAGTTAATTTGTGTCTGTTTCGCCATATTGTCACGGTACGCTGCAACCCGGCTGGGCCAGTTGATACCGCTCACGAGCGTCAGGTTACGTAGCAGCGGGAAGAGATGAATATCATCATCGGAGAGTTCTCCGTTCACTGCGTTGGGCTGAACAATCAATTTATCCAGCGCCCGCAAATCGTCGCTGATATTTTTGGCTAACCCTGTTGAATGGCTGAGGTGCTCAGCAAAATCGCCAATGGCGGCCTCTTTTTTGGCTACAAACCCGGCGCGCGCCTGCGGCGTAGAAAATTCGTCAAACGCCGATTTGGCGAAGCGGGGAATCAACAGCTTATTAACGTAACCATTGACCTTGCGTAGCCACTCTTCAATTTTCGGATTTCGCTTGCCGGTCAGCAGCGGTTTGCCGTCGAGCTTATCGACGTAGTGAACAATATCCATGCTTTCCGGCAGATAGCGGCTGTCGTCCTTTTGCAGGATCGGCACCATTTTCTGGCCAATCATTTTTGTCGGCGTGGCTTCGTCATCATTAAGCAGGATCTTGAGTTCGACAGGGATGTTCTTAAGACCGAAAATCATACGGGCTTTAATGCAGAACGGGCAGTGATCGTAAATGTAGAGTTTCACGTTTCTCCTCCATACTGGCTTATCCATCAACTATCAGTATGGAAGAGGGAAAAACGGCGCGCAAATCAGGCACCGGGCTCGAGCATGGTCGGGCGAATGCGTTTGTGACTGAATTGCCACAGCAGCGCCATTGACGTGATCATCCCGATAACGCCAAGCATCATCCACGGCAGCTCCGGCTGGTTAAATGTTTTTCCGGCGTCAAACAGCCAGCCGCCACCGGCATAACCGAGCGCGCCACCGAAGGCCAGCCCAAGACGGCTGAACCCCATATAGCTGCCGCGTGCACGGGCATCGGCTAGCTGCGCGCTTAACGTTTCCCGCGCGGGCTCGGCAATAATGGAGCCAATGTAGAAGGTGCAAATTAGCGTGAAGAGCTGTTGCAGCGTACCGACCATCCCCACAGGCAGCAGGCTGAATGACATCACCAGCAGACCCACCATCAGGCGATGCTCAAGGCGAAAACGTTTTTCACTCCAGCGCGCAATCGGGTAGAGCAACGTCAGCGAGAGACAGGCTTCAATGGCGTACATCCACTTCACTGCCGCCGCTGAACCGGCAATGTCATTAACCATAATCGGCAGCATCAACATGACCTGCACCGCCAACATGTAGTAACCGGTCAGGGTCAGCACGTAAGTCACAAAACGCTTGTCACGCAGCACGCGCGTCAGACCTTCGCGCACCGGCGCTTTCACCGTTGAGAGTTTCCATGCAGGTAGCAGCCAGGCGTTAAACGCGGCACACAAGATAAACATCAGCGCACCGGCTGCGCACACCAGACGAAAGTCATATTGCAGCAGCCAACTGCCGAGCAGCGCGCCAATAACGGCGCCTGCGCTGTCCTGCATCATTAACAGTGAAAAAAAACGGCTGCGCTGATTGGGACGCACCAGTTTCACCACCAGCGCAGAACGAGGCGGATCAAATAATGTGCCGCCGAGCCCGGAAAGAATGCAGGAGAGCCATAACAGCCAGGGTTCATGCGCTACCGCCATTGCGGCAAAACCCCCTGCACGCATCAGCATGCCGGTGACAATCAGCGGTTTGGCACCGAACCGGTCGGCAATTGCACCGCCGAAAATCCCCAAACCTTGTTGAATAAACTGACGCAAACCGAGCGCAATGCCGACCATTAAGGCCGCCCAGCCAAGCTGGTCAACAAAGCGGATAGAAATCAGTGGGAAGACAACGAAAAAGCCGAGAACCACCAGCATATTATCGACAAGCAGGAAATATTTACCCAGGCTCCTTGCCTGCGATATGCGCGCCATTTCCCCTCCGGGAAATAAGAAAGATAAGACCTTCTTATTCTGCGGTTTCGTCAGGCCTTTTCCCATCTTCACAGTGACAATATTTTTTTATCAACATCCGCCTTTGATTGAGACTTTTCATCGAAAATGGTGTTTGACGCAGAAAATGCCATGTTGCTGTTTTCCCACAGCGCCAGAGCAACTGTATAGTAAAGGGAAGGGGTTAAAAGAGTCGTAAAACGGAAGGAGTGGTAATGCATGTTTGGCTATCGCAGTAACGTGCCGAAAGTACGCTTAGTAACAGACCGTCTGGTGGTTCGCCTGGTGCATGAGCGTGACGCATGGCGGCTGGCGGATTATTACGCAGAAAACCGCCAGTTTTTAAAACCCTGGGAACCCGTGCGCGATGAAAGCCATTGTTATCCTTCCGGTTGGCAGGCGCGCCTTAGTATGATCAATGAATTTCACAAACAAGGTTCCGCGTTCTATTTTGCGTTGCTCGACCCAGAAGAGAAAGAGATAGTCGGCGTGGCGAATTTCTCAAACGTGGTGCGCGGCTCTTTTCATGCCTGTTATCTGGGATATTCCGTCGGCCAGAAATGGCAGGGGCAGGGGCTGATGTTTGAAGCGCTGACCTCGGCCATTCGCTATATGCAACGCACGCAACATATGCATCGTATTATGGCGAACTACATGCCGCACAATAAACGCAGCGGTGATTTGCTGGCGAGACTTGGCTTTGAAAAAGAGGGCTATGCCAAATCGTATCTGTTAATTGACGGGCAATGGCGCGATCACGTGCTTACCGCATTAACCACGCACGAATGGACCCCCGGACGCTAAGGAGTTTTGATGAAGTATCAATTAACCGCCGTAGAGGCGAGGGTGATTGGCTGTTTACTGGAAAAGCAGGTCACAACGCCGGAGCAATACCCACTCTCGATTAATAGCGTGGTGACTGCCTGCAATCAAAAAACCAACCGCGAACCAGTAATGAACCTTGGCGAACATGAGGTTCAGGCGGTGCTGGACGAGCTGGTTAAGCGCCATTATCTGCGCACGGTGAGCGGTTTTGGTAACCGGGTGACAAAATATGAGCAACGTTTCTGTAATTCCGAGTTTGGCGATCTCAAGCTCACTGCTGCCGAGGTGGCGCTCATCACCACGTTATTACTGCGCGGGCCGCAAACGCCCGGCGAATTGCGCACTCGCGGTGAACGCATGCATCAGTTCAGCGATATGGCTGAAGTGGAAAATGCGTTAGAACACCTGGCGACGCGCGAAGACGGGCCGTATGTGGTGCGTCTGCCCAGAGAGCCAGGCAAACGCGAAAGCCGCTTTATGCATCTTTTCAGCGGCGATGTGCAGACGCTGGTCAATGTTGTTGAAGCCGTCAGCCCGCCGGAAGCGTCTCTGGCGGCGCGCGTCGACGCGCTGGAAGAGGAAGTGGCTGAACTGAAGCAGCGTCTCGATTCACTGCTTGCACATCTGGGGGATTAATAGTGACAACCTTACGTATCGGTGTGGTGGGACTGGGTGGCATTGCACAAAAAGCCTGGTTGCCTGTATTGGGTGCTGCGACAAACTGGACGCTCGCGGCGGCCTGGTCGCCAACGCGGGAAAAGGCGCTGCGCGTTTGCGAAACCTGGCGCATTCCGTATGCCGACTCGCTGGCTTCCCTGGCGGCACAATGTGACGCGGTTTTTGTCCATACCTCAACGGCTTCACACTATGCGGTAGTCAGTGAGTTGCTTAACCTTGGGGTGCATGTCTGTGTGGACAAACCGCTGGCGGAAAATTTACCGGATGCGGAGCGGCTCATCGAACTGGCCGCACGTAAAAAACTGACGCTGATGGTCGGTTTTAACCGCCGTTTCTCCCCGCTTTACCGTGAGCTAAAACTGCAGATGCCGCAGGCTGCCTCGCTACGTATGGATAAACATCGTACTGATAGCGTCGGGCCGCATGATTTACGTTTCACCCTACTGGATGACTATCTGCACGTTGTTGATACCGCGCTGTGGCTAGCGGGCGGCGCGGCGCAATTAAACAGCGGCACGCTGCTGACCAATGACGACGGTGCCATGATTTATGCCGAGCACCACTTCAGTGTTGAACATCTGCAAATTACCACCAGCATGCATCGCCGGGCGGGCAGCCAGCGCGAATGGATCCAGGCGGTGACAGACGGTGGGTTGTTCGACATTACGGATATGCGCGAGTGGCGTGAAGAGCGCGGGCAGGGCGTGGTCGCCCGTCCGGTAGCTGGCTGGCAGAGTGTGCTGGAGCAGCGCGGTTTTGCCGGGTGCGCCCGCCATTTCATTGAATGTGTGCAAAATCAGACAGTTCCGGAAACAGCCGGTGAACAAGCGATCCTTGCCCAGCGCGTTGTGGACAAGCTCTGGCGCGAGGCGATGAGTGAATAATGCCCGGTAACATCTGGCGATAGTAATTCGCCTTTTTCTCTGTAGACTAAGCGCTTCGCTGTACATCAACGCCTGCATTGCAGGCGTTGTGTCTTATGGAAACCAGAATGAACCTATTAAAATCGCTGGCGGCTGTCAGCTCCATGACGATGTTTTCACGCGTGCTGGGTTTTGCGCGCGATGCCATTGTGGCAAGGGTGTTTGGTGCGGGAATGGCGACCGACGCCTTTTTCGTGGCGTTCAAACTGCCGAATTTATTGCGCCGCATTTTTGCCGAGGGGGCGTTTTCTCAGGCCTTTGTGCCGATCCTCGCCGAGTACAAAAGCAAACAGGGTGAAGATGCGACGCGGGTTTTTGTCTCCTATGTCTGCGGGCTGCTAACGCTGGCACTGGCGATTGTCACCGTCGCCGGGATGCTGGCGGCACCGTGGGTGATCCTCGTGACTGCGCCGGGCTTTGCCGATACGGCAGATAAATTCAACTTAACCTCGCAGCTACTGCGCATTACCTTTCCTTATATTCTGCTGATCTCGCTGGCGTCGCTGGCCGGGGCAATCCTCAATACCTGGAATCGCTTTTCGGTACCGGCATTTGCGCCCACATTCTTAAACATCAGCATGATTGGCTTTGCGCTGTTTGCTGCTCCTTATTTCCACCCGCCGGTGTTGGCGCTGGCCTGGGCTGTGACGGTCGGGGGTGTGCTGCAATTGGTGTATCAACTGCCGCACCTGAAGAAAATCGGCATGCTGGTGCTGCCGCGTATCAGCTTTCGCGATGCCGGAGCGATGCGTGTGATCAAACAGATGGGACCGGCCATTCTTGGGGTTTCGGTTAGCCAGATCTCGCTTATCATCAACACCATTTTCGCGTCGTTCCTGGTTTCCGGTTCCGTGTCGTGGATGTATTACGCTGACCGCTTGATGGAGTTTCCTTCCGGCGTGCTGGGCGTGGCGCTGGGGACAATCCTGCTGCCATCGTTGTCGAAAAGTTTCGCCAGCGGTAACCACGACGAATATTGCCGTTTGATGGATTGGGGTCTGCGACTCTGTTTTCTGCTGGCGTTGCCCAGCGCCGTAGCGCTCGGCATCCTGGCGAAACCGTTGACGGTATCGCTGTTCCAGTACGGCAAATTCACCGCTTTCGATGCGTTAATGACGCAACGCGCGTTAATTGCCTACTCAGTAGGGTTAATGGGACTTATCGTGGTCAAAGTGCTGGCGCCGGGTTTCTACTCGCGACAGAACATTAAAACGCCGGTGAAGATTGCCCTTGTCACGTTGTTGATGACGCAATTAATGAACCTTGCGTTTATCGGGCCGCTGAAACACGCCGGGTTGTCGCTGTCGATTGGTCTGGCGGCCTGCCTGAACGCCGGGTTGCTTTACTGGCAGTTGCGTAAGCAGCAGATCTTTACGCCGCAGCCGGGCTGGGCAAGTTTCCTGCTGCGTTTGGTGATCGCGGTGCTGGTGATGGCTGCGGCATTAGTCGGTATGCTGTATGTCATGCCGGAATGGTCCACAGGTACCATGCCTTATCGCCTGCTACGTTTGATGGCCGTCGTGCTGGTCGGCGTGATGGCGTATTTCACCACGCTTGCGCTGCTGGGCTTTAAAGTGAAAGAGTTTGCGCGTCGGACTACGGCGTAAGTTTGTTCAGCGAAGTAGAAGCGAGAAAAGAGAAAAGCAAATTGCCAGGGAATTATCCCTGGCAAAGAAGACGGGTCTTATTAAATCGAGATTTTCTTTCCGCCTCGGCTGGCGGAAGCGGTATAACCATTCGCGCCGTACAGGCTCGGTTCCTGATGCGGCTTTAGCAGTTCCAGCGCTTGCTGGTTACGCGCAATTTGCCCTTCCAGCAGCCATCCGTTGTGCTGGTTAAGGTCGCGCAAATGTTGCGTTTTCTGCGTAATGGTTTGCCAGCGATCGGCGATGTCGTCGTTTGCGCTATGTTGCGCTTTTTGTGTCGAACGACGTTGTTGCTCCAGGTAATCCAGTGTCGCGAGCAATGAGCTTTTTTCTTCCGTGATACGCTGCAGTGTGCTGCTATGAATGTTACCTACGGAAAGCTGTTTTTGCTCAGCATCCATCACGTCTTTAAGCGCGCTCAGGATAACTGTCATTTGATCAAGAATGTCTGACAGTCGATTCATACTGTTATTTACTCTGCAAGTAACTCTTCGCTTCATCAATCAGGGCATCGGCGATTTTGCCGGTGTCCATCTTCAGTTCACCATTACGAATCGCAGTTTTCAGCTGTTCCACGCGTTCCATATTGATGTCATTCGCGCCCGCCTGCATCAGCTTGGTTTGCGCGCCGCTGAGGGTCACGCTGGTGCTGTTTGCCGTAGCCGCTTTTTCCAGACGCGTTTTTTGCGTTTGGGTATCGTTAGTTTCGCGCTGTTGAACGGAACTAACCGGTTTTAAAGACGATGTGCGATCAATGCTCATAGTGTTGTCCTCATCGAGGTATCCCGGCGTTTCGGGCCTGATATCTTTAGTCGTTGCTTATTTATCGGCAGCCGACATGAATTCTTTAAAAAGATTATAGGTTAATCAGAATATTCCCATCAGCGTTCACTGTACCGCTGACAATCTGCCCTGAAGCCATGCGCACACGGGCGTTTTGCGCCACTGCCGCATTGTTCAGCGCCTGACCTTCGCCGTTCACACTAAAGCCATCACCCGACGCCACGACCTGTACACGCTGACCCGCTTTAACCCGCCATGCCTGGCGCAACATTGACAGTTGAATCGCCTGGCCTGGGGTAAGATCGCGCAAACTGACCGCATCCTGCGCCTGGGTAATATCCAGCATCGTTCTCGGCGGCAACTGATCGAGGCGGCCGCGTTTTAGCGTCACACTGCCGGGCTGCAACATGCTGCCACGCGCAACGGACTGTGCTGCCACCACATAGTTACCGGTCGCCTGAACTTCCACCTGCAAATAGCGCTTAACACCTGCGCAATTCGCCAGCACGTTCAAGTTCCCCCACAATTTTGCGTTCCCGAGCACGCTCAGCGCTGGCTGGTCGCAACTGGGCAACAGATTTTGCGGGGTGCGTATATTTACCACTACCTCGTCGCTAAAGCCAGCAAGACGTTGAGCAAAAAATGACGTCAGCTGTGATTGCAAGTCAGCAGCCTGAGCAAAGGCGCTTAATAACAGTAAGGTCGCGGCTAAACCGCCTTTCAACGTGTTCATCGCAGACTCCTGCCTGTTGAGTGGTTGAGGGGATTTTAACCGCATGGTCAACCTATCAACGCAATAAATAGCGACGCATTTTGCCCTTATTCCAACGATAAGTTTGTCAGCGGAGATTTAAGCTGTTGGCTAAATAATTGTCATCAGTGGGGGAGCCATGCTCGATAAACTTGATGCCGCACTGCGTTTCCAGCAAGAAGCGCTGAACCTGAGCGCCCAGCGTCAGGAAATTCTGGCGGCAAACATCGCCAACGCCGATACCCCAGGGTTTCAGGCGCGCGATATTGATTTCGCCAGCGAATTGAAAAAAGTCATGGAGCGTGGGCGTGCTGAAGGCAGCGGCGTTTCGTTGACCATGACCTCTTCGCGCCATATTCCGGCGCAGGCGATGAGCGGACCGTCTACCGATTTGATGTACCGCATTCCGGATCAGCCCTCGCTGGATGGCAACACCGTGGATATGGATCGTGAACGTACGCAGTTCGCTGACAACAGCGTTAAATACCAGACCGGCCTGACCGTGCTGGGTGGGCAGATCAAAAGCATGATGAGTGTTCTGCAACAGGGGAACTAATTAAATGGCATTACTGAATATCTTTGATGTCGCAGGCTCCGCGCTGACCGCGCAGTCCAAACGTTTGAACGTGGCCGCCAGTAATATGGCGAACGCCGACAGCGTGACCGGACCGGATGGTCAGCCGTATCGCGCTAAGCAGGTTGTGTTCCAGGTGGATGCTGCGCCCGGGCAAGCGACCGGCGGTGTAAAAGTTGCTGATGTGATTGAAAGCCAGGCGCCGGACAAACTGGTTTACGAACCAGGTAATCCGCTGGCTGATGCGAATGGCTACGTCAAAATGCCCAATGTTGATGTGGTCGGCGAAATGGTGAACACCATGTCCGCGTCCCGCAGCTACCAGGCGAACGTTGAAGTGCTTAATACCGTTAAGAGCATGATGCTCAAAACCCTCACGCTCGGACAGTAAAGGAGACGCGCATGTCTATCGCCGTAAGAGTGGATGACCCGACAAATAGCGGTGTCTCCTCGACCAGTAACAACACCAGCACAACCGGAACAAACAGTGCATCCGACCTGCAAGGCAGCTTTTTAACGCTGCTGGTCGCGCAACTGAAAAACCAGGACCCGACTAACCCGCTGCAGAACAACGAACTCACCACTCAGCTGGCGCAAATCAGCACCGTGAGCGGGATTGAAAAACTGAATACCACCCTCGGTTCGATTTCTGGACAGATCGACAACAGCCAGTCGCTGCAGGCGACAAACCTGATTGGACATGGCGTGATGATCCCAGGACAGACCGTTCTGGTGGGCAAAGAAACTTCAACGCCGTTCGGCGTGGAGCTGACTCAGGCCGCCGATAAAGTGACCGCTACCGTGACCAACAAAGACGGTACCGTGGTGCGCACTATTGAGATTGGCTCGCTGACTGCTGGTGTCCACACCTTCAGTTGGGACGGCAAGATGACGGATGGAACAGCGGCACCCGATGGCTCTTATAAAGTCTCTATCGCCGCCAGCTCTGGTGCAACACAGCTGGTTGCCCAGCCGTTGCAGTTTGCACTGGTGCAAGGTGTTACCCGCGGCAGCAACGGTAGCACACTGGATTTAGGTACTTACGGTACTACCACACTCGACGAAGTACGGCAGATTATCTAAGCCAAAACACTTATCAGGAGTAAGTCATGGCCTTTTCACAAGCGGTCAGCGGCCTAGATGCTGCGGCCACCAACCTCGATGTCATTGGTAACAACATCGCCAACTCCGCCACCTATGGCTTTAAATCCGGCTCTGCGTCCTTCGCCGATATGTTTGCCGGTTCTAAAGTGGGTCTGGGCGTAAAAGTTGCCGGTATTACTCAGGACTTTACCGACGGTACGACGACTAACACCGGTCGTGGTCTGGACGTTGCTATTAGTCAGAACGGTTTCTTCCGCATGGTTGATACCAACGGTTCGGTTTATTACAGCCGTAACGGCCAGTTCAAACTGGACGAGAACCGCAACCTGGTCAACATGCAGGGTATGCAACTGACCGGTTACCCGGTAGCGGGTACACCGCCGGTCGTGCAGACCGGTGCTAACCCGACGACCATTAACATCCCAACGACTGTGATGTCGGCGCGTGCTACCACCGCAGCGACGATGCCGATGAACCTGAACTCGACGGCGACTATTCCGACGACGACTCCGTTCGATCCGACCAACTCGGATACCTACAACAAAAAAACCACGGTAACGTCTTACGACAGCCTGGGTAACGAACATGCGGTTGACTGCTACTTCGTTAAAACCGCGGCTAACACCTGGGATGTCTACACCAACGATTCCAGCGTTTCCGGTTCGACTTATCAAAAAGCCGCGCAGATGTCGTTCAGCTCCAACGGTACGCTCACTTCTGTCACTAACTATGCCGAAGTGCTGCCGGCTACCACGCCGCGTACCTGGACCCTGAACGCCGCGCCGAACGCGCAGCCGCAGATCAACATCGCGCTGGCTAGCCTCAATGGCTCCGCTGCCAGCACTTACTCGCTGAGCTTCCTGAACTCCATGCAGCAGAACACCGGCAGCAGCGGCGCAGCCTCTGTTAATCAGGATGGTTACCCGCCAGGATCGCTGGTGAGCTATGCCATCAATGATGACGGCACCGTGGTCGGCAGTTACTCCAACGAGAAGACGCAGGTTCTGGGTCAGATCGTACTGGCGAACTTTGCTAACAACGAAGGCCTGAAATCCGAAGGGGATAACGTCTGGTCTGCGACCACCTCTTCCGGCGTCGCTATCGTGGGTACAGCGGGTTCCGGCAACTTCGGTAAGCTGACCAACGGCGCACTGGAAGCATCAAACGTGAATCTGAGTAAAGAACTGGTGAACATGATTGTCGCGCAGCGTAACTATCAGTCGAACGCGCAGACCATCAAAACCCAGGATCAGATCCTTAACACGCTGGTTAACCTGCGTTAATCGTCTGACGGGATGGCTTAATGGATCACGCAATATACACCGCGATGGGCGCAGCCAGCCAGACGCTGAATCAGCAGGCTGTCACCGCCAGCAACCTCGCGAATGCGTCCACGCCAGGCTTTCGCGCGCAGCTCAATGCGCTGCGCGCAGTACCGGTAGAAGGGCTTTCACTGCCTACCCGTACGCTGGTCGTGGCTTCTACACCTGGTGCCGACATGACGCCAGGGCAACTGGACTACACTTCGCGTCCGCTGGACGTGGCGTTGCAGCAGGACGGTTGGCTGGCAGTACAAACGGCAGACGGCTCTGAAGGGTATACCCGTAACGGTAGTATCCAGGTGAGCGCAACCGGCCAGTTGACCATTCAGGGGCATCCGGTGATTGGCGACGGCGGCCCGATTGCGGTACCGGAAGGTTCGCAAATTAGTATTGCGGCTGACGGTACGATTTCGTCGCTGAACCCTGGCGATCCGGCGAATACTATCGCGCCGGTCGGCAAGCTGAAGCTGGTGAAAGCGAACGCGCAGGAAGTGGTGCGCGGTGATGACGGGCTGTTCCGTTTGAGCCAGACCGCACAAGCGACCCGTGGTACGACATTGCAGGACGACCCGTCTATTCGCGTGATGTCAGGTGTGCTGGAGGGCAGTAACGTCAAGCCGGTTGCCGCGATGACCGACATGATCGCCAGTGCCCGTCGTTTCGAAATGCAGATGAAAGTCATCAGCAGCGTCGACGATAACGCCCAGCGCGCCAACCAATTGCTGTCAATGGGCTAATTAAACAGGACTACTTATGATCAGTTCATTATGGATCGCAAAAACCGGCCTCGACGCCCAACAAACCAATATGGATGTCATCGCCAACAACCTGGCGAACGTCAGTACCAATGGTTTTAAGCGTCAGCGCGCGGTATTTGAAGATTTGCTGTACCAGACAATTCGTCAGCCTGGCGCACAGTCTTCAGCACAGACAACGCTGCCTTCGGGTTTGCAGATCGGTACCGGTGTTCGTCCGGTGGCCACCGAGCGTCTGCACAGCCAGGGCAACCTGTCACAAACCAACAACAGTAAAGATGTGGCGATCAAAGGGCAGGGCTTCTTTGAAGTGCTGTTGCCGGACGGTACCTCTGCGTATACCCGCGATGGTTCTTTCCAGGTCGACCAGAACGGCCAGTTGGTGACGGCGGGTGGTTTCCAGGTGCAGCCTGCGATCACCATTCCGGCGAATACCCTGAGCATCACCATTGGCCGCGACGGCGTGGTCAGTGTGACGCAGCAGGGTAACGCCGCGCCGGTTCAGGTTGGCCAGTTAAACCTGACCACCTTTATGAACGACACCGGACTGGAAAGTCTCGGTGAAAACCTGTACGCAGAAACGCAGTCATCTGGCGCGCCAAACTCCACGACGCCGGGGCTGAACGGTGCGGGGATGCTGTATCAGGGGTATGTGGAAACCTCGAACGTAAACGTGGCGGAAGAGCTGGTGAATATGATCCAGGTTCAGCGCGCTTACGAAATAAACAGTAAGGCAGTATCGACCACCGATCAGATGCTGCAAAAACTGACGCAACTCTAAGGCGTTATCCGGTGCGGTAACTGCCGCACCGGAACCCTGATTTCGAAGATGAATGCAATGCAAAAATACGCCGTGCGCAGCTATCCGATTATGGCTTTAGTGGCATTAACCCTGACGGGATGTGCCTGGGTTCCCTCAACGCCGTTGGTTCAGGGGGCGACCACCGCTCAACCGATTCCGGGACCGGTGCCGATGGTAAATGGATCGATTTATCAAACTGCGCAGCCGATAAACTACGGCTATCAGCCACTGTTTGAAGACCGACGTCCGCGTAACGTGGGCGATACGTTGACGATCGTACTGCAAGAGAACGTCAGTGCCAGTAAGAGCTCGTCGGCAAATGCCAGCCGTGATAGCAAGGCCAGTTTCGGCATGGATACCACGCCGCGCTACCTGGAAGGTCTGTTTGGTAATTCCCGCGCCGATCTCTCTGCTTCCGGTGGTAATACCTTTAACGGCAAAGGTGGCGCGAATGCCAGCAATACCTTTAGCGGCACGTTGACCGTGACGGTCGATCAGGTGCTGATCAATGGCAATTTACATGTGGTGGGTGAAAAACAGATAGCCATCAATCAGGGCACTGAATTCATCCGCTTCTCGGGTGTCGTGAACCCACGCACCATCAGCGGCAGCAACACGGTTCCGTCCACACAGGTGGCGGACGCGCGCATCGAGTATGTCGGCAACGGCTACATCAACGAAGCGCAGAACATGGGCTGGCTGCAACGTTTCTTCCTCAACTTATCGCCGATGTAACCGGGGTGAATTATGTTTAAGTATTTGACTGGCATCGTGTTAGCGCTGGTGGCGACCTTCGCCCAGGCTGACCGTATCCGGGATCTCACCAGTGTACAGGGCGTACGTGAAAACTCCTTAATTGGTTATGGCCTGGTCGTGGGGCTCGATGGTACAGGTGACCAGACGACCCAGACGCCATTTACCACCCAAACTTTAAATAACATGCTGTCGCAGATGGGGATTACGGTCCCTACCGGCACCAACATGCAGCTGAAAAACGTGGCGGCGGTCATGGTCACCGCGCAGTTCCCGGCGTTTGCACGCCAGGGGCAAACCATCGATGTGGTGGTTTCCTCAATGGGTAACGCGAAAAGCCTGCGCGGCGGTACGCTGCTGATGACGCCGCTGAAGGGCGTTGACAGCCAGGTGTATGCGTTGGCGCAGGGTAACATTCTGGTCGGCGGCGCGGGTGCTTCCGCAGGCGGCAGCAGTGTGCAGGTTAACCAGCTGAACGGCGGTCGTATCACTAACGGTGCGGTCATCGAGCGTGAGCTGCCGACCCAGTTTGGCGCAGGTAACACCATTAACCTGCAGCTGAACCAGGAAGATTTCAGCATGGCACAGCAGATTGCCGACACCATTAACCGTAGCCGTGGTTACGGCAGCGCGACCGCGCTGGATGCACGTACCGTGCAGATCCGCGTTTCTAACGGCGGCAGTTCGCAAGTCCGTTTGCTGGCAGACATCCAGAATATGGAAGTCGGCGTTACGCAACAGGACGCAAAAGTCATTATTAACTCGCGTACTGGCTCGGTGGTGATGAACCGCGAAGTGGCGCTGGATAACTGTGCTGTCGCGCAGGGTAACCTCTCGGTAACGGTGAATCAGCAGGCCAACGTGAGCCAGCCGAATACGCCATTCGGCGGCGGTCAGACGGTGGTGACACCGCAAACACAAATCGATTTGCGCCAGAGCGGCGGTTCGCTGCAAAGCGTCCGTTCCAGCGCCAACCTGAACAGTGTGGTCCGCGCGCTTAACGCACTTGGTGCTTCCCCGATGGAACTGATGTCCATCCTTCAGGCGATGCAAAGTGCAGGCTGCCTGCGTGCGAAACTGGAGATCATCTAATGTTGACTGACAGCCGACTGTTGACAAGCGCGGCATGGGACGCGCAATCACTGAATGAATTGAAGTCGCAAACCCGGCAGGATCCTGGCGCGAACCTGCGCCCGGTTGCCCGCCAGATGGAAGGGATGTTCGTGCAGATGATGCTGAAAAGCATGCGCGAAGCGTTACCGAAAGACGGTATTTTCAGCAGTGATTCAACGCGGCTGTACACCAGCATGTATGACCAGCAAATCGCACAACAGATGACCGCAGGCAAAGGCCTTGGCCTGGCCGATATGATGGTTAAGCAGATGGCTGGCGATCAGGCACCTGTTGAGCCTGCCGATCAGATGCAGCAGGTGCCGATGAAGTTCCCGCTGGAAACCGTGACGACCTATCAAAACCAGGCGCTGACGCAACTGGTGCGTAAAGCGATGCCAAAAGTACCGGAAGACGGCGACGAGCCGTTAACCGGCGACAGCAAAGACTTCCTCGCTCAGCTCTCTTTGCCGGCGCGTCTTGCCAGTGAGCAGAGCGGTGTTCCTCACCACCTGATCCTCGCGCAGGCTGCGCTCGAATCCGGCTGGGGCCAGCGTCAGATCCCGCGTGAAAACGGTGAGCCGAGCTTTAACATTTTTGGTGTTAAAGCCACGCCAGGCTGGAAAGGGCCGACCACGGAAATCACCACCACAGAATATGAAAATGGCGAAGCGGTGAAGGTGAAAGCCAAGTTCCGTGTTTACAGTTCGTACCTTGAAGCACTCTCCGATTACGTGGGTATGCTGACGCGCAACAAGCGTTACTCGGCGGTGACCACTGCCGCGACGGCGGAGCAGGGCGCGCAGGCGTTGCAGAATGCCGGTTATGCGACCGATCCGAACTATGCCCGTAAGCTGACAAGTATGATCCAACAGCTTAAATCGATGGGTGAAAAGGTCAGCAAAGCCTACAGCACGGATATCCAAAATCTGTTCTGAAATATCTCAAGTTTTGCCCTGGGTTGCCGATAATCGTCAACAGGACTCATGTCTGAAAGTGTATAAGGAACCTCCATGTCCAGTTTGATTAACAGCGCCATGAGTGGGCTCAACGCAGCCCAGGCCGCGCTTAATACCGCCAGTAATAACATTGCCAGTTATAACGTAGCGGGTTATACCCGTCAGACGACGGTGCTCACCTCAGGCAACAGTACCCTGACCGGTGGCGGCTGGGTGGGTAACGGTGTGCTCGTTACCGGCGTTCAGCGTGAGTATGACGCCTTTATTACTAATCAGCTGCGTGCAGCGGAAAACCAGAACAGCGGTTTGACCACGCGTTACCAGCAGATGTCAAAAATTGACGATGTCCTGTCGGATACCACTAACTCGCTGTCGACCAGCCTGCAGAGCTTCTTTTCCAGCCTGCAAACGCTGGTAAGTAACGCCTCTGACCCGTCATCCCGTCAGGCGATGCTGGGTAAAGCAGACGGTCTGGTTAACCAGTTCAAAGTGGCCGACCAGTACCTGCGTGACCAGGATAAACAGGTTAACCTGTCGATCTCCTCAAGCGTTGACCAGATCAACAACTACTCCACGCAGATTGCCAAACTTAACGATCAGATTTCCCGTCTGACCGCGGTAGGCGGCGGTGCGTCGCCGAACGACCTGCTCGATCAGCGCGACCAACTGGTTAGCGAACTGAACAAAATTGTCGGTGTTGAAGTTAGCGTACAAGATGGCAACACCTACAACATCAGCATGGGTGATGGCTACTCTCTGGTGCAGGGCAGCGATGCGCGCCAGTTGGCGGCCGTCCAGTCCAGCGCCGATCCTTCTCGTACTGCCGTGGCTTATGTTGACAAAACCGCAGGCAATATTGAGATCCCGGAAAAACTGATCACCACCGGTTCGCTGGGCGGTTTGCTGTCGTTCCGTTCGCAGGATCTTGACCAGGCGCGTAATACGCTTGGACAACTGGCGCTGTCGTTTGCTGATACTTTTAATCAGCAACACGAACAGGGCTTCGATACAACGGGCACGCAAGGCGGCCAGTTCTTTACCATTGGCGCGCCATCAACGACCAGCAACTCCAAGAACACCGGTGATGCGGTACTGACCGCAGCGGTCAGTGACAGCAAAGCGGTGCAGGCGACGGATTATAAAGTGGCGTTCGATGGGACGAACTGGAAAGTTACCCGACTGTCCAACAACACCTCTACCACCGTGACGCCAGATCCCTCCGATGGCACACTGAATTTCGACGGTCTGAAAGTTAGCATCAACGCCACCACGGGGCCTAAAGCCAACGATAGCTTTACCGTTCGCCCGGTGAGCAATGCGATTGTGAATATGAGCGTTGCGATTACCGATGAGTCGAAAATCGCCATGGCTTCTGTCGCCGGTTCCGGTGCGAGCGATAACCGCAACGGCCAGGCGATGCTGAATCTGCAAAGCGCGAAAGTCGTCGGCGGCAACAAAACGTTTAACGATGCGTATGCCACGCTGGTCAGCGATGTGGGGAACAAAACCTCGACGCTGAAAACCAGTTCCACCACGCAGACAAACGTAGTGACGCAGTTGACCAAGCAGCAGCAGTCGATCTCCGGGGTTAACCTCGATGAAGAGTACGGTAACCTGCAACGTTATCAACAATATTACCTGGCGAACGCTCAGGTTTTGCAAACTGCAAGCACGCTGTTTGATGCGCTGCTGGGCATTCGCTAAGTAAGGGGTGAAAAATGCGTATCAGTACTCAAATGATGTACGAACAAAGTATGCGCGGCGTGACCAACTCGCAGAGCGCGTGGTTGGGTTACGGCGAGCAAATGGCGACCGGGCAGAAGGTTAACCGCCCGTCGGACGATCCGATTGCCGCTTCGCAGGCCGTGGTGATTTCGCAGGCGCAGGCGCAAAACACCCAGTATGAGACGGCGCGTACTTTCGCCAAGCAGAAAGTGTCACTGGAAGAGAGCGTATTACAGCAGGTGACGACCGCGATCACTGGCGCACAGGGCACCATTGTTAAAGCCGGTAACGGTTCGCTGAGTGATGATGACCGCGCCTCTCTGGCAACGGAGTTGCAGGGTTACCGTGATCAACTGCTGAACCTGGCGAACAGTACCGACGGTAACGGTCGCTATATCTTTGGCGGCTATAAAACTGAAAGCGCGCCGTATGATGCAACGGGCACCTATAGCGGTGGTAACCAGGCGATTTCCCAGCAGGTTGACGCCTCTCGTACCATGGTGATTGCGCATACTGGTACTGAGGTGTTCAACCATATCAGCAGCAACGCAACGCCAGAGCCGGTTGATCCGGCAACCGGCTTGCCGGGCACGTCGGAAACCGATCTGTTCAAAATGCTTGATACGGCGATTACCGCACTGAAAACCCCGGTAGCAGGCGATGAAACCGCAAAGGCGGCAGCACAGGCGGTGGTGGATAAAACCAGCCGTGGTCTGGGCAACTCGCTGAATAACGTGTCGACTGTCCGTGCTGAACTGGGTACGCAACTGAACGAACTGGACACCCTCGATGCGTTGGGTGATGACCGTACCGTTGCGCTGAAACAGCAGAAGAGTGATTTGATTGACGTGGACTGGAACTCGGTGATTTCGTCTTACACCATGCAGCAAGCTGCGCTGCAAGCGTCCTACAAAGCGTTCACCGATATGCAAGGTCTGTCGCTGTTCCAGATGAATAAATAATGTTTTCATTTTGAGCATGTCTTGAAACTGGGCATGTTCGGTATGCCCGCTCCATCACCCCGGAGCGGGCTTTTTTTTATCTTATGCTTTCTGTGCCGCTTGCTGGAGTTGACGGGCGTCAAACAGACGAATCAGCAGAGCAATCAGACCGGAAACCGTTGCCAGCACCACCACACCCTGCCATGACGCGACGGAGTAAAGTTTGCTGCCCAGCGCAGAGCCCAGCGCCATGCCGATGAACACACCAGTAAATAACAATGCATTCAAACGACCACGGGCTTGCGGTTCAAGACCGTACACCAGGTTCTGGTGCGCCACCAGGCTGGATTGCAGACCCAGGTCGAAGCCCACGGCCGAAAGGGCAATCAGTGCCAGTTGACCATGCGGTGGCAGTACCGGCAGCAGGAACATCAGGGCGAAAGAGATTGTCACCAGACCTGCGCCTATCTGTGTGACTTTTTCCGCGCCAACTTTATCTGCTAACCCACCTGCCAGCGGTGCGGCTAACGCACCCGCCGCACCGGCGATACCGAAACTCCCCGCGACCGCACTGCCTAATTGATATTTTTCCAGCAGCATCAACGCAAGGGTTGACCAGAAAGCGCTAAAAGCAATGGATAAAAAGCCCTGGGCGAAAGCGGCGCGGCGCAGTGCCGGATAGCGTTTCCACAGATGCGCCATTGATTTCATCAGCGCCGGGTAGCTCAGCGTAGAGTGCGTCGCGAAGCGCGGCAGCACCGACCACATCAGCACGCCAATCAGCGCAATGCTGACTGCGGCAAGCTGATACATGATACGCCAGCCGAATGCCGCGCCGACAAAGCCGCTGACGGTACGGGAAAGCAGAATACCGAGCAGTAAACCGGTCATCACCGTGCCAACCATTTTCCCTTGTTTGCCTTCCGGCGCGAGGATTGCCGCCGCCGGGACAATATCCTGCGCCATAGTCGCGGCCATTCCCAGTAACAGGCTGACGATCAGCAATGAAGGCAGATGGCTGGTCAGGCTACAAGCCAGTAACAGCAGCGCAAGCGCAGCGCTTTTAAACAGGATCAGACGGCGGCGGTCGTGACGGTCGCCCAGCGGCAGCAGGAACAAAATACCCAGCGCATAACCGGCCTGTGTGAGTGTCGGAACCAGCCCCATACCGTTGACAGTTAAGTGCAGGTCGCTGCCCATTAATGGCAGCAGCGGTTGTGAATAGTAGATAGCCGCGACGCTGAATCCGGCGCCGAGCGCGAGGGCAAAAATGACCCAGCCAACAACATCTGACGAAAGAGAATGACGGTTCATAATAAGTTTCCCAGAAACGTTTGGTGTGAATAACGAAGTGAGGTCATTTTTACGCAGCAGAGCATGGCGCGGTAGCCAGCGGAGTGGTAAAACGGTTATACGTGAAACGTATAGGTAAAATAATAATGAAGCGACAAGAGCGTATAGATAGGGTGGATTTGATGCGGACGTATATCCGTATCGTTGAGGCCGGATCGTTGTCGGCGGCGGCGCGCCAGCTGGACACGACGCAGGCGACGGTCAGCCGACGTTTGCAGTCGCTGGAGTCGCTGCTTGGCGTTAAGTTGCTACTGCGCACCACTCATGCGATGAAGCTGACGGATGATGGTGAGCGCTGCTACCAGCATGCAAAGCGCGTTGCGGATGCCTGGGTGGCGCTGGAAGATGAATTGAGCCAGTCCGATGATGAGCCGGTAGGGATTTTGCGCGTGCGCGCGCCGCATGCCTTTGGTCAGGAACAACTGCTCGGTCCGCTGACTCAGTTTCTTGAACGTCACCCACAACTCTCCGTTGAATGGATGCTCAATGACAAGAATGTCGACTTTCTCAGTGCCAATATCGATTGCGCCATTCGCGTTGGGGCAGAAGTAGATCCGGCAACGGTGTCGGTACTGCTGGCAGAAGTGCCCAGATGTATGGTGGCGTCACCGGCGTTGCTGGCGCGTTTTCCCGCTGTCGAAACGCCGCAGCAGCTCTCAGCGCTGCCATGGATTGCGCTCAGCACTTTCTATCAGCATGAAATTCATCTTAGCCACCTGCAAAGCGGCGATACGGAGCAGGTGGCGATTGCGCCACGGCTTTATACCGACAGCCTGTATGCGGCCCGTAATACCGCCATTGGCGGGCTTGGCGTGACGCTGATTTCCAGTTGGGCGGTGGAAGAGGAGCTGATCAATGGAAAACTGATAGCGCTGTTGCCGCAGTGGCAGGCCGCTCCGCTACCGGTTCACCTGGTTTATCCGTGGGCACGTTATTATCCCGCGCGGTTGCGTAAATTTTTACAACTGATGCGTGAAGTGATGCCGGGACTTGGCGGTATGCGCCATCCGGTGCGACAGGCATAAAAAAGCCGACCCGAGGGTCGGCTTTTTACTGCCAGTGAATTACTCAGCAGATGGCGGTTTCGTCGCCGGTGCAGTCGCTGCGTGGGTGGCGCTGTGACCACCTGCAGAACCTTTTCCGTCAAAGACGAAATCCGGGCGTACCCAGTCACTGTGACGCGGCGCTTCCGGCACATAGGCAGGCGCTGGCGCTTTGGTCATCGGCGCACTAGCCACTTTGTTTGCTGCTGGAGCAACCCGCGCAACCACCGGTGCTTTCTCCGGCTCGGCAACGACTGGCGCAGACGCGGCTTCGGCAACTTCCTGTACAGTTTCAGGAGCTGGTGTTTCTGCAACTGGTGTGACTTCCTGCTGCGCCGGTTCGGCTTCTGCTGCCACTTCCTGCGCAACGGTGCGGTCTGCTTCGGCAATCAGTTGCGGTTGTTCGTCCACCGGCGCGTCGATGACTTCCGGATGGGTGGTTTCAACGGCAACCGTCTGCGGCGCTTCAACCGAGGCTTGTGGTTCAACCACTACTGGCTCGGCATTTTCAACCGTTGCCTGCGGTTCAATAACTTCCGCTTGCGGATGTGCAACCAATTGCGCTTCAGCAATAGCCGGAGCGATATCCTGCTCAGGGGCGGTATTGTTTTCAGCGGCCATCTCATGAGTCTGCTGGAGATCGTGCTGCTCTTCCTGGTAGCGCGGAACCGGGTAACGGATCCACACTTTACCGGACGCCATTTCCGGTGACGCACAAGCTATGGTCAACGGCATTGCAGATTGGAGCGGGTAGCGCTCATCACGGTAGCGACGGCGACGCTGACCACTCACGCGCAGGTGGCGCGGGGAGCGGCGCGAACGGCGCGGCATCGCGTTGTCACGCGCGTCAGCGTTTTCATCGTGTTCCTGTACCGGTGCGGTTTCTACCACCGCTGGCAGATCGACTTTCGCCAGTTGCGTGTTTTGCTCTGCGGCGTCTTGTACGGTTGCCTCTTCAACGCGGTTTTCTGCGCTGTTGTCACCGCCAATACGCACTTTCTGGCTGAGTTGACGCTGTTTACGACGCGGCATCACCTGTACGCGCTCTTCCTGTTCCGCCTCCTGAACAGGTTGCTCATCACGGTTCAGCTCTTTTACATCCTGCTGCGCCTGGCGTTTATCATCGTTACGACGACGGTTGCGCTCACGGCGAGGTTGCTGCTGCTCGTCACGAGATTTCGCTTTTTCTGTTTCATCGACAACGACTGGCTGACGAGATTCACGGGCTTCGGCGTTCTGCGGTGATTTCTCGCGGCGGTTACGACGATTCTCTTCGCGACCTTCGCGGTTATCACGGCCTTCGCGCGCCTCATTGCCTTCGCTACGGTTATCACGGCGGTCATTACGATCCCGACGGTTGCCCTGGCGTGGCTTACGGCGATCCTGCTGACGCTCTTGCTTCTCATCTTTTTTCTCTTCTTTCACTTCAACCGGCGCCGGGGTAGCCTCACCCGCGAACAAACCTTTCAGTGCAGAGAAGAAACGGCCAAGCAAGCCTGGTTCGGCTGCAGGTGTTGCGGCAGGTTGCGCTTGGCTCGGTGCTGCGGCTGGCGCTTGTGGTGCTGGCGGAACGTCCGGCATAACGAAGGTGGCCAACGCAGGTTGTTCAGGTAACTTACGTTCGGCGTGCTCTTCTTCAGACGGCATTGCCATCTCTTCTTCATGCAGTTTCGGCAGCAGATAGCTCAGCGTTGGTGTCTCTTCGCCTTTACGCACGCGCAGTACGGAGTAGTGCGGCGTTTCCATCTGGTCGTTTGGTACGATCACGCAGCGTACGCCGCCCTGACGAGCTTCGATAGCGCTTACCGCGGCACGTTTTTCATTCAGCAGGTATGAAGCGACCGGAACCGGCACAATCGCATGCACTTCCTGAGTGTTTTCTTTCAGCGCTTCTTCTTCAATCAGACGCAGAATAGACAGCGACAGGGATTCGTTATCACGAACGGTGCCGGTGCCGCTACAACGCGGGCAGACATGATGGCTGGACTCACCCAACGACGGGCTCAGACGCTGGCGGGACATCTCCAGCAGGCCGAAGCGGGAAATATGGCTGATCTGAATACGCGCACGATCCTGGCGCACCGCTTCACGCAGGCGGTTTTCCACCGCGCGCTGGTGGCGTACCGGAGTCATATCAATAAAGTCGATAACGATCAGGCCGCCAAGGTCACGCAGACGCAACTGGCGAGCGATCTCATCTGCCGCTTCCAGGTTCGTGTTAAAGGCGGTTTCTTCAATATCACCACCGCGCGTTGCGCGTGCGGAGTTGATATCAATAGCGGTCAACGCTTCGGTGGTATCAATAACGATAGAGCCACCGGATGGCAGACGGACTTCACGCTGGAAAGCGGATTCAATCTGCGACTCAATCTGGTAATGACTGAACAGCGGGATTTCCCCAGTGTACAGTTTAATTTTGCTGCTGAAATCCGGACGACCCAGCGCGGAGATGTGCTGGCGAGCCAGCTCAAGCACTTTCGGGTTATCGATGAGGATTTCGCCGATATCCTGACGCAGATAGTCACGGAAGGCGCGCACAACTACGTTGCTTTCCTGATGAATCAAGAATGGAGCAGGGCGGCTTTCAGCGGCTTTCTGGATAGCTTCCCAGTGTTTCAGACGGAAGCTCAAATCCCACTGCAGCGCTTCGGCGGATTTACCCACGCCTGCGGTGCGTACGATAAGGCCCATACCATCCGGTAATTCCAGGCTGGAGAGCGCCTCTTTTAGCTCGGTGCGATCGTCGCCTTCAATACGACGAGAAATGCCGCCCGCGCGCGGGTTGTTCGGCATCAGCACCAGGTAGCTACCCGCAAGGCTGATAAAGGTGGTCAGTGCCGCGCCTTTGTTGCCACGCTCTTCTTTATCAATCTGAACGATGACTTCCTGACCTTCACGCAGCACGTCTTTGATGTTCGGACGTCCATGCGCATTGTAATTAGCAGGGAAGTATTCGCGGGCGATCTCTTTGAGGGGGAGGAAACCGTGACGCTCGGCACCGTAATCAACGAATGCGGCTTCAAGGCTGGGTTCAATGCGGGTGATTTTACCTTTGTAGATGTTCGCTTTTTTCTGCTCGTGTCCTGGGCTTTCGATATCCAGGTCGTACAGGCGTTGTCCATCAACAAGTGCGACACGCAACTCTTCTTGCTGAGTTGCGTTGATTAACATTCTTTTCATCGTAACTTACTCATTATTCTTACATTGACGACTAAGCTGCGGGCAAGATAACGCCTTTCCGGGGGAGAACCGATGGCCTCGAGACTATTTGCGTCGCCAACCTCACGGTTGTCGCTCGCTAAAGAGGCGCAGTGTGTCGGTTGCCTGTGTTTCCTGTGGAAAACACAGCGCAATTATCAGGGGAACAGCCTGGGAAAAACTCTCCAGAGAAGATTCCATCTACCGGTAAGGACTGCAACCCGCAGCCCGCTAACTGCCTGAAAGTTCAATACGTCTTACGCCATTGCTGCGTGTATGATCGGACAGGCAAAACTGGTCATTCCGCTCATTTACTTGTTTTAACAAGATTCAACACGGAAAACCGCAACATTATTCCCTGCGAACCCTGTTATAGCAAGCTGACTTTTACCATTTATCACCCGGTTACTCACAGTTTTTTCACCTTTGCCCGGAGATTGGTTTAATAACCGCCGAATCAACTGTGTAAAACGAAGTTACCGAGTCAATTGTAAATATAAGCATAGAAAAATGAGTGGCGCTAATTAGCGTGGCTATTTAGAATCGCCTCCCATGAAAACTGAGACACCATCCGTAAAATTTGTTGCTATTACCGCTGATGAAGCGGGGCAACGTATCGATAATTTTTTGCGTACCCAGCTCAAAGGGGTACCTAAAAGCATGATTTACCGCATCCTGCGCAAGGGTGAAGTGCGGGTGAATAAAAAACGCGTGAAACCGGAATATAAACTGGAAGCAGGGGATGAAATCCGTATTCCGCCGGTACGCGTGGCAGAAAAAGAAGAAGAGGCGGTTTCTCCGCATTTACAAAAAGTTGCTCAGCTAACCGACGTCATTCTCTATGAAGATGATCATATCCTGGTACTGAACAAACCCTCGGGTACGGCAGTACATGGCGGTAGTGGGCTGAGCTTTGGCGTGATTGAAGGTTTGCGTGCTTTGCGCCCGGAAGCCCGTTTCCTTGAGCTGGTTCACCGTTTAGATCGTGATACTTCCGGCGTTTTGCTGGTGGCCAAAAAACGTTCCGCGCTGCGTTCGCTGCATGAGCAATTACGCGGTAAAGATATGCAGAAGGATTATCTGGCGCTGGTCCGCGGCCAGTGGCAGTCGCATGTAAAAGTGGTGCAGGCACCTTTGCTGAAAAATATTCTGCAAAGCGGCGAGCGGATAGTGCGGGTTAATAGCGAAGGCAAGCCTTCGGAAACGCGTTTTAAAGTTGAAGAGCGCTACGAATTCGCTACCCTTATGCGATGTAGCCCGGTGACCGGGCGAACGCATCAGATTCGTGTACATACTCAGCATGCTGGTCACCCAATTGCTTTTGACGATCGTTATGGCGATCGCGACTTTGATAAGCAACTGGCGTCGACCGGGCTGTCGCGTCTGTTTCTGCACGCGGCGGCACTCAAGTTCACGCATCCCCATACGGGCGAGACCATGCGTATAGAAGCGCCGCTTGATGAGGCACTCAAACGCTGTTTACAAGTATTACGCAACGCTAAATAATCTTTTCCCCCTCGCATCTGGGAGGGGGAAAGCACAGTTACTTACGGCTTCAGCCACCTGTCGAGCCACGGAAATACTTCGTTTTGCTGTTCCTGATAAAAGACGTGCCCCAGCTCAGGCCAACTTTTCGTCACCAGTTTGTCGTCCGCCTGCTGTGAAGACCAAACCCGATGCACTTTGTCGAAAGCGTCTTTTACCGCTTCTGCCGGGAAAAGCTTGTCTTTGCCACCGCTGAAAATCAGCATCGGCTTCGGTGCGGCAATGCTGGCAATATCCGGAATGTCCATGTGTGCAGGCAAACCGGGATGCAGCATATAAAAAGCAGACTGACCGCGTAACACGTTATTGCCGGGTTGCATCAGGCCGTTATAGGTTCCAAACCACGAAATAACTGCTGTCGCAGCGACTTTTTCGCTCAACGCCGCCAGTTGCCAGGCGCGAAAACCGCCCATTGAGAAACCCAACACGCCAACGCGTTTACTGTCCACACCCGCGTGCGCGGCGATAAAATCGACCGTGCGCATATCTTCATAGGCGACTTCGCCTGCCAGCGAGCGCCCCAGATTGAAGTAGTTGCTGGCCAGCGCCTGTTGCTGCTCATAAACCATCGGGCCACGGTCACCCCATCCGGGGCTGTCGATAGCGATAACCGCATAGCCACGGTTCGCCAGTTCATCGCCAATAAATTTCCCGCTGAAAAATTTGTCAGCCCACGCTTGCGCACTGGCGAGTTTCTCCGCATTACCCCAGGGGCGGATCAGCTTCTCTTTGCCGATATCAAATTTCGAGCCATGATCGTGCAACAGAACGATAGCAGGGTGCGGGCCGGGTGTTTTCGGCATCAATAACAAGGCGGAAATGCGGTTATCATCCGTAATGTTCAGCGAAAGTTTTTCAGCGGTATAGCTGCCGCGATCTTCTTTGGCTATCGAGCGAGGGGAAAAGGATTTAGTGGCGTCTGGGGTGAGCAGGGCGCTGCGAAATAGCTGGCGGCTATGCGATTGCCACTGGTGGAAATCTTTGAAGTTGCCTGATAACCACGAATCGGGATAGCGCATCTGCGCTTTCAGCGTTTGCCAGCTTGCCGGAAGATTGCCTTCAACAACGCCTTCGGTTTGCCACTCATCTTGCGCATAAACATTGGCAGACGCCAACAGTGCAAACATCAGTGGCAACGTACGTAAAATCTTCATCACCTCTCCTTAAATTAAAACGGTGTTTTAATATTGGTGATGAATGTACTGTTTGTCTAAAAAAGAAACTGTGATCGCGAAAGCATTAGCTTAACAAAGGGTTACAATGTTCACGCCGCAGCATCTGGCACAGCGCGATCAGCGGCAAACCGACCAACGTATTAGGATCGCGTCCTTCAAGCCGTTCAAACAGTGCAATACCTAATCCTTCGCTTTTGAAACTACCGGCACAATTCAATGGACGCTCTTTGCGAACATAGTCGTCGATTTCCTGTTCACTCAAGTGGCGAAAATGGACATCGAAGGGATCACATTCCGTTTGCAAATGACCGGTGGCGGAATTAAACAGCGCCAGGCCCGTATAAAAAGTCACAATATTGCCGCTGGCCTTCATTAATTGCTGGCGGGCGTTCTCTTCGGTGTGCGATTTCCCGGTAATTTCGCCGTCAAGCACGCACACCTGATCGGAACCAATAATCAAATGTTGAGGGTATTTTTGCGCCAGTGATTGTGCCTTTTCCTGCGCTAGTCTTAGCACTAAATGTCGAGGCGATTCGCCAGCATGCGGTGTTTCGTTTGTCTGCGGCGCGGCGCATTCGAAGGGTAAACCGATCTTATCGAGTAGAGCGCGGCGGTAGGGCGAAGTGGAAGCGAGAATAATTTGCGACATATTTTTTTCACCAAATATGGCTTAACAATGACAGGCATTTTAAACTGTAGGCCGCAATGTGTGCGAATTATTGGCAAAAGGCAACCGCAGGCTGCCTTTTTCTTTGACTATATGACGTTACAAAGTTAATATGCGCGCCCTATGCAAAAGGTAAAATTACCCCTGACTCTTGATCCGGTTCGCACGGCTCAAAAACGCCTTGATTACGAGGGTATCTATACTCCCGACCAGGCGGAGCGCGTCGCTGAGTCTGTAGTCAGCGTAGACAGTGATGTAGAATGCTCCATGTCGTTCGTTATCGACAATCAGCGCCTTGCCGTATTAACCGGTGATGCAAAGGTAACGGTATCGCTCGAATGTCAGCGTTGCGGGAAACCGTTCACTCATCAGGTCTACACCACGTATTGTTTTAGTCCTGTGCGTTCAGACGAACAGGCTGAAGCACTGCCGGAAGCGTATGAGCCGATTGAGGTTAACGAATTCGGTGAAATCGATCTGCTGGCGCTGGTCGAGGATGAAATCATTCTCTCCCTGCCGGTAGTTCCGGTGCATGATTCTGAACACTGTGAAGTGTCCGAGGCGGACATGGTCTTTGGGGAACTGCCTGATGAAGCGCAGAAACCAAACCCATTTGCCGTATTAGCCAGCTTAAAGCGTAAGTAATTAAGGAGTAAGGTCCATGGCCGTACAACAGAATAAACCAACCCGTTCCAAACGTGGCATGCGTCGTTCCCATGACGCGCTGACCGCAGTCACCAGCCTGTCTGTAGACAAAACTTCTGGTGAAACCCACCTGCGTCACCACATTACCGCCGACGGTTTCTACCGCGGTCGCAAGGTTATCACTAAGTAATCACGCGCAAGCGTGATGAAGCTTAGTGAGGATTTCCCCGCGTAAGCGGGGATAGACCGAACCAGGCTGCGACGATACCTTGACACGTCTAACCCTGGCGTTAGATGTCATGGGGGGAGATTTTGGCCCATCCGTGACAGTGCCTGCAGCTTTGCAGGCACTGAACTCTAATTCTCAACTCAACCTTCTTTTAGTCGGCGATCCCGACGCTATCACGCCATTACTTGCCAAAGCTGATTTCGAGCAACGCTCGCGCTTGCTTATTGTTCCTGCCCAGTCAGTTATTGCCAGTGATGCGCGCGCAGCGCAGGCTATTCGTAGCAGCCGTGGTACTTCTATGCGTATCGCGCTGGAGTTGGTCAAAGAAGGTCGCGCCCAGGCCTGCGTGAGTGCGGGAAACACCGGTGCGCTAATGGGGCTGGCGAAAATGCTGCTCAAACCGATTGACGGAATTGAGCGTCCGGCGCTGGTGACTGTGTTGCCTCATCAACAGAAAGGCAAGACCGTTGTGCTGGATCTCGGGGCAAACGTCGATTGTGACAGCACGATGCTGGCGCAATTTGCCGTGATGGGCGCGGTGATGGCCGAAGAGATCCTCGGTATTGCCAACCCACGTGTGGCGCTACTGAATATTGGCGAAGAAGAAACCAAAGGGCACGATAGCATCCGTGATGCTGCGGCATTATTACGCTCCATGTCCTCAATGAACTACATTGGTTATCTTGAAGCGAACGAATTATTGACCGGCAAAACGGATGTGCTGGTGTGTGACGGTTTTACCGGAAACGTCACATTAAAAACAATGGAAGGTGTTGTCAGAATGTTTCTTTCGCTGCTGAAATCGCAGGGGGAAGGGAAAAAAAGGTCGTGGTGGCTGATTTTATTAAAGCGTTGGTTACAAAAAAGCCTGACAAGGCGATTCAGTCACCTCAACCCCGACCAGTATAATGGCGCCTGTCTGTTAGGATTGCGCGGCACTGTGATTAAGAGTCATGGTGCAGCGAATCAGCGCGCATTTTGCGTGGCAATTGAGCAGGCAGTGCAGGCGGTGCAGCGGCAGGTTCCACAACGGATCGCCGCTCGCCTGGAATCTGTGTATGCACACTCGTCTTCGTCTGCAACGGATGGCGAAAATCAGAGCGTGTGTATATTACCCAAGAGTGACTGAGCGTACATGTATACGAAGATTATTGGTACCGGCAGTTATCTGCCTGAGCAGGTTCGGACAAACGCCGATTTAGAAAAAATGGTGGAGACCTCTGACGAGTGGATTGTCAGTCGTACAGGGATCCGTGAGCGCCGCATCGCCGCTGCAAACGAAACGGTTTCGACCATGGGCTATGAAGCCGCTAAGCGTGCGCTAGAAATGGCAGGCATCGATAACGATCAGATTGGTTTGATCATTGTTGCTACAACCTCTGCAACCCATGCCTTCCCGAGTGCCGCTTGCCAAATCCAGAACATGCTGGAAATCAAAGGCTGCCCGGCATTTGACGTTGCAGCTGCCTGTGCGGGGTTCACCTATGCGCTGAGCATTGCCGATCAATATGTTAAATCCGGTGCGGTGAAACATGCGTTGGTCATTGGTTCTGACGCGCTCGCGCGCACATTAGATCCTGACGATCGCGGTACGATTATTCTATTTGGTGATGGTGCAGGCGCTG
This sequence comes from Kosakonia quasisacchari, assembly GCF_004331415.1. GTDB lineage: Bacteria > Pseudomonadota > Gammaproteobacteria > Enterobacterales > Enterobacteriaceae > Kosakonia > Kosakonia quasisacchari. The sequence continues at coordinate 53,386 of NZ_SJOP01000017.1, forward strand.
TTGTGCTGGGCACTTCTGAAGAGCCAGGCATCATCTCCACACATATGCACGCAGACGGGAGTTACGGTGAGCTGCTGACGCTGCCTAATCTTGATCGTGTGCATCCAGAAAACCCGACCTATCTGACGATGGCGGGTAACGAAGTATTCAAAGTTGCGGTGACAGAGCTGGCGCGTATTGTTGATGAAACATTGACGGCCAATAATCTTGAGCGCAGCGAGCTGGACTGGCTGGTGCCGCATCAGGCTAACTTGCGTATTATCAGCGCGACAGCGAAGAAGCTCGGCATGTCGATGGATAGCGTCGTCGTTACGCTGGACCGCCATGGCAACACCTCCGCAGCTTCCGTTCCCAGCGCGCTTGATGAAGCGGTACGCGACGGACGCATTAAACCGGGGCAACTTGTGCTGCTGGAAGCGTTTGGTGGCGGGTTCACCTGGGGCTCGGCGCTGGTTCGTTTCTGAGTATAAGGATAAAAAAATGACGCAATTTGCTTTTGTGTTCCCGGGACAAGGCTCCCAAACCGTCGGTATGTTAGCTGATATGGCTACGGCTTATCCGGTGATTGAAGAGACATTCGCAGAGGCATCAACTGTCCTGGGTTACGATCTTTGGTCACTGGTGCAACAAGGCCCGGCGGAAGAACTGAACAAAACCTGGCAGACGCAACCGGCGCTGCTGGCTGCTTCTGTCGCGCTGTGGCGCGTATGGCAGCAGCAGGGTGGTAAAACGCCTGCGCTGATGGCGGGGCATAGCCTGGGTGAATACTCTGCATTAGTGTGTGCGGGTGTTATCGCGTTTGCTGATGCGGTTCGCTTGGTTGAACTGCGTGGAAAATTCATGCAGGAAGCCGTGCCGGCGGGTACTGGCGCTATGTCTGCAATTATCGGTCTGGATGATGCGTCTATTGCCAAAGCGTGTGAAGAATCCGCACAAGGGCAGGTTGTCTCTCCGGTGAATTATAATTCGCCAGGCCAGGTTGTTATTGCCGGTCATAAAGAAGCCGTTGAACGCGCAGGTGCTGCTTGCAAAGCCGCAGGTGCCAAACGCGCGCTGCCGCTGCCAGTGAGCGTACCGTCGCACTGTGCGCTGATGAAGCCTGCTGCAGAAAAACTGGCCGCTGAATTAAATAACATTACTTTTAACGCGCCGCAGATTCCGGTTGTAAATAACGTGGATGTGCAGTGTGAAACGACGGCAGAAGCGATTCGCGATGCGCTGGTGCGCCAGTTGTATAGCCCGGTGCAATGGACGAAGAGCGTTGAATTTATGGCGTCGCAGGGCATTGAGCACCTGTATGAAGTTGGCCCGGGTAAAGTCCTCACCGGCCTGACTAAACGTATTGTTGACACCCTGACTGCGTCTGCGCTCAACGAGCCGGCTGCTGTGTCAGAGGCACTTGCGCAATAAAGAGGAAGACCATGAGTTTTGAAGGAAAAATCGCACTAGTAACCGGTGCAAGCCGCGGTATTGGTCGCGCTATTGCTGAAACCCTTGTTGCCCGTGGCGCGAAGGTTATCGGTACGGCGACCAGCGAGAGCGGCGCGCAGGCGATCAGCGACTATTTAGGTGCAAACGGCAAAGGTTTGCTGCTGAATGTGACCGATGCTGCATCAATCGAATCTGTTCTGGAAAACATTCGCGCAGAATTTGGCGAGGTTGATATTCTGGTAAATAATGCCGGGATCACCCGTGATAACCTGCTGATGCGCATGAAAGATGATGAGTGGAACGATATTCTCAATACCAATCTTTCATCTGTTTTCCGTCTGTCAAAAGCGGTAATGCGCGCTATGATGAAAAAGCGTCATGGGCGTATTATCACTATCGGTTCTGTGGTTGGTACCATGGGAAATGCTGGTCAGGCCAACTACGCTGCGGCGAAAGCGGGTCTTATCGGTTTCAGTAAATCGCTGGCGCGTGAAGTTGCGTCACGCGGTATTACTGTAAACGTTGTTGCTCCGGGTTTTATTGAAACGGACATGACGCGTGCGCTGTCTGATGATCAGCGTGCGGGTATTCTGGCACAGGTTCCTGCGGGTCGCCTTGGCGGTGCTCAGGAAATCGCCAGTGCGGTTGCATTTTTAGCCTCTGACGAGGCAGGTTACATCACTGGTGAAACCCTGCACGTCAATGGCGGAATGTATATGGTTTAACCACGATGAAAATTATTTGCGTTATTAGGGCGAAAGGCCTCAAAATAGCGTAAAATCGTGGTAAGAACTGCCGGGATTTAGTTGCAAATTTTTCAACATTTTATACACTACGAAAACCATCGCGAAAGCGAGTTTTGATAGGAAATTTAAGAGTATGAGCACTATCGAAGAACGCGTTAAGAAAATTATCGGCGAACAGCTGGGCGTTAAGCAGGAAGAAGTTACCAACAATGCTTCCTTCGTTGAAGACCTGGGCGCTGATTCTCTTGACACCGTTGAGCTGGTAATGGCTCTGGAAGAAGAGTTTGATACTGAGATTCCGGACGAAGAAGCTGAGAAAATCACCACCGTTCAGGCTGCCATTGATTACATCAACGGCCACCAGGCGTAAGTGAACATCTCCAGGCGGTCATTCGACCGCCTGAGTTTTATCTGTAGTTATCCCACGAATCTCTTTTTTTATCCCTCCCTGGAGGACAAACGTGTCTAAGCGTCGTGTAGTTGTGACCGGACTTGGCATGTTGTCTCCTGTCGGCAATACCGTAGAGTCTACCTGGAAAGCTCTCCTTGCCGGTCAGAGTGGCATCAGCCTGATCGACCATTTCGATACTAGCGCCTATGCAACCAAATTTGCTGGCTTAGTAAAGGATTTTAACTGTGAAGACATCATCTCGCGTAAAGAACAGCGCAAGATGGATGACTTCATTCAATATGGAATTGTGGCTGGCGTTCAGGCCATGCAGGATTCCGGCCTTGAAGTCACAGAAGAGAACGCATCCCGTATTGGCGCAGCGATTGGTTCTGGTATCGGCGGCCTCGGCCTGATCGAAGAAAACCACAGTTCCCTCGCCAAGGGTGGGCCGCGTAAAATCAGTCCGTTCTTTGTACCATCAACGATTGTTAACATGGTGGCGGGTCATCTGACTATCATGTTCGGTTTGCAAGGCCCGAGTATTTCCATTGCGACAGCGTGTACCTCTGGTGTGCATAACATCGGTCACGCGGCGCGTATCATTGCCTACGGCGATGCCGACGCAATGCTGGCCGGCGGCGCAGAAAAAGCCAGTACGCCTTTAGGCGTTGGTGGCTTTGGTGCAGCGCGCGCGCTATCTACCCGCAATGATAACCCGCAGGCGGCAAGCCGTCCGTGGGACAAAGAGCGTGACGGCTTTGTTCTCGGCGATGGCGCTGGCATCATCATGCTGGAAGAGTATGAGCATGCGAAAAAGCGTGGCGCGAAAATTTATGCTGAAATTGTCGGCTTTGGTATGAGCAGCGATGCTTATCATATGACGTCTCCGCCGGAAAACGGCGCGGGTGCTGCAAAGGCGATGGTTAATGCCCTGCGTGATGCCGGCATCACCCCTGGTCAGATTGGCTATGTTAATGCGCACGGTACGTCCACGCCGGCGGGCGATATGGCAGAAACACAGGCAGTGAAATCGGTCTTTGGCGACGCGGCTCGCACAGTAATGGTTAGCTCGACCAAATCGATGACCGGCCATCTGTTGGGTGCAGCAGGCGCAGTAGAATCTATCTACTCGATCCTCGCCCTGCGCGATCAGGCCGTTCCACCGACCATCAACCTGGATAACCCGGATGAAGGTTGCGATCTGGATTTTGTGCCGCATGTTGCACGCCAGGTGAGCGGCATGGAGTACACCCTGTGTAACTCCTTCGGTTTCGGTGGCACCAACGGCTCGCTGATCTTCAAGAAAGTCTGATCATTGCGCTGTGTACTGAAGGCCCGCTTGTCGGGCCTTTTCTATTCGGGTTTATCCCCTTGTCCTGCGCTTTTCATCCTGCCAAACTGTCCGGCCAGACGTATAAAGGAGCGCTCTATGTTCTTGATTAATGGTAAAGAGCAGCAATGGCTGGCCGCTAATGATCGGGCGACGCAATTTGGCGATGGTTGTTTTACCACCGCGCGCATCCTTGAAGGACAAATACAGTTTCTCGATGCGCATCTTCAGCGCTTGCGTCTCGCCTGTAAACGGCTCCAGATCTCTTATCTCGAGTGGGACATACTGGCGCGGGAAATGGCGTACCTTGCTAGAGAAAAAGAAGAGGGTGTGTTGAAAGTTATTCTCAGCCGTGGCACTGGCGGACGAGGGTATAGCGCAGCAGGTTGTGAAACGCCGATGCGGATAGTGTCGGTATCAGCAAGCCCTGCGTATTACGCTCGTTGGCGGCGGGAAGGGGTAACACTGGCGCTGAGTGATATTTGCCTCGGGCGCAACCCGATGCTCGCCGGGATCAAACACCTTAACCGCCTGGAGCAGGTATTGATTCGTACCGGGCTTGAGCAGACCTCTGCCGATGAAGCGCTGGTGCTGGATAGTGAAGGCTGGTTGATTGAATGTTGTGCTGCCAATATCTTCTGGCGGCAGGGTGCGAAAGTCTTTACACCGCGTGTGGATCAGGCCGGTGTTGACGGCATTATGCGTCAATATTGTTTGCGCCAACTGACAACATCTGCTTTTGAGGTTGTCGAAGTCAATGCGCGGCACGATGTGCTGATGCTGGCCGACGAAGTCATTATTTGTAACGCGTTGATGCCGGTTGTTCCCGTCCGCCAATGGGCGGAACAGCATTGGTCAGCGCGCGATTTGTACCATTTTTTAGCCCCCTTGTGTGAGCGCATAAATCCGTCATGAAGAAAATGTTACGCGTAATTCTCCTCCTGTTGGCTTTGCTGGTTATCGCGGCGGGAGCGGGCGTCTGGAAGGTTCGCCAGTTAGCGGATAGCCAGATCCTGATTAAAGATGAAACCATTTTCACACTGCCCGCCGGAACCGGTCGTTTGGCGTTGGGTGAATTGCTGTATCGCGAAAAGGTGATTAATCGCCCGCGCGTGTTTCAATGGCTGCTGCGGCTGGAACCGGATCTTTCACATTTCAAAGCTGGCACCTACCGTTTTACGCCGAAGATGACCGTGCGCGAGATGCTGCAGTTACTGGAGAGCGGTAAAGAAGCGCAATTTCCGCTGCGTCTGGTTGAAGGTATGCGCCTGAGTGATTACCTCAAGCAATTGCGCGATGCACCGTATATTAAGCACACGCTGAAAGATGACGACTACGCCACGGTGGCCCAGGCGCTGAAGCTGGAGCACCCGCAATGGGTTGAAGGCTGGTTCTGGCCCGATACCTGGATGTACACCGCGAATACGACAGACATTGCGTTACTCAAGCGCGCGCATCAGAAAATGTCGCGTGCGGTGGAGCAAGCCTGGGAAGGGCGCATGGAAGGGCTACCGTATAAAGATCAGAACCAACTGGTAACAATGGCGTCGATTGTCGAAAAAGAGACGGCTGTCGCCAGCGAACGCGATCAGGTGGCCTCCGTCTTTATTAACCGCTTGCGCATCGGGATGCGGCTGCAAACCGATCCGACGGTTATCTACGGGATGGGCGCGCGTTATAATGGTAAGCTGTCGCGCGCCGATCTGGAAACGCCGACTGACTATAACACCTATGTGATTAGCGGCTTGCCGCCTGGCCCTATCGCTACACCCGGTGAGGCCTCGCTGAAAGCGGCGGCGCATCCGGCGAAGACGCCGTATCTCTATTTTGTCGCTGATGGTCAAGGTGGGCATACATTTAATACCAATCTCGCCAGCCATAACCGGGCAGTGCAGGACTACCTGAAAGTACTTAAGGAAAAAAATGGGCAGTAAATACATCGTTATCGAAGGGCTTGAAGGCGCAGGGAAAACCACGGCGCGTGATGTCATCGTTGAGACGCTGCAAGAGCTTGGCGTCGGTGAAATGGTGTTTACGCGGGAGCCGGGGGGGACGCTGTTGGCGGAAAAATTGCGCAGCCTGGTGCTGGATATCCGTTCCGTTGGTGATGAAGTGATCACAGATAAGGCCGAAGTTCTGATGTTTTACGCCGCCCGGGTTCAACTTGTGGAAACTGTCATTAAACCTGCACTTGCGCGTGGTTGCTGGGTGATCGGCGATCGTCATGATCTCTCTACACAGGCGTACCAGGGCGGTGGACGAGGCATTGACCAAACCATGTTGGCCACGCTGCGCGATGCCGTGCTGGGGGATTTTCGCCCCGATTTGACGCTCTACCTGGATGTCACACCAGAAGTCGGTCTGAAACGTGCGCGTGCGCGTGGCGAGTTGGATCGTATTGAACAAGAGTCGCTGGATTTCTTCAACCGTACCCGTGCGCGTTATCTGGAACTGGCTGCGCAAGATGAACGTATTCGCACCGTTGATGCTACTCAACCGCTGGAAAAAGTGATTGCCGACATCCGCCAGACAGTGACAGCCTGGGTGCAGGAGCAGGGCGCATGAAATGGTATCCGTGGCTACGCCCCGATTTTGAGCAACTGGTTGCTAGTTATCAGATCGGTCGTGGGCACCACGCGTTGCTGATCCACGCCCTGCCGGGGATGGGTGAAGATGCGTTGATTTACGCCATCAGCCGTTTCTTGCTATGCCAGACACCCGAAGGGCATAAAAGCTGCGGTCACTGCCGAGGCTGCCAGCTTATGCAGGCTGGAACACATCCTGATTACTATGCTCTTGCACCGGAAAAAGGGAAATCCGCGCTTGGCATTGATGCGGTACGCGAAGTGAATGAAAAGCTTTATGAGCATGCGCGGCTGGGCGGTGCAAAAGTAGTGTGGATCCAGGATGCCGCATTATTGACCGACGCTGCCGCCAACGCTTTGCTGAAGACGTTGGAAGAACCTCCCGCGCGCACCTGGTTCTTCCTTGGGTGTCGGGAACCGGCAAGATTATTAGCGACGTTGCGCAGCCGCTGTCGCTTGCATCACCTTGCGCCACCCGCAGAAAACTACGCCTGCAGCTGGCTTGCGCGGGAAGTCACCGCGTCGCAAGAGACAATTCTGACCGCATTACGTTTGTGTGCCGGTTCGCCTGGTGCGGCAGAAGCGCTGCTTCAGGACGATGTTTGGGCGCAACGGCAGACGCTGTGCCAGGCGACAGACACGGCGCTCAATAACGGTGACTGGTTGGCTATGTTCCCGACGCTGAACCACGACAAAGTGGCTGAGCGTTTACAGTGGCTCTCTGCGTTGCTTCTTGATGCATTGAAAATGCAGCAAGGCGCGACGTTGCTCAGTAACGTTGATGCTTTAGCGTTGGTAGAAAAGCTGGCGCGCCAGGTGCAAGCGTCAACGCTGCACGCGCAGCTGCATGCTATTTTTACCTGTCGTGAACAGTTGCTTAGTGTGGTCGGGGTTAACCGCGAGTTGTTGCTGACCGATCTATTGTTAACGCTGGAACGTTACCAGCAAACAGGCGTAACGCTTCCTGTATCCCATCTGTAAGAGAACATTATGTTTTTAGTTGATTCGCACTGCCACCTCGATGGCTTGGATTACCACTCTTTGCACAAAGATGTTGATGATGTGCTGGCGAAAGCTGCCGCGCGCGATGTGAAGTTTTGTCTGGCGGTTGCCACGACGTTACCGGGTTATCGCGCAATGCGTGCGCTGGTGGGTGAGCGCCCGAATGTGGTCTTTTCCTGCGGTGTGCATCCGCTGAACCAGGATGAAGAGTACGACGTTGAAACGCTGCGCCAACTGGCGGCGGAAGAGGGTGTTGTGGCGATGGGAGAAACCGGGCTGGACTATTTTTATACGCCAGAAACTAAGCTCCGCCAGCAGGAGTCCTTACGTCACCATATCCGCATTGGCCGTGAATTGAACAAGCCAGTGATTGTACACACGCGCGATGCGCGGGCCGATACGCTCGCGATTTTGCAGGAAGAGCGAGTGATGGATTGCGGCGGAGTGTTGCACTGTTTTACCGAAGATCGCGAAACGGCGGGGAAGCTACTGGATATGGGCTTTTACATCTCTTTTTCGGGTATCGTCACGTTCCGCAACGCAGAGCAACTGCGTGATGCGGCACGTTATATTCCGCTCGATCGTTTACTGGTCGAAACCGATTCGCCTTATCTCGCCCCGGTGCCACATCGCGGCAAAGAGAACCAGCCAGCGATGACCCGTGATGTGGCGGAATATATGGCGGTGCTGAAAGGTGTTTCTGTCGAAGAGCTGGCTCAACAAACGACACAGAACTTTGGCCATTTGTTTCATATCGAGCCATCCCGCCTGCAATCTGCCTGATCTGTCAGCTTATTTTAGTACTCGTAATTAATAAACGATCGGAGTAAAGTTCACCGCCATAAAAAAGGCGGTGGCGGTCGTTTTTCATACGGAAGCTGCCACCTTTTGTAAATCAGTGTGAGTTTCGCGACTGACGCTAGCTGAAACGTGATAGCCGTCAAACAAACTTTTACTGATTTATTTTACTCTGTGTAATAAATAAAGGGCGCTTAGATGCCCTTCCCACGGCGCGGTTCTCCCCCCTCGCCAATGCGTGAAAACGTAGAAAAAAGCACTAATACTCAGGAGCACTCTCAATTATGTTTAAGAATGCATTTGCTAACCTGCAGAAGGTCGGTAAATCGCTGATGCTGCCAGTATCCGTACTGCCTATCGCAGGTATCCTGCTGGGCGTCGGTTCTGCAAACTTCAGCTGGCTGCCAGAAGTGGTTTCCCACGTTATGGCCGAAGCGGGCGGTTCCGTTTTTGCTAACATGCCGTTGATCTTCGCTATCGGTGTTGCGCTTGGCTTCACCAATAACGACGGCGTTTCGGCTCTGGCCTCAGTTGTTGCCTACGGCATCATGGTGAAAACCATGGCAGTGGTTGCGCCTCTGGTTCTGCATTTACCTGCTGAAGAAATTGCCGCAAAACACCTGGCTGATACCGGTGTGCTGGGCGGTATTATCTCCGGTGCGATTGCCGCGTATATGTTTAACCGCTTCTATCGCATCAAGCTGCCTGAGTATCTGGGCTTCTTCGCTGGTAAACGTTTTGTGCCGATCATCTCCGGTCTGATAGCGATTTTCACCGGCGTGATCCTCTCCTTTATTTGGCCGCCGATCGGTACTGCGATTCAGACCTTCTCCCAGTGGGCCGCTTATCAGAACCCGGTTGTGGCGTTCGGTATCTACGGCTTCATTGAACGTTGCCTGGTGCCGTTTGGTCTGCACCATATCTGGAACGTACCTTTCCAGATGCAGATTGGTGAGTTCACCAACGCGGCAGGCCAGGTGTTCCATGGCGATATCCCGCGTTATATGGCGGGTGACCCGACTGCGGGTAAACTGTCTGGCGGCTTCCTGTTTAAAATGTACGGTCTGCCGGCTGCTGCTATCGCTATCTGGCACTCTGCCAAACCGGAAAACCGCGCCAAAGTGGGCGGTATCATGATCTCCGCAGCGCTGACCTCGTTCCTGACCGGTATCACCGAGCCGATCGAGTTCTCCTTCATGTTCGTTGCGCCGATCCTGTACGTTATCCACGCGATTCTGGCAGGCCTGGCATTCCCGATCTGTATCCTGCTGGGTATGCGTGACGGTACGTCGTTCTCTCACGGTCTGATTGACTTCATCGTGCTGAGCGGTAACAGCAGCAAACTGTGGCTATTCCCGATTGTCGGTGCGGGTTATGCGGTGGTCTACTACACCATCTTCCGCGTGCTGATCAAAGCGCTGGATCTGAAAACCCCGGGTCGTGAAGACACCACTGAAGAGAGCAAAGCTGGTGTTACCAGTGAAATGGCTCCGGCTCTGGTTACTGCGTTCGGCGGTAAAGAGAACATCACCAACCTGGATGCGTGCATCACGCGTCTGCGTGTCAGCGTGGCTGACGTAGCGAAAGTGGATCAGGCTGGCCTGAAGAAACTGGGTGCTGCGGGTGTGGTTGTTGCTGGCTCCGGTGTGCAGGCAATTTTCGGTACGAAGTCCGATAACCTGAAAACCGAAATGGATGAGTACATCCGTAGCAACTAAGCCATAGTCTGGGGAGACTGAGGGAGCCTGATGGCTCCCTTTTTTATTGCCCACTTAAAACCACGTTCTGTGGATCGGGTCAGCAACAGGTTTTGCCTCCGGAATTAAATTTCACGGGACAGGCAGAAGCTTCTTTTTCAGAATTTCGGTCTGCCCTTCCAGGCGCCATCAGTGTTGCCTTTGATAACGGCGAATTTTCACTGTTCTGAAAGAACAGAGGAAGAACGTCAAACACCACCACCACCAACAGATCGTGTGCCATTAACCGGCCTGCCCCGGCAAACTCGCTGTTTTGTCACAGAAGCGTTCCACAAACTCACGCCCGATTTAGCGATAAACGCCTGAAGGTAAGCAAACCGTAAGCGTCTGCCATAAGAGCTTCGCTGGTGCTGACTGAGGTGTTGGAAACTGAGCTGTTGCATGCAATGGCGGTTTGAAAGGGATTTCCAGGATATCGCCACACAGGTTTTGGAAAACATAATCTGTAAAGCATAAAAAAGCCCGCCAGTAAGATGGCGGGCTTTTCTGGCGCTCGGCTTTAACCCCTAGAAGCTGTAGCTGGCGCTCACGGAGACGTTACGCGGCGCACCGTACACACCGTAAGTGCCCAGATAGTCGTAATACTCTTTATCGAACACATTGTTCAGGTTGGCCTGGATGGCGAAGTTTTTGGTTGCCTGGTAGCGAGTGAAGAGATCAACCACGGTATAACCGCTCTGTGTAATGCGCATGTCACTGCTCGGGCCTTTGATCTCCTGCCAGGTTTTATTCTGCCAGCGCGCACCACCACCAATGGAGAGTTCCGGTAACATCGGCAATTGATAACGTGTGAACAATTTCATCGTGGTCCGCGCTTGTTCTGGGTTAACGGCCACACCGTCGCCATCTTCAGCCATAAAACGACTGGCACCAAAGGTGAGCTGTAAGTTGTCAGTGAGGGCACCATTCAACTCAAACTCAATGCCTTTGCTTACGGTGCCATTGACGGATTTATATGCTGTCTGGCCGCCGGAATTCGGAATGTACTCGCCTGTCGATACCGCAACGTGATCCTGCTCGGTACGGAACACCGCCAGGGTCGCCGTCAGACGAGTGTTGTACCAGTCACCCTTGATCCCGGCTTCGTAGCTTTTACCGGTGGTAGGTTCAAGAAATTCACTGTTGATATCACGCTGGCTGGACGGTTCGAAAATAGAGGTGTAGCTGCCGTACACCGACCAGGTGTCATCAATGTCATAAATCAGGCCAGCGTAGGGCGTAACGTCATCGGACTTGCTGTTACGGATTTCATCCGGCTTACGTTCCAGATTATATTTTGCGGTCCATTCGGTATAACGCGCGCCGAGGATCAGGTGCAGCGGATCGGCTAAAGAGATACGGGTTGCCGCATACAGTGATTTCTGGCGGATCACATCGCGCTGGTAGAGCGCCCAGTCAGACCAGCTCGGGTCGGCCAGCGTGTTACCGTTATATTTATGAATGTTGCCGACATCCATCAGGCCGGAATTGTCATTAACCGGATATGCGTTGTCATAATTGTTGCGCTGGCGGCTGTAGCTACCGCCGAACATTACTTCGTGCTGGCGACCAAACAAATCGTACCCACCGCGCACAAACGCATCAATGGAGTCTTGTTTGCGCTCGCCACGGTTCCAGCCGCCCCATGCGCCTTGCCACTGCGAGGCATCATACAGACCGGTGGTTTTATCCGGGTAACCGTCGATATACATCAGCTTGCTGTCGAAGTTTGTTTCCGCATGCATGGCGTTAACTTTCGCCTCCCAGCCGTTGTCAAAACGTTGAGTCAGGTTGGCGAAAATTTTTGAAGAATCGACATTAGAGTAAGCCCAGTCAGCCGCCGTATTGAAACCACGGCGGAAATGCGTGCGGCTGCCGTCACTATACAGCGATGGGAAGCCGCCCCAGGTCGGACTGTCTTCTTCGCTTTCCTGATAGTCGTAACCGAGAGAAAGGGTGGTGGAGTCGGTGATATCCGCATCCACTACGCCCGTAATAAATTTTTTGCGGTAGTGGTTACGTTCAACCCATGAATCTTTATCCTGGTAACCCGTGATGACCCGGCCGCGCACGTTGCCGGATTCGGTCAGCGGTGCTTGCAGATCCAGGACATAGCGCTGGTTGTCCCAACTGCCATAAGTCGCGGTAGCCGTTCCTTTGAACTCTTTGCTGTCGGCATGTTTACGTACCATATTGACGTAAGCTGAGGGATTACCTGCCCCACTCATCAGACCGGCCGCGCCACGCACCACTTCAATCTTATCGTAAATGGCGGTGTCGCCTGCGGTATCACCAAAATTCCAGCGGTTATCAAGGAATGTTGGCATATCTTCATAAGCAAAGTTACTGACGAAAAAGCCACGCGCGAAGAAGTTCGTGCGGTGAGTATCAATGCGCGATGCGCTGACGCCAATCGTATTATCCAGCACTTGTTCGATCGTATTTAACTGCTGATCCTGCATACGCTGCTGGCTGACCACACTTACTGATTGCGGGATGTCGCGCGGAACCAGTAACAGCTTGGTGCCTGTGGTGGTGGTTTTCACGCTGTAGTCTTGCGCCTGGCTGTCAGCGGTGCTCAATGCCGCACCATCAACCACAACCGTCTCTTCAGATACGGCGGCGGTATCTGTCGCAAACGCAACAGAGGGGACTAAAGCCATGGCAATGCAGGCGGCAAGCAGCGACGGTGTGGCGGCTAACGGACGCGCTTCGCCCCTGGCGTGATGAGTGAAAGACATGAATAAACCCTTAATGGTGCGTTAGAGGGAAAGCCTTGCCGCGATACGTTGTCGCGTCAGGCGGGTTTTGTAATTCGTCTGGTAATAATTTTTATGAAAACGCGAATGCGAAATATACGCATTCATTGAATGAATGTAAACGGATGTAATATTGATTATTGAAATGCCATTTCACCGCCATGCGGCTTAAACGCGAGCGGTTTGCACGCCAGGAAAGCCGGAAAGGTGAAAGAAAAACAGCGTTTTGGTTGAAACAACAAGAGAATCTCGATCATACTCTAGGGCACGTAATTGACGACGGCTGCGGGCTGGCTCCGCGTACATAAAAGGAAAACGTCATGGCCGAAGAAACCATTTTCAGTAAAATCATTCGCCGCGAAATTCCCTCGGATATTGTTTACCAGGACGAACTGGTTACCGCTTTTCGCGACATCTCTCCGCAGGCTCCAACACATGTCCTGATTGTGCCAAACATCCTGATTCCAACCGTGAACGACGTGACCGAAGCGCACGAGCAGGCGCTGGGTCGCATGGTGACTGTTGCGGCGAAAATCGCCCGTGATGAGGGGATTGCTGAAGACGGTTACCGTTTGATCATGAACTGTAATCGTCATGGCGGGCAGGAGGTTTATCATATTCATATGCACCTGCTCGGCGGGCGCGCACTGGGGCCGATGCTGGCTCATAAAGGTCTTTGATATGACGAACGGGCGTGTCGCATTATGGCTGACAGCGCTAATGCTGGCGGGGTGCAGTTCACGTCCAACGATCCCGGTCGCCGACGACCAGACGTTAGTGATGGAATCGAGCATTCTGGCGTCCGGGATTATTGCGCAGCCGCCGACGTTAAGTACGCAGGAACTCCAGCCTTCCGCGTTTTCACAGTTGTTTAATGAAAGACAGCAGCCCGTTACCGTGCATTATCGTTTTTTCTGGTATGACGCCAGAGGTCTGGAAATGCACCCGCTGGAAGCGCCGCGAACCGTCACGATTCCGGGGAATTCGGGCGTGACGCTGTATGGCAGCGCCAACTATTTGGGTGCGCACAGCGTCAGACTTTATCTTTACCTGTAAGGGGTGACTCTTGATTAAAACTATTGGACGCTACGCGCTACTGACAACCCTGGCCGTGCTGCTTGCGGGCTGTATTAGCGATCAGCAACCCGCACCGGTTGATCAGGCGGGTGGGGCAGGCGCACCGCAGCAACCCACGCCGGTGCAGCCGCAACAACCGGTACCGTCGGTGCCTTCTGTCCCGACGCTCCCGCAGCAGCAACCGGGCCCGATTGAGCACCAGGATCAGACGGGACAACCCGCGCCGCGTGAACGTCATTTTGACTGGAACAGTGCCGTTCAGCCGATGGTTGGCAAAATGCTGCAGGCCAGCGGCGCTAACGCAGGAAGTGTGCTGTTAGTGGACAGCGTAAATAATCGAACCAACGGTTCCATCAACACGGCTGAACCGACGGGTGTCGTGCGCAACGCGTTAGCCAATAACGGTAAGTTTACGCTTGTTACCGAGCAGCAACTGGCGGTAGCGAAGCAGCAACTGGGGCTTTCTCCACAAGACAGCCTCGGTACGCGCAGTAAAGCCATCGGTATTGCCCGTAACGTCGGGGCGCAGTATGTGCTCTACTCCAACGCGACCGGGAATGTCAACGCACCGGCGCTGCAAATGCAATTAATGCTGGTACAAACCGGCGAAATTATCTGGTCGGGTAAAGGTGCGGTTCAGCAACAATAAACAGACGCGTGACGAGGTGTTGTCACGCTATTTTCCGACCTATACTCCCGTCGCCAGACAGAATAGCGGGCTCAGCGGCGGGAGTTGTCTTATTAGCGATGGGCGGCATACGCTGGTGCTGCGAAAAAGGCACAGTGCGACATCATCGCCTTTTCTGCGCCAGTATCGCTTACTCCGTCGTTTGCCAGCGTCTATTACGCCACGTCCGCGCTTATTTACCGGCGAGTGGATGGCCGTCGATTATCTACCCGGTGAGGTCTGCGCCGAGCTGCCGCAGGCGGGGGAACTGGTGCCGTTACTGTATGATTTACACCGACAGTCTCTATTTGGCTGGCGGATAACATTATTGCCGCTGCTTGAAGGTTATTGGCAGCAGAGTGCACGCTCGCGGCGTACGCCATTCTGGCTGCGGCAGTTAAAACAGCTGCGTCAGCAAAAAGAGCCTGTGCCGCTACGACTGGCTCCGTTACATATGGATGTCCACGCTGGAAACCTGGTGCAGAGTGATTCGGGTTTGCGTCTGATCGACTGGGAATACGCAGGCGACGGCGATATCGCGCTGGAATTGTCAGCAGTATGGACGCAAAACGAAGCGCAACGGCAGGAACTGGTGAATCGCTATGCGCAACAGTCTGCCATCAATCCCGCTCAACTGTGGCGCCAGGTCAGGCGCTGGCGTCCGTGGGTATTGATGCTAATGGCTGGCTGGTATGAGTGCCGCTGGCAGCAAACGGGCGATCAACAATTTATTACGCTGGCGAATGAAACATGGTGTCAGTTAGTGACAAAAGAATAAGAGAGGAAAATGTGGGCCCAGTGATGTTGGATGTGGAAGGGTACGAACTGGATGCGGAAGAACGCGAGATTCTGGCGCACCCGCTGGTTGGCGGCCTGATCCTCTTTACCCGTAATTATCACGATCCCGAACAATTACGTGAACTGGTGCGCCAGATCCGCAGTGCTTCGCATCATCGTTTGGTGGTGGCGGTCGATCAGGAGGGCGGGCGCGTGCAGCGCTTTCGCGATGGCTTTACCCGCTTGCCCGCCGCACAATCTTTTGCTGCTTTGCGTGGGCTGGAGGAAGGCGGTCGCCTGGCGCAGGAGGCGGGTTGGCTAATGGCCAGCGAAATGATCGCGATGGATATCGACATCAGTTTTGCCCCGGTGCTGGATGTTGGGCATATCAGCGCGGCGATTGGCGAGCGTTCGTATCATGAAGACCCGTCGAAAGCACTGGCTATGGCAACGCGTTTTATCGACGGAATGCACAGCGCTGGGATGAAAACCACCGGTAAACATTTTCCCGGACACGGAGCGGTCACGGCCGATTCCCATAAAGAAACGCCACGCGACCCGCGACCACAAGGCGAGATCCGCGTACATGATATGACGATATTTCGCAGCCTCATTGAGCAAAACAAACTCGATGCGATTATGCCCGCGCACGTGATCTATACCGATGCGGATCCGCGTCCTGCCAGCGGTTCGCCGTATTGGCTGAAAACCGTATTACGCGGTGAATTGGGTTTTAACGGCGTTATTTTTTCGGACGATTTATCAATGGAAGGCGCGGCGATTATGGGCAGTTACGCCGAACGTGGCCAGGCATCTCTGGACGCCGGTTGCGATATGATCCTGGTCTGTAATAATCGTAAAGGCGCAGTAAGCGTGTTAGATAACCTGTCGCCGATCAATGCACAACGTGTTACGCATTTGTATCATAAAGGTTCATATTCTCGTCAGGAGTTGATGAGTTCAGCGCGCTGGAAGGCTGCCCATAAAGAGCTGGAACAGTTGCATATGCGCTGGCAGGAGCACAAAGAAGCTCGTTAATTCCTGCGGACGCGATGTCGAAGTGGTGAGGATACAATGATTATCTATTTACATGGTTTTGACTCAAACAGCCCCGGCAACCATGAAAAAGTGTTGCAACTGCAATTTATTGATCCGGATGTGCGTCTGATCAGTTACAGCACGCGTCACCCGAAGCATGACATGCAGCATCTGCTGAAAGAAGTGGATAAAATGTTGCAGCTTAATATTGATGAGCGTCCGCTGATTTGCGGTGTTGGCCTTGGTGGTTACTGGGCCGAACGCATCGGTTTCTTGTGCGATATCCGTCAAGTGATCCTTAATCCTAACCTGTTCCCTTATGAGAATATGGAAGGGAAAATTGACCGCCCGGAAGAGTATCAGGATATTGCAACCAAATGCGTTTCCAACTTTCGTGAGAAAAACCGCGATCGCTGCCTGGTGATCCTCTCGCGCCAGGATGAGGCACTGAATAGCCAGCGTTCAGCCGAGGAGTTGCACCACTACTACGAAATTGTCTGGGACGAAGAACAGTCTCATAAATTCAAGAACATCTCACCGCATCTCCAGCGTATTAAAGCCTTTAAAACCCTCGGTTAATCCCCCCTTCCGGCAGGTTATCTAACCTGCCGGTGTTATTTTTATCTTTGCGTTTCGCCGGGCATTGTTTTGTCTATTGACTACACTTGCTCATCTTTTAAGCATCAAAACTTGATGCACATCAATTTTGGTATGACCATTGAACCGTTCGTGTTATTCTCGGCGTCAATATCAGGTTGCAGGCACGTAACCTGTTGTTAAATAAAGGCTATTTTTATAACTTTTAATTAACAATTGGTTAATATTTTAGGGGGTCACGTTGACTACACCATTAAAGAAAATTGTAATTGTAGGCGGTGGTGCTGGTGGTCTGGAACTGGCGACGCAGTTAGGTAAAAAGCTTGGCCGCGGCAAAAAAGCGAAAATCACGCTTGTTGATCGTAACCATAGCCACTTGTGGAAACCGTTACTGCACGAAGTGGCAACCGGTTCGCTGGATGAAGGCGTCGATGCGCTGAGCTACCTGGCGCACGCGCGTAATCACCATTTCCAGTTCCAGCTCGGTTCTGTCGTCGATATTAATCGCGAAAGCAAAACCATTACGCTTGCTGAACTGCGTGATGAGAAGGGCGATTTACTGGTACCGGAGCGTAAACTGGCCTATGACACGCTGGTGATGGCGCTCGGCAGTACCTCGAACGACTTCAACACCCCGGGTGTGAAAGAGCACTGTATTTTCCTCGACAACCCACACCAGGCGCGCCGTTTCCACCAGGAGATGCTTAATCTGTTCCTGAAATATTCGGCGAACCTTGGTGCTAGCGGCAAAGTCAACATCGCCATTGTCGGCGGCGGGGCAACCGGTGTTGAACTCTCTGCGGAGCTGCACAATGCGGTGAAACAGCTGCACAGTTATGGTTACAAAGGCCTGACAAACGAAGCGCTGAATGTGACGTTGGTTGAAGCCGGCGAACGTATTCTGCCGGCGCTGCCACCACGGATTTCTGGTGCTGCGCATAACGAGTTGACCAAAATGGGCGTGCGCGTGTTGACCCAAACGATGGTGACCAGCGCCGATGAAGGCGGTCTGCACACGAAAGAGGGCGAATACATCAACGCCGATCTGATGGTGTGGGCGGCGGGTATTAAAGCGCCGGACTTTATGAAAGAGATTGGCGGGCTGGAAACCAACCGTATTAACCAACTGGTGGTCGAGCCAACATTGCAAACCACCCGCGATGCGGATATTTACGCCATTGGTGATTGCGCTTCTTGCGCGCGCCCGGAAGGCGGTTTTGTACCGCCGCGTGCGCAGGCAGCTCACCAAATGGCAAGCCTCGCTCTGCATAACATTCTTGCGCAGGTCAAAGGTAAGCCGCTGAAATCTTACGTCTATAAGGATCATGGCTCGCTGGTTTCACTGTCGAATTTCTCGACTGTGGGTAGCCTGATGGGCAACTTGATGCGTGGTTCGATGATGGTTGAAGGCCGCATTGCGCGCTTCGTGTATATCTCGCTGTACCGTATGCACCAGGTCGCGCTACATGGCTATTTCAAAACTGGCTTGATGATGCTGGTCGGCAGTATTAACCGGGTGATTCGCCCGCGCCTCAAATTGCACTAACGCTATTCTGCTCCCTGCGGCTTTATCTGCCCAGGGAGCAGCATATCCCCCTGTCGGTGGCGTTAAACCGCTCGGATAACTCTGAATGTCGCTATTTTCATACCTACTATCCCTCTTTTTACGCTCTTTCTGATTGGCTTCCTTACTTGCGAAGTTGCAAAATTGTTACCAATAGCAACCAGGGAGAGAATCCTGATGAATAAATCAATGTTAGCGGGTATCGGTATTGGCGTGGCCGCTGCACTGGGCGTTGCCGCAGTTGCCAGCCTGAACGTGTTTGAGCGTGGTCCTCAGTACGCGCAAGTGGTTTCTGCGACGCAAATCAAGGAAACGGTTAAAACGCCACGTCAGGAGTGTCGAAATGTGACAATGACGCATCGTCGCCCCGTACAAGATGAAAACCGTATTACCGGTTCTGTTCTTGGCGCAGTAGCGGGGGGCGTACTGGGACACCAGCTTGGTGGCGGTCGCGGTAAAGATGTTGCTACTGTGGTCGGCGCATTAGGTGGTGGTTATGCGGGTAATCAGATTCAGGGTGGGATGCAAGAAAGGGATACTTACACCACCACTCAGCAACGTTGCAGCACCGTGTATGACAAAAGCGAAAAAATGCTTGGCTATGACGTGACGTATAAAATTGGTGACCAGCAAGGAAAAATCCGCATGGATAAAGATCCCGGTACGCAAATTCCGCTGGATGGCAACGGTCAGCTTGTTTTGAATAACAAAGCGTAAAACAGAAGTACTCTGCATGTTGGCTCCTCATCGCTCAGGCTGAGGAGCCTTTTTTCATTAAAAAAGCCTCACATTTCTGCAAGGCTTTAATCAATTAAATAAAGTCATGTTGGCGAACCAGCAGCAGGCCTGTTATCACAATTGAGATAAACGCAAACAGTACTGAACCACCCAACAAAACCCACAGACCAAATAATAATGTTATTACTATTAACACTTTAATGAATGGTAATAGCAAAATCATCTCCATTTTCCTTCTGCATGTGTTAAGCACAGGTAAATACCCTTTATCCTCGAAAGTCGTTCAATACAGCACTTAGGGTGAGAGCAAAGGAAAGTAAGTACGCAGTTGCATCATCATGATGCTCATTATTTGTATCACCCGCACTAATCATTAGCCGCGCAATAATGACAATTAAGAATAGCAAAGCAGGGGGAAATGCTGATAGGTTTTACCTATTATTGAAATGTGATATCTCTATCACAGAGGCGAGATGAGACGGTTTCCCGTCTCATTTTTTTTCAGGCTTTGATCAAATCCGGCCACAGCCGCAGGGTGGTTTGAATAATTTGCAGAAGTTTTTCACAACTCGCGCCTTCACGCGCGCTGATGGACATACCCTGCAAAATACATCCTAAAAACTGCGCTAATGCGAGCGTGTCAACTGCTTGTGGAATTTCACCGCGTAGCTGGCGAGCTGTGAGGAACTGACGTAGCGTCTCTTCCTGCTGCGCGTGTCGCGATTTTATGGTGTTCGCAATCGCCTGTGACGATGCCGCCAGCGTCGCCGAAGTGTTGATCATAAAGCACCCAGCGGGCGTATCCGTGCTGGTAAAACACTTGGCCACGGCGGTGAAGTAATCCCGCAGCGCACTTTCCACAGATTTTTCTTCGCACAACAACTGTGCTTCGTGCTGACGCGCGAACCGGGTGATGTAACGATCGAGGACGGCGCGAAACAGCCCCTCTTTATTGGTGAACTCGGCGTACAGCGTCGGCGCTTTCGCGCCGGTCGCTTCGACGAGATCGGATAATGATGTGGCTTCGTAACCATGTTGCCAAAATAGCGTCATGGCTTTGTCGAGCGCCGCTTCCCTGTCGAACACTTTCGGTCGGCCACGGCTTTTTTTGGTGCAACTGCTGACTTCACTGGTCATATCGCCGCCTAACCTTTGTTAGTTTGTTGAATGACCATTATAAAAATAATTACGGCAGATAACCAGCAGCAAATCAGCACATATTGATAAATCATATCTTTATGAATTTTAAATGAATTTAATTTTATTTAACGATCATTATAAAAATTCATTGACGCATGATGCAGATCACATCTACGATTTGTATATCAATCGTTAATTTAATGTTTAACGACATCCTTCATCTGCATCCAGGAAAGACATCATGAAAAATATCACTGCGCTGTTTACCGCTGCTGTACTGAGTTCTCTCTCTTTCGCCAGCTTCGCTGCCGTTGAAGTGCAATCTGCTCCGGCAGGCCAGCAAGAAGTCGCGACCGTTGGTGTGCGTGCAAATTCCAACCTCGCCTCTGTTGAAGATGAACTGGCACAGAAAGCCGATCAGATGGGCGCGAAATCGTTTCGCATCACCTCTGTGACCGGCTCCGATAACCTGCACGGCACTGCTGTTCTCTACAAATAAGCGCAACACGACGCTATAGCTATAAAAAAGGCCCCGCGAATTATCGCAGGGCCTTTTTTACGTCGGTAGGGCAGTTACATCACCTGTGGCGCATTTTCAGTCTGGCGGGAGATATCGACCGGCATCCCGGAACGCACTTCCATCACATGATTCATCACTGCTGCATCACTACGCGCATCATCTTTAAACGCTTGCATCGCGCCATTCAGCACGATGGGTAACGTTTTGGGATCATCGTTAATCGATTTCGATAGCGGCTGATGCACTTCAACCAGCCGCCTACCATCAGGCTCAACTGACGCTTTGATTGGCGTATTGATGATATTCACTGGCGTACCCGGGGAAACCTGGGCAAACAGGTTAGAAATGTCCTTGTCACGCAGGCGAATGCAGCCAGAGCTAACGCGCATACCGATACCGAAATCTGCGTTAGTACCATGCAGTAAATAGACGCCACCAAACGCGGCAAGGCGAATGGCATGGTGTCCCATTGGGTTATCCGGTCCGGCAGGCATCACCGCTGGCAGATCAATTCCCTGTGCTTTGTAGCGTGCACGAATATTCGCGGTGGGTGTCCAGGTCGGGTTCGCGCGTTTATCAGAAACCGTTGTGACCATGGTTGGTGTCAGCGTATCGCCACCCAGTTGACCAATGCCGATCGGGTAAACAGTGACTTCGTTTTTACCCGGCGGATAGTAATAGAGGCGCAGCTCGGCGAGGTTGATCACAATGCCTTTGCGCGGCACATCGGGTAGCAGCGTTTGCAGCGGAATGGTCAGTACGCTGCCCGCGCGCGGGACATACGGGTCAATACCCGGGTTGGCCTGCAAAAGTGCAAGGAAACCCACATTGTATTTTTTGGCAATCGCCTCCAGTGAACCGCCGTCGTTCTGCACGACATGAAAACGGTTCTCGCCAACGAGGCGACTGCCGGAAGGAGGTAAAGGCCAGGTATTAGCCTGTGCAGGTAGAGCAAGAGCGACAGTGGCAGCGGCGGCCAGCAGCGCGAGCCAGTGAAGGAAACGCGACGTTTTAATCATTACCATAATCCATGTAAATCATAAGGTTATTGCTATAAAGCTGTGTGATGGAATTATGGTAGGTCTGCGTGTAGGGAAATCCTGGAATATTGCAAAATATTTGTAAATGTTGAGGGAAGTAAAGGAGCCGGGTCGTGCGACCCGGCCTGGAGCATTTTTATCAGGCTACCGCGTTTTCGCCGAGCTGCTGCATAAAGTTACGAACCCAATCCATACGCGCTTTGCGCTCACTCAGGTCTTGCATAAATTTCAATCGCGTTGGGCCGTCCAGTCGGAAGTGTTGCGGTTGTTTCTGCAGTAAGCCAATCAGCCACGCCGGGTTGACATGGTTTTTCTCGTTGAACTCAATCATGCCGCCTTTCTCATTGCCTTCGAGCTTGCGGATCCCCAATTTTTGCGCCTGCTGGCGCAAGCGGGCGATATCCAGCAGGTTCCGCGCCGCATCTGGCAACAAACCGAAACGGTCAATCAGCTCGACTTTAATCTCCTCCAGCGCGTTCTCATCTTTGGCGCTAGCGATGCGTTTATAGAAGGACAAGCGCGTATTGACGTCAGGAATAAAATCATCCGGCAACAGCGAAGGCATACGTAATTCAACTTCTGTTTGCTGGCTGGTGAGATCTTCCAGTGATGGTTCACGGCCCGCTTTCAGTGCATCGACCGCGTTTTCCAGCAGCTCCATATAGAGCGAGAAACCGATGGTTTCCATCTGCCCACTCTGATCTTCGCCCAGCAGTTCACCCGCGCCGCGAATCTCCAGATCATGCGTTGCCAGCGCAAAGCCCGCACCTAAATCTTCCAGTGAGGCGATGGCCTCCAGACGTTTTTGCGCATCGGTGGTCATGGCTTTAGGATGCGGCGTCAGCAACCACGCATAGGCCTGGTGGTGTGAACGTCCAACGCGCCCGCGCAACTGGTGTAGCTGGGCAAGGCCAAAGTGATCGGCGCGTTCAATAATGATGGTATTGGCGGTCGGAATGTCGATCCCGGTTTCAATAATGGTGGTGCACACCAACACATTGAAACGTTGATGGTGGAAATCATTCATCACCCGCTCCAGCTCGCGTTCACGCATCTGCCCGTGCCCGATGGCGATGCGCGCTTCCGGCACCAATTCCGCCAGCCTGCCTGCGGCTTTCTGGATATTTTCCACGTCGTTGTAGAGATAGTAGACCTGCCCACCGCGCAGGATTTCACGCAGCATCGCCTCGCGGACCACCAGGCTGTCGTACTCGCGTACAAAGGTTTTTACCGCCAGACGGCGCGCGGGTGGGGTTGCAATAATCGACAGATCGCGCATACCGCTCATCGCCATATTCAGCGTACGGGGGATCGGTGTGGCGGTCAGCGTCAGGATATCCACATCGGCGCGCATCGCTTTAATACGCTCTTTGTGACGTACACCGAAACGGTGCTCTTCATCGACAATTAACAGACCGAGATCCTTCATTTTGACATCGCTTTGCAGCAGCTTGTGAGTGCCAATCAGAATATCGATTTTCCCTTCTGCGGCCTGCTCCAGGATCTGCGCTTGCTCTTTGGCGCTGCGAAAGCGCGAAAGCATTTCAATACGCACCGGCCAGTTGGCGAAGCGATCGCGGAAATTATCGAAGTGCTGCTGAGCGAGCAGGGTGGTGGGTACCAGCACCGCCACCTGCTTATTGTTTTCAACCGCAAGAAACGCCGCGCGCATCGCGACTTCGGTTTTACCGAAGCCGACATCGCCGCACACCAGCCGGTCCATTGCCAGCGGCTGGCACATATCGCTGAGCACTGCGTTAATGGCCTGCGCCTGATCCGGCGTGGTTTCAAACGGGAAACTGTCGCAGAAAAGTTGGTACTGCTCTTTGTCATGTTTAAAAGCGAAGCCCGCTTTGGCTGCGCGCTGAGCGTAAATATCCAGCAGCTCAGCGGCAACATCGCGCACTTTCTCCGCCGCTTTTTGCCGCGCGCGCGACCAGGCATCGCTCCCCAATTTATGCAGCGGCGCGTTCTCTTCCGCACCGCCTGCGTAGCGGCTGATTAAATGCAGCGACGAAACGGGCACGTACAATTTGGCATCACCCGCGTAGGTCAACATCAGATATTCACCTTTGATGCCGCCCGCTTCCAGCGTGGTCATTCCGGCATAACGTCCCACGCCATGCTCCAGGTGCACCACCGGCTGGCCGTCATGCAGCTCGGCGAGGTTGCGGATCAGGGTATCCGGGTTAATGGTGCGTCGCGTGTCCTGACGGCGACGGGCGACGCGCTCACCGAGCAGGTCGCTTTCACAAATCAGCGCCCGGCTGCGCAAGGTATCGATAAAACCGTGTTCTGCTGAGCCGATCATCAGATATGCGCCAGGCGCTTCGGCTTCGTCGAGACGCATGATGCGCTTCGGCGCAACTTTGATGCGCGCCAGCAGTTCGATTAACGCTTCGCGGCGGCCTTCACTTTCGACGGAAAACACCACCGGTCCGCCGAACGATTCCAGAAACTTACGCAGGTTATCGAGCGGTGATTTCTGCTGCGCCTGTACCGCCAGATCCGGTAACGACTGGTAGCCCAGGTTAACATGCGCGGCTTTGTCGGACAGATGTTCGGTTTTCAACTGGATCCGCGGCCATTTCTTCAGCTCGCTGTAGAACTCATCAACGCGAAGCCACAGCATTTCTGGCGGCAGAAGAGGGCGCATCGGATCGACGCCACGGTTCTCAAAACGCGCCTGCGTTTCCTGCTGGAAGCGTTCGGCACTGTTTTCCAGATTACCGGTGTTGACCAGCAACGTATTTGCCGGGAAATAGCTGAACAGCGGCGGCAGCGGCTCGCTGAAAAACAGCGGTTGCCAGTACTCGATCCCGGCAGGCAACGTACCTTTGCTGACTTGCTGATAGATATGTTCTGCGTCGCGTTTGACCTCAAATTTATCGCGCCACTGGCTACGGAACAGCTCAATGGCGTTTTTATCGGTCGGGAATTCGTGCGCGGGGAGCAAGTTAATCGCCTCGACTTCTTCCAGCGTGCGCTGCGTATCAGCGTCGAACAGTCGTAAACTGTCGATTTCGTCGTCGAAAAAGTCGAGACGGAAGGGCTGCTCACTGCCCATCGGAAAGAGATCGAGCAGCGCGCCGCGCGTGGCATATTCCCCATGCTCCATTACCTGATCAACATGGCGATAACCCGCGCTATCAAGCTGGTTGCGCAGCTCATCGCGCGATAAGCGTTGCCCCTTTTTCATCACCAGCGCATGGCCATGCAGGTAACTGTGCGGGCAAACGCGCTGCATCAGCGTATTCACCGGAACAATCAGCACGCCGCGCTGCATGGAGGGCAGTTGATATAACGTCGACAAGCGGGAAGAGATAATTTCCTGATGTGGCGAGAAGCTGTCATATGGCAGCGTTTCCCAGTCGGCAAGGTTCATCACCAGGTTATCGGTAAATTGACCAATCTCATCCTGCAAGCGCAGCGCGTTTTGCATATCCGGCGCAATCAGCACGACCGGGCCAGGATGGCGCTCAATGATTTCCGCAACTTCGGTGGCGCAGGCAGCACCTGTCAGTTCGCCAAACTGGCGCTGGTCGCCTGCTTTGACAGGCAGGGAATAACGGTATTGTTCAGGCATGGGGATATCAAGATCTCGTTATGGATATGCCCCCGTTATGGGGGCATATCCCTGATACGCAATACCATTATTATCTGTGATTAGGCGGCTTTAGCCAATACAACGCGCAGGATTAACGCGCTTGCACCGTCGTGAGATGTTTCGTTGGCGGCGTGAAAAAGAGATCAGCGAACAGCGCCGACGACACTTTTCGCACCATCAGCCCAGCCAGCGTACAAATCAGCAACGTGGCGAAAGGATAGACTAACAGCAGCGCCAGTTCGACTGTTTGCGGCCACGCGCCCGCGTTCATCGGTTTGAGCAGCGCAAGGCTGATGGCTTCAATCAGAATGCGATGCGTGGTGTAAATCGCCAGCGTATTAGAGCCGACCACGTTCAGCAGGCTCTTTTCGTCGGGTGGAAAACGCTGCTCCAGCATCTGGAATAAACGCATAATGCCCACGATGGAAAGCAGGCACAGCGGCAGTGGCATATTGAACATCCACAGCCCGAAAGCCACCACGGCCGCCAGCGCGAACAGCAACCCGTAACGGCGGATCGACACGGTTTTGACCCACTCCATTACGCTTGCCCCATACCAGGCGCCGAGCGAATAGAAAATCATATTGCGCACCACGCTATTCATCCCCCACCACGGCAGCGGCAGGTAATTAATCGCCAGGCTTGCCAGGATCATCAGCGCTAATACCGGCACTTTCCAGTTGCTAAGCAGTTTACAAAGCGTGAAATAGACCACCAGCGCATAGAGATACCACAAGCTGGTGCTGGCGGTGAGCATGCCCTGAAGGAACTCGCGCCAGTTCTCCGCGTAAGCCGCGTTGGCGGCATTACTCAGATCGCGCTGCGGCGCAAGCCAGTCATTAATCTGGCTTAGACCAGCCCATTGCAATACGCCCCACAGCGCCAGCACATAGACGATGCTCCAGATACGCTTATCAAGCGTATCTTTCCACGGTACATCGTCTATATAACGGCGAATGAGATAGCCGGAGATAAAAAAGAACACCGGCATACGAAACGGCGCGAGGTAAAGGTTGAAGTAAATCCAGCACTTAGAAAGGGTTTGCGACCACGGGTGCTGAAAAGTAGAAAGATGCGGGTAAAACGTGATGACTGAGTGATAAACCACGACCAGACAAATACATAACCCCTTGATTTGATTAATCCATAATGCTTTCTGTTTCATTAACATTGTTGCCTGTTTTGCCAAAATTCTGGCCGTTGATCCTGGTCATGCTGGAGGGCGATGTATTGGGGAAGTGTCTGTATTTGTTCATTTTCGGATTAAGGTGAGGGGGAGTTAACGGTCAACAGCCGTACAAACAAACGGAAATGCAAACTGGCCGATGGTTGTTTATTGGTTTGATTTCACGGAATTTTTCCGTATATGTCTGACGAATACTTACCGTTTCACTCATTTACGCTCTGTGCTTTCGCTTATATACTCCTCACTCTGCTATCAGCAACCAGACGGATTTCATGTAC
Organism: Kosakonia quasisacchari; assembly: GCF_004331415.1. Classification (GTDB taxonomy): domain Bacteria; phylum Pseudomonadota; class Gammaproteobacteria; order Enterobacterales; family Enterobacteriaceae; genus Kosakonia; species Kosakonia quasisacchari. The sequence goes on from NZ_SJOP01000017.1 coordinate 80,393, forward strand.
CAGCCTGTCACTCTTTTCATAGGCCTGCGCTATATGCGCGGGCGCGCAGCGGACCGCTTTGGCCGCTTTGTCTCCTGGCTGTCAACCATTGGCATCACCCTCGGTGTAATGGCGCTGGTAACGGTGTTATCGGTGATGAATGGCTTTGAGCGCGAGCTGCAAAACAACATCCTGGGGCTGATGCCGCAGGCCACCCTTACCACGCAAAATGGCTCATTGAATCCAGAACAGCTCCCGGCAAGTCAGGTCAAATTGCAGGGCGTAACGCGTATTGCGCCGCTCACCACAGGCGATGTGGTGTTACAGAGCGCGCGCAGCGTTGCGGTGGGTGTGATGATGGGCATCGATCCGGCGCAAAACGACCCGCTGACACCGTACCTGGTCAATGTCAAACAAAGCGACCTGCAAGCGGGTAAATACAACATTATCCTCGGTGAGCAACTGGCCGGGCAATTGGGTGTGAACCGTGGCGATCAAATTCGCGTGATGGTGCCGTCCGCCAGCCAGTTTACGCCGATGGGCCGTTTGCCCAGCCAGCGCTTGTTCACCGTGGTCGGCACGTTTGCTGCGAACAGCGAAGTCGATGAATACCAGATGCTGGTCAATATTGACGACGCCTCGCGCCTGATGCGCTACCCGGCAGGAAATATTACCGGCTGGCGTTTGTGGTTGAGCGAGCCGCTGAAAGTCGATGTGCTCAGCCAACAGAAACTGCCGGAAGGTACCAAATGGCAGGACTGGCGCGACCGTAAAGGCGAACTGTTCCAGGCCGTGCGGATGGAAAAAAATATGATGGGGCTGCTGTTGAGCCTGATCATTGCCGTTGCGGCATTCAATATTATTACCTCGCTCGGCCTGATGGTGATGGAAAAACAGGGCGAAGTGGCGATTTTGCAAACCCAGGGCTTAACCCCACGTCAAATCATGGCGGTGTTTATGGTACAGGGGGCCAGCGCCGGGATTATTGGCGCGTTGCTGGGTGCCGGGCTGGGCGCGCTGCTCGCCAGCCAGTTGAATAACCTGATGCCCATTATCGGCGCCTTCCTTGATGGTGCCGCCTTGCCGGTGGCAATTGAGCCGCTGCAGGTCATTGGTATTGCGCTGGTGGCGATGGCCATCGCGCTGCTCTCTACGCTTTATCCTTCCTGGCGCGCCGCCGCCACTCAACCCGCTGAGGCTTTACGTTATGAATAAGATCCTGTTGCAATGCGACAACCTGTGCAAACGCTATCAGGAAGGCAGTGTGCAAACCGACGTACTGCACGATGTCAGCTTTAGCATGGCGGAAGGGGAGTTAATGGCGATTGTCGGCAGTTCCGGCTCCGGCAAAAGTACGCTGTTGCACCTGTTGGGCGGGCTGGATACCCCGACCTCGGGCGATGTGATTTTCCGTGACCAGCCGATGAGCAAACTCTCCTCGACCGCCAAAGCGGAACTGCGTAACCGGGAGTTAGGCTTTATCTACCAGTTTCACCATCTGTTGCCGGACTTTACCGCGCTGGAAAACGTGGCGATGCCGCTGCTGATTGGCAAAAAGAAACCGGCAGAAATTAATGAGCGTGCCCGGGAAATGCTACACGCGGTTGGGCTTGAACATCGCGCCAGCCACCGTCCTTCAGAGCTCTCCGGCGGTGAACGCCAGCGTGTGGCGATTGCCCGCGCGCTGGTCAACAACCCGCGCCTGGTGCTGGCGGATGAACCAACCGGGAACCTGGATGCGCGTAACGCGGACAGCATTTTCGAACTGCTGGGCGAGCTGAACAAAATGCAGGGCACCGCGTTTCTCGTGGTGACACATGATTTACAACTGGCGAAACGCATGAACCGCCAACTGGAAATGCGCGATGGTCGCCTGAACACTGAAGTCACCCTGATGGGGGCCGAGTAATGGCCTCCCCCCTCTCTTTATTGATTGCGCTGCGTTTTAGCCGGGGCCGCCGCCGTGGCGGCATGGTCTCGCTGATTTCGGTGATCTCCACCGTTGGTATCGCGCTGGGCGTAGCGGTGCTGATTGTCGGATTAAGTGCGATGAACGGTTTCGAACGTGAGCTGAACAACCGCATTCTGGCAGTAGTACCGCACGGTGAAATCGAACCGGTGAATCAGCCGTGGACTAACTGGGATACGGCGCTGGAAAAAGTGAAAAAAGTGCCGGGCATTGCCGCCGCTGCGCCCTATATTAATTTTACCGGGCTGGTGGAAAGTGGTGCGAACCTGCGTGCGATTCAGGTGAAAGGCGTTGACCCGGTGCAGGAAACGCAGCTCAGCGCCTTGCCGAAATTTGTACAGGGTGACGCCTGGCAAAATTTTCGTGCCGGTGAGCAGCAGATCATTCTCGGTAAGGGCGTGGCCGATGCACTGAAAGTGAAGCAGGGCGATTGGGTTTCTATCATGATCCCCAACTCCGATGACGCGCATAAACTGCTGCAACCCAAACGCGTACGTTTGCATGTAACGGGTATTCTGCAACTGAGCGGCCAGCTTGATCACAGCTATGCGATGATCCCGATGCAGGATGCGCAGCAATATTTGGATATGGGCGGCAGCGTCACCGGTATCGACATCAAAGTGAATGATGTGTTTAACGCCAACAAACTGGTGCGCGACGCCGGTGAAGTGACCAACAGCTACGTCTATATCAAAAGCTGGATCGGTAAGTACGGCTACATGTACCGCGACATTCAGATGATCCGCGCCATCATGTATCTGGCGATGGTACTGGTGATTGGCGTGGCCTGTTTTAATATTGTCTCGACGCTGGTCATGGCGGTAAAAGACAAGAGTGGCGACATTGCTGTGCTGCGTACTCTCGGGGCGAAAGATGGGCTTATTCGCGCCATTTTCGTCTGGTACGGTCTGCTGGCGGGCCTGCTTGGCAGCATCAGCGGTGTGGTGATCGGCGTTGTCGTGTCGTTGCAATTGACGCCAATCATTAACGTGATTGAAAAGCTGATAGGCCATCAGTTCCTGTCGGGAGATATCTACTTTATCGATTTCCTGCCATCGGAGCTGCACCCGCTGGATGTTGTCTATGTGCTGGTGACCGCGCTGGCGTTGAGTCTGCTGGCAAGTTGGTATCCGGCGCGCCGGGCGAGCAATATTGATCCTGCAAGAGTGCTGAGCGGGCAGTAATTCCGCGTGGAACGGGCCACAACGAAGGAGTGGCAATGAATTACGGATTTGATATCGGCGGCAGTAAAATCGCGTTGGGCGTCTTTGACGCCAACCGGCGCTTACAGTGGGAAAAGCGCGTCGCTACCCCGCACGAGAGCTATGAAGCGTTTCTGCGCGCCATTGCCGAACTGGTTGCCGAAGCGGATGCGCATTTTGATGTGAAAGGCAGCGTTGGCATCGGCATTCCCGGCATGCCGGAAACCGCCGACGGCACGTTGTATGCCGCGAATCTTCCCGCCGCCAGCGGTCAACCGCTGCGCGCCGACCTCACTGCATTGCTTGAACGCAATGTGCGTATCGACAACGACGCCAACTGCTTTACGCTCTCCGAAGCCTGGGATGACGAATTTCGTCAGTATCCGCTGGTGATGGGGTTAATCCTCGGTACTGGCGTTGGCGGTGGGCTGGTGGTCAATGGTAAATCTGTCCCTGGCCGTCGCTTTATCACCGGTGAGTTTGGCCATATCCGCTTGCCGGTCGATGCGCTGGGGCTGATGGGCTTTGATTTCCCGCTTACCCGCTGCGGCTGCGGAAAAATCGGTTGTATTGAAAACTATCTCTCTGGTCGCGGTTTTGCGTGGCTGTACAGACACTTCTATCATCAATCTTTGTCAGCGCCGGAAATCATTACGCGCTGGGAACAGGGCGATGCGAAGGCGCTGGCGCACGTGGAACGTTATGTGGATCTGCTAGCAGTGTGTCTGGGCAATATTCTGACCATCGTCGACCCGGATCTGCTGGTGATTGGCGGCGGCTTATCGAATTTCAGCGCGCTGACCCGGCTGTTGCCCGCGCGCATTGCGCCGCATCTGTTACCGGCAGGCGATGTTCCGCGTATCGAACGCGCGCGCCACGGCGATGCCGGCGGGATGCGCGGCGCGGCCTTTCTTCATCTCACTGACTAATCTGAGAGGATGCTATGCAATCGCGACGTTCACATCATCTCAGCCGTTTTCGCCGCAACAAACGCCGTTTGCGCGAGCGCTTACGCCAGCGAGTTTTTTTCAGAGACACAATGGTGCCAGACGTAATGGAAAAACCAAGAGTCGTCGTTCTGACGGGAGCGGGCATTTCCGCTGAATCCGGTATTCGAACCTTCCGCGCGGCAGACGGGCTGTGGGAAGAGCATCATGTTGAAGATGTCGCGACGCCGGAAGGTTTCGCCCGTAACCCGCAACTGGTGCAAACCTTCTATAATGATCGGCGCAGGCAACTGCAACTGCCAGAGATTGTGCCGAATGCCGCGCATCTGGCGCTGGCGAAGCTGGAGCAGGCGCTGGGCGATCGCTTTTTGCTGATCACGCAAAACATCGACAATCTGCACGAGCGCGCGGGCAATAAAAACATTATCCATATGCACGGCGAACTGCTGAAAGTGCGTTGCTCGCAGAGCGGGCAGGTGCTGGCGTGGACGGGCGATGTCACTCACGATGATAAATGCCACTGCTGTCAGTTCCCGGCACCGTTGCGCCCGCATGTGGTGTGGTTTGGCGAAATGCCGCTGGGGATGGACGAGATTTACAGTGCGCTGGCAATGGCGGATGTGTTTATCGCGATTGGCACATCCGGTCATGTCTATCCGGCTGCCGGGTTTGTGCATGAAGCGAAACTGCAAGGCGCGCACACTGTAGAGCTGAACCTGGAGCCCAGCCAGGTTGGCAGCGAGTTCGAAGAGAAACATTACGGGCTGGCAAGCCAGGTTGTGCCGGAATATGTCGAAAAGCTGCTGAAAGGGCTTTAACCATCAACGCCATCCTTTTTTAGCGAAGAGGATGGCGGTTTAGCGCGCTTTTTACTGATCTGTTCGCCACGCGCCAGCTTGTGACTATCGTGAAAATCTCCGGTAAGTTCCCCGTAAGACAATGACCCTGATGATAGCGTTTCCACCGCTAACAGGAGCATCATCATGGTTGTTGTGCCACGTTGTGTTGTCGCAGCAAGTCTCGTGTCTGTTGTCTTTACCGCCCAGGCCGAAGAACCGCCGGTTTGGGGAATTGGCGTCGGCGTCATTAGCACGCAAAAACCTTACCAGGATAGTGACCGTCAGTACACTCCGATCCCCGTACTGCACTATGAAAACCGTTATTTCCGCTTTTTAGGCACGGCGGCTGAAGTTAAATTGCCCGCGCTGCAACTCAGTGAAACCCAACAGCTCAATATCGGTCTAATAGCCCGTTACGATGGCGCAGGCTATTCGTCCGATGATGCCGATATCCTGAAAGGGATGGACAAGCGCAAAGGGGGATTCTGGGGCGGGGCGGGCATCGAGTGGCAAAATTCGGTGGTGAATCTGTTTACCGACTGGACGCATGATCTTTCCGGCAATAGCAGCGGGCAGCGTTTACGCCTGGGCGCAGAAAAAAGCTGGCATCTGAGCGAGCAATTTACGCTGACGCCGCGCCTGGTGGCCAGCCGTTATAACAGCAGCTATGTCGATTACTACTACGGCGTGCGCAGCAGTGAAGCACGTCCGTGGCGGCCTGCGTACCGTGTGGATGCTGCTATTAACACCGAAATTGGCGTACGCAGCCTGTACGCGTTCAATGAGCATCACTCGCTGATGGTTGATGTGGAAATGACGCTGCTGGCGTCAGACATTAAGGACAGCCCGCTGGTGGACAGGACTAACGAAAATCGCATCTTTATGAGTTATATGTACTATTTCTAATGAGCCGAATATTACTGATTGAAGATCACGACCATCTGGCGCGTCTGATTGCCAAAGGGCTGGCGGTGGCGGGGATCGCGGCGGATATCGTTGGGCGCGGCGATGCGGCCTGGACGGCAATAGCGCAGGTCACCTACCAGGGGCTGGTGCTTGATCGCGGCTTGCCCGATGGCGACGGTCTCCAGTTGTTGCATCGCCTGCGCCAGGCACAGGTTGCGATCCCGTGTTTGATCCTCACCGCCCGTGATGCGCTGCACGATCGCGTAGAAGGGCTGGAGGCCGGTGCAGATGACTATCTTGCCAAGCCGTTTGCCATGGAGGAGCTGGTGGCGCGTGTACGTGCTTTGTTGCGCCGTCCGGCGCAAAGCCAGCCGCTGCAACCGGCGTGGGGTGATTTAACCCTCTCGCCGGAAGCCAGCATCATGCAGTGCGGCGAACAGCATATTGCGTTGGCACCTGCCGAGCTGCAAATCATGTTAGCGCTGGTGGGAAAGCAGGGCGGCGTCGTGCGCCGCAGCCGGATGGAAGCCGCCGGATGGGGCTTAAGCGATGCGGTGACGCCGAACGCGCTCGACGTCGCGCTGCACCGGTTAAGGCGCAAGTTAGCGGCGATTGGTTCGCGCTTGCAGATTGTTAACCTCAGAGGATTGGGCTATGCCATCCGGGAAAAAACGTTGGCTGAATAGCCTGGCGCTGAAGATCCTGCTGGCGTTTATCGCTGGCGCGCTGCTGAGTATCGCGTTGCTGGTGCTGTCTGGCAGGGTGGTGAAAGAGCGCTTACCGGGGATGGATCTTTCTGACTACACCCACAGACTGGCTCAGGAATTACAGTTTGATTCGCGCGGACAGCCGACCGGGTTCAACAACGGCGACCAATATCCCCTGTGGATCTACCAAAGCATCACCGATGATGTGGCTTATCGCGTGCTGGATGACGAAGGGCGAGTCGTGCTGATGTCACCTGGCGCGCAGCACTGGCCGACGCTGACACCGCAAGTATCACGAGAGTTTAAATTCACGCTTAACGGCATGATTTACGATGGCGCGACCGAACCGTATGTTCTTGCTGGAAAAACGTGGTGGATCCAGATGGCCGCCAGCTCGCGCATTATCGATTTTCTGCATCGCGGTTTCGCCTTACCGTTTATCCGCTTCGGTATTGAGTTGTTCAGCCTGGTGTTGCTGGTGGTGTTTGGGCTGTGTGCGTGGGTGACGTTGAAATATTCCCTGAAACCGCTGCGTAATGTTTCGACGGAGGCGGCGCTTATCTCACCGCGATCGCTGGATGCTCGCCTGCAAACGCACGGTGTGCCGACAGAGATTTCCCCACTCATCGACAGCTTCAACCAGGTGCTGGCTCGGCTGGAGAAAGGGTATCGCAATCAGCAGGATTTCCTGGCGAAGGCGGCGCATGAGTTAAAAACGCCGCTGACGCTGATACGCGCAGAAGTAGAATTGATGGATCAACAACTCGATGCGCGCGAACCGCTCTTGTTGCAGGTCGAACATCTGGCGCGCCAGGTTCAGCAGTTATTACTGCTGGCTGAGGCCAGTGAACCACTTAGCTACCAGTTTGCTCAGGTTGATGTGCAGGCGGTTGCCCACGATAGTGTGCAGTTTCTCCAGCGCATTGCCGCAGACGCACAGGTGTCGTTGACCTTATCAACGGCAGACGATCCGCTACGCTGGCGCGCCGATCGCGGGGCGTTATTCACCCTGCTCAAGAATCTGATCGAGAACGCTATCCAGCACGCGCCGCCCGGTACGGTAGTGCAAACAGTCGTTAGCGAAAACGGGTTTACGGTGCGCGATGTCGGGCCGGGCGTGGCAGAAACCGAGTTGCCATTGCTGTTTTCGCGCTTCTGGCGCGGCGCGCATCGACGCGATAGCGGGGCGGGATTGGGGCTGGCGATTTGCCATGAAATTGCACTGGCGCACGGCTGGACGCTGCAAGCGGAAAATGCCCGTCCTGGGTTGATCCTGACGGTGTCGACCGGGTGAGTTACCCGGTCGACAATAGCGTTAACGGCCCGCTTTTAGCTTCTGGTAATACTCTTCATAAATGGCGCTGGCGCTACCGACATCGTTTTGCCATTCACCTTTCTGGATGGTTTCGGCATCCGGATAGAGAGATTTATCGTTTGCCACTTCCGGTTTGAGCAGCTTACGCGCCGCCAGGTTTGGCGTCGGGTAGCCGATGGTTTCCGCAACTTGTTTGGCGATTTCCGGGCGCAGCAGGAAGTTAATCAGCTTCAGGGCGCCATCGACGTTTTTCGCATTAGCGGGAATGGATAAGCTGTCCATCCAGAAAATGCCGCCTTCTTTCGGCCACACGACCTCCAGCGGCGTTCCCGCCTGGCGCGCAACCCAGGCGGAGCCATTCCACACCATACCGAGGTTCACTTCGCCTTCCATATACGGGTTCGCCGGATTATCGGAGTTGAACGCCGCCACGTTTGGCATCAGTTTTTGCAGCTCTTTATACGCGGCTTCAATCTCTTTCACATCGGTGGTGTTGCCGGAATAACCGAGTTTGCGCAGCGCCATCTGGAACACTTCGCGCGCATCATCGGTCAACAGCAGGCTGCTTTTGTATTCCGGTTTCCACAGATCTGCCCAACTGGTGATGGTTTTTGCATCGATGGCGTCAGTGTTAACGCCAATCGCCGTCGCGCCCCAAATGTACGGAATCGAGTAATCGTTATTCGGGTCGAACGGTTTGTTAAGCATCTCCGGGTCGAGATTGTGAAAGTTAGTTAGCTTCGTTTTGTCTATCTTCTGGATCATGCCCTCTTTGCGCATTTTGTCCACGAAGTAGGTCGACGGCACTACCAGATCGTAGGCGCCTTCTTTGTAGGTCTTGAGCTTGGCATACATCGTTTCATTCGATTCATACGTCGAATAGATAACCTTGATGCCGGTCTCTTTGGTGAACTGCTCCAGCAGGCCCGGCGGTACATACTCAGTCCAGTTGTAGAAATAGAGTGTGTTGTTGTCGTCGGCGTGTGCGGCGCTCATACCGAGGGCAAGTGCACCCGCCGCGAGCAGGTGGCGTGACCATTTTTTCATTCAAACGTCCCCTGAGTTTGCGCCTGTTTTGCAGGCGATTTTAGTTACCATTGCAGGCCCGAACGCTGTATGTACGCTCCGATTTCCATAAGCTTCCCGGGCCCGAACAGGCAGTATCAGTTACGCCTGGTGAGGCAGGCTTTTTGTTTTCGTCGTATCACGCGCAATCAACTGGCTGGCAATCACCAGCACCAGCGACAGCACGAGCAGGATCGTCGCCAGCGCGTTCACTTCTGGCGATACGCCGACTTTGACCATCGAGTAAATCTTCAATGGCAGAATTTCATACCCGGGTCCGGTGACGAAAGAGGAAACCACGACGTCATCCATCGACAGGGTAAAGCTCAGCAGCCAGCCTGCGGCGACAGCGGGCGTCGCCAGCGGCAGGATGATTTTGCGCAAGATAGTCATTTCGCTGGCACCCAAATCTTTAGCCGCTTCCAGCATCCGCACATCAAACCCTTTCAGCCGCGAGAACACCGTGACCACCACAAACGGCAGGCAGAAGGTGATATGGGAAAACAGCAGCGACCAGAAACCCAGCTGCACGCCGAGCAGCATAAACAGCACCAGCAGCGAAATTGCCATCACGATATCCGGCGACATCATCACCACAAACAACATGCCGCTAACAAACGGTTTGCCGCGAAAACGGTAGCGGTAAAGCGCCACGGCGGTCAGCGAGCCAATCAGCGTCGCGAACGTTGCCGACAGTACCGCCATCGTCAGCGAGTGCTGCGCCGCCTGCAGCAGGCTGTCGTTATTCATCAACAGGCTGTACCACTGCGTGGAAAAGCCCTGCCAGTTGATGCCAAAGCGTGAACTGTTAAAGGAGTTGACGATCAAAATAATGATCGGGATATAAAGGTAAGCGTAAATGGCGGTCATAAAACCGCCGCGCAGCAGTCGACCGATCATTCTAGCTCCACCTTTTTATTCAGCAATCGCGCGGCGCGCCAGTAAACCAGCAGCATCAGCCCCATCACGATAGTCAGCGTGATACTGGTTGCCGATCCAAACGGCCAGTCGCGGATGTTCAGGAACTGGCTCTTAATCACGTTGCCGATCAGCAGGTTTTTTGCGCCGCCCATCAAATCCGAGACGTAAAACAGCCCCATGGCTGGCAGCATCACCAGCAGACAACCGGCGACGATCCCCGGCATCGTCAGTGGAATAATGATACGGATAAACGTTTGCAGCTTGCTGGCGCCGAGATCTTTTGCCGCTTCCAGCAGCGGCTTATCGAGCTTTTCGATACTGGAGTAGAGCGGCATCACCATAAACGGCAGCAGAATGTAGACCAGCCCGATAATCACCGCGGCGGGGGTAAACATAATGCGCAGCGGCGTATCGATAACGCCCAGCCACAGCAGAAACTCGTTAAGATAGCCTTTTGTGCTGAGGAAAATTTTCAGCCCGTAGATGCGGATCAGCGAGTTAGTCCAGAAAGGGACAATCAGCAAAAACAGCAGTAACGGGCGCACCTTTGCCGGCAGTTTCGCCAGAAACCAGGCGAACGGATAGCCCAGCGCCAGACACGCCAGCGTGGCGATAAACGCCATGTTGAGCGAGTGCAGCAGCACATCGAAATAGAGCGGATCGAGCAGCCTGGTGTAGTTATCCAGCGTGAAGACCAGTTTGACTAAGTTAGCGTCGTCGCGGGTCAAAAAGCTGGTGGCAATGATCATCAGATTGGGCAGAAAAACAAACAGTACAAGCCAACCGACGATGGTCGCGATCACTCCCTTCTGGAATTTACTTGTACTCTTCATCAGCCAGTACGACCTCCCAACTCTCTACCCAGTTGATGGCCATTTTCTGGTCCAGTGAGTGGTCAAAATCTGGATCGTCTTCATTAAAGAACTCGCTGACCATCACCATTTTGCCGTTTTCCAGCTCAACCATGGATTCCAGCGTCATTCCTTTATAGTTACGTTCGCGCACATAGCCAATCAGCCCGTCGGTTTCGCCAATATCATGGATCTCTTCGACACGCAGATCTTCCGGGCGCAGCAGTACGTTCAACTGCTGACCTTTTTCCACCGCGAAGTTGACATAGATATTGCACTCGCGGCCTTCGACATTTGCCCGCACACGGCTGTCGTCCAGACGCGCAATCACCGTGGCGCTGAAGATATTGATTTCACCAATAAAGCTGGCGACAAACAGGTTTTTCGGCTCTTCATAAATTTCGCGCGGGGTGCCGTCCTGCTCAATGCGCCCGTCGCGCATCACCACGATGCGATCTGACATGGTCAACGCTTCTTCCTGATCGTGAGTTACAAAGACAAAGGTGATACCGAGTTTGCGCTGCAAGGCTTTCAGTTCATTCTGCATCTGCTTGCGCAGTTTATAGTCGAGCGCGGAGAGCGATTCATCCAGCAGCAGTAAACGCGGTTTATTGACCACCGCGCGAGCAATAGCGACGCGTTGTTGCTGCCCACCGGAGAGCTGGTGCGGTTTCCGTTGGGCAAATTCATCGAGCTGCACCATACGCAATGCGTCTGTGACGCGCGGGATAATGTCTTGCGCCGGGGTTTTTTGCATCCGCAGGCCAAATGCCACGTTTTCGAACACGGTCATATGCGGGAAGAGGGCATAACTTTGAAAAACGGTATTCACATGGCGGTGTTCTGCCGGAACGTGGGTGATATCCTGGGCATCAAGATGGATATGGCCGACATCAACGCTTTCCAGCCCGGCGATCAGGCGCAGAACCGTCGTCTTACCGCAGCCAGAAGGGCCAAGCAGCGTCAGAAATTCGCCGTTATTGATGGTGAGATTAAAATCAGAAATGACATTCTTGCCATCAAAGCTTTTGCGAATACCGGCCAGTTGCACCAGCGGCGAATGCGAACGCGATTGTGTGTTCAATTATTTACTCTGTCCCGTGTTTGCGCATCAAAAGCGATATCCGATGCGGGGTTTGTGATGAACCACCTTTAGGGTTGTGCACGATTTAAGGGCTGGCATTCTACGGCAAACCCATGAAATCGCCAATTGTTGTTCTCTTTTGACCGCGCAACCCCGTATGTTCTCAACAATACTGATTACGCAGCGCGCAATTTTGAAAATATTCCCGTTTACGGGGTAAAAGTGACCTGACGCAATATTTGTCTTTTCGCGCTTACTGATAATGTTGTGACATTTTGTAGGGGGGCTTCATGGACAAACTATTAGAGCGTTTTTTGCAGTACGTTTCTCTGGATACTCAATCAAAGCCCGGCGTCCGCCAGGTGCCAAGTACAGACGGCCAATGGAAGCTCCTGCGTTTACTTCAGAACCAGCTGGAAGAAATGGGGCTGGAAAATGTGACGTTAAGCGATAAAGGCACGGTGATGGCAAAGCTGCCGTCGAATGTGCAAACGCCGGTTCCGGCCATTGGTTTTATTTCTCATGTCGATACCTCGCCGGATTACAGCAGTAAGAATGTTAACCCGCAAATCGTTGAAAACTATCGCGGTGGCGATATTGCGCTGGGCATTGGCGATGAGATCCTTTCGCCAGTGATGTTCCCGGTGCTGCATCAAATGCTGGGCCAGACGCTGATCACCACCGACGGCAAAACGCTGCTTGGCGCGGACGATAAAGCGGGCGTCGCCGAAATCATGACCGCCCTTGCGGTACTGAAAAAGAAAAATATTCCGCATGGCGATATTTGCGTCGCCTTCACACCGGATGAAGAAGTGGGCAAAGGGGCGAAGCATTTCGATGTTGAGAAGTTCGGCGCGAAGTGGGCGTATACCGTTGATGGCGGCGGCGTAGGGGAACTGGAGTTTGAGAATTTCAACGCGGCGTCGGTGACCATTAAGATTGTTGGCAATAATGTGCATCCTGGTACGGCGAAAGGGGTAATGGTTAACGCCTTAACGCTCGCCAGCAAAATTCATGCGCAGGTGCCGGAAGAGGAGAGCCCGGAACAGACCGAGGGCTACGAAGGTTTCTACCATCTCACTAGCATTAAAGGCACGGTTGATCGCGCCGAAATGCACTACATCATCCGCGATTTTGACCGCAAAAACTTCGAAGCGCGTAAACGCAAGATGATGGAGATCGCCAAAAAAGTAGGGAAGGGCCTGCACCCGGACTGCTATATCGAACTGGCGATTGAAGACAGCTATTACAATATGCACGAGAAAGTGGTCGAGTTTCCGCACATTCTGGACGTGGCGCAACAAGCCATGCGCGACTGCGACATTGAGCCGGATCTGAAACCGATTCGCGGCGGCACCGACGGGGCGCAGCTCTCATTTATGGGGTTGCCGTGCCCGAACCTGTTTACCGGCGGTTATAACTACCATGGCAAACACGAGTTTGTGACGCTGGAAGGCATGGAGAAAGCGGTACAGGTGATTGTTCGTATCGCCGAACTGACCGCCAAAGGCGAGTAAACCCTCTCATATTGCCCGGTGGCAAGTGCCTCCGGGCAAATATCAGGCATTAATCTTCGAAGAACCAGTAACCGCTGTTAACCAGTGCTGCAAGCATAGCGAGGAAAGAGGGATCTTCCAGCGCATCGCCGAGCAGCTCACCCGTTAGCACAATATGGCTGGCGAGCGCCTCCAGCGCCGGGCGATGCGGGGAGTTGATCCGCTCGCCGTTGGCGAACACATCCTCACCGATTCGCAACACGCGCAGACCGCCAAGGCGCACCAGTTTGTCGCCTTGTTGTAGCGCATCGTAAATCTCATCCGGTTGATAAGGCGGCTCTGGTGGCGCGACATCCAGTTCGTGGCGTGACTGGGAGATAAATTCGCCCATCCACTCGCTGAACTGCTCCGGTTGATTAATCAACCCGAGCATCATTTCGCGCAGCTTATCCAGCTCTTGCGGCAAAATATCTGCCGGATGGTCACGTAACTGCACGTCCGGATCGCTGTAACGTTGGCTACCCAGCTCGCGTTGCAGAACATAGTCGGCGAAGCCGCTTATCAGCTCGCGACCGCTTGGCGCACGGAAGCCCACCGAGTAGTTCAACGAGTTTTCCAGCGAATACCCTTCGTGCGGGAATCCAGGCGGAATATAGAGGATATCGCCCGGCTCCATCTCTTCATCAATAATGGCCTCGAACGGATCCACCTGCAGCAGATCCGGATGTGGGCAGTGCTGTTTCAGCGCCGTTTTCTCGCCGACGCGCCAGCGACGACGACCGGTTCCCTGAATAATGAACACATCATACTGATCGAGATGCGGGCCTACACCGCCGCCGGGTACAGAGAATGAGATCATCAGATCGTCTGTGCGCCAGTCGGGCAGGGCGCGGAACGGGCGCATCAGCGCGGCGGCCGGTTGATGCCAGTGGTTCACCGCTTGCACCAGCAGCGACCAATTGTTCTCGCCCAGGTGATCGTAACTTTCAAAAGGACCGTGCCCGACCTGCCATTTACCCTCAAGATGGCTAACCAGGCGGCTGTCCACTTCATTTTCCATTGCCAGCCCTGCCAGTTCATCGGGGCTTATTGGGTCGACGAAATTCTTAATGCCACGCTTCAGCACCACCGGGCGTTTTTGCCAGTAGCGTTGAATAAAGTCTGGCCAGTTTATTTCTACGTGATATTCCATATGCGTTTCCGGCAATTAATCAGTGGCTGAATAAAGGATCATAGTAATGCTGATATGTCATTTTGTCTGCGTAACGATGTGACAGAAAAGTAAAAAGGAGCCGTAAAGGCTCCTTTTTGTTCTTTTTGTTTACTTTGTTATGGCGAAAGATTATTCGTTGCCTGTCATCGTCTGCTGACGGCCAAAAATCACTTCCATTTTCGCCCCACCCAGTAGACTTTCGTCAGTCAGTATCTGCCCTTCGTATTGATCCAAAATCTCCCGCGCCACCGCAAGGCCAACGCCCTGACCGGGGCGTAACGTATCGGCGCGTTGCCCGCGATCGAACACCATCTCGCGTTTTGCCGCAGGGATCCCCGGGCCATCATCTTCCACCAGAATATGCAGTGTATCGTCGCTCTGCCTGGCAGAGACTTCGACAAACTCTAGGCAATATTTGCAGGCGTTATCCAGCAAGTTGCCCATCACTTCCATAAAGTCGTTTTTCTCACCGACAAAACTGATTTCCGGTGAAATATCGAGCGTAATGTTGACGCCTTTACGCTGATAAACTTTATTCAACGCCGAGGTCAGACTATCAAGTAAGGGCGCGACCGGGTGCAGTTCCCGGCTGAGCAAACCGCTGGAACCGCGCATGGTTGCCCGGTGCAAATAGTAGCCAATTTGCTGAGAAATTCGGCTGATTTGCTCCAGCATTACCGGCTCTGCGTCGCTAACGCTCATCTTCTCGCTGCGCAGCGATCGCAAGGTGCTTTGCAGCACCGCTAACGGTGTTTTCAGGCTGTGAGTCAGATCGGTAAGCGTGGTGCGGTATTTGTCATACCGTTCGCGCTCGCTTTTCAATAGCTGGTTGAGGTTGCGCACCAGACTGGTGAGCTCGCGGGTGGTTTCCGGGTTGAGTTGCTCACGATGGTGTTCTTCGAGTTCGCGCACTTCGCGCGCCAGATCTTCAATTGGTCGCAAGCTCCACCACGCCGCCAGCCATAACAGCGGCACTACTAACAGCAGGTTGGCGGCGAGCACGTAAATGAACCAGCTCCACACCATATAAGAGCGTTTAAGCTCAATGGGAATGGTATCGACCACCACAATGGTTAACTGCGGCATGTGCGCCGTTGCCGGATAGATATTCACCGCCACTGAGTGCGTCATTTCGGAGTTGCTGTCATCGTCGCGGATCTCTTTCAGCTTCTGGGCAATCGAGTGGTCATCATCAACCAGCGTTCTGCTGTTATCGACATCGGCTTCTATCTCATGAAAGCCGTTAGCGGTAAGCCAGTCCGGTTTAATGAGGTTTTGCAACCACGGAACGTCTTTCTGTGACCACATCAATTTACCTTGCTGATCGTAAATCAGCGCCACGGTCGGGCTTTGCAAATTAAGCGTGTCGGGCAGATTCACACTGAGTTTATTGTTATCCCAATGCGCCAGGGTATAGAACAGATTGCTCTCGCCACGCAGCAGGCGAAAGGTCGTTTTGTCGAAGCTGACGCTATAACCCACCAGCGCCACCATACCGTAGGCCAGAGAAAGCACCATTACGACGGCGGCCGTGGCGAGTAAAAAACGAACCCGCAGAGAGAGCGGCAGGAAGTGCCGCAGAAGGCGTCTCATTTTGGCAATTCGAACAGGTAGCCCTGGCCGCGCACCGTGGTGATGACGTCATCAGGATAGAGCGTCTGGATTTTTTTACGTAACCGCCCCATCAATACGTCGATGGTGTGGCTTTCGCGCAGTTCGGCGTCCGGGTAAAGCTGTAGCATCAGCGAATCTTTGCTGACCACTTTGCCGCTGTTGCGGATTAGCGTTTCCATAATGGTGTATTCGAAAGCGGTGAGCTTTACCACGTCGTCATTAATGGAGAGTTCGCGGCGGGAGAGATCGACCTGGAACGGCGGCATGGAAATCAGTTGAGATGCGAGGCCGCTGTTGCGGCGCATCAGCGCCTGGATACGCGCCACGACTTCTTCAATGTGGAAAGGTTTGGTGACGTAGTCATCTGCACCGGCACTCAGCACTTCCACTTTGTCCTGCCAGCCTTCACGCGCGGTGAGCACCAGTACCGGCAGCGTGACGTCATGGCTGCGCCAGCGGCGAATCAGTGACAGGCCATCTTCATCCGGCAAGCCGAGATCAACAATGGCGATATCCGGCAAGTGTTCGTTAAGAAAGTAATCCGCTTCCTTTGCATCTTCTGCGGCGTCTACTTGATGTCCCAACTCCTGCAACTGAACCTTTAAATGGTGACGCAACAGAGCATTATCTTCCACAACGAGTACGCGCATCGTCAGAACTCTCCATATATTTTTGATATAAATAGTTTAACGCTGATTGTGGTGCGCAGGGGATAAACATTTCTTAAACCGGGGGAGAAAGAAACCCTCTTTCGCGGCGGAAAGAGGGCGAACAGCAACTTCGGGGTATTATTTCAACTCATCAACCATAGTGATGGCTCGACCAATATAGTTGGCCGGGGTCATCGCTTTCAGGCGCTCTTTTTCGTTTTCCGGCAGCGCCAGGCTGTCGATAAATTGTTTCATGCCTTCGGCATCAACGCGTTTACCGCGCGTCAGCTCTTTCAGTTTTTCGTACGGTTTTTCGATCCCGTAGCGGCGCATTACGGTCTGGATCGGCTCGGCCAGCACTTCCCAGTTATGATCCAGCTCGTCCAGCAGGCGATCGCGGTTCACTTCCAGTTTGCTTACGCCTTTCAGCGTGGACTGGTAGGCGATCAGCGCATAGCCGACGCCGACGCCAAGGTTACGCAGCACGGTGGAGTCGGTCAGATCGCGCTGCCAGCGAGAGACCGGCAGTTTGCTGGCCAGGTGCTGTAGCACGGCGTTGGACAGCCCAAGATTGCCTTCTGAGTTTTCAAAATCGATCGGGTTAACTTTGTGCGGCATGGTTGAGGAACCAATCTCACCGGCGATAGTTTTCTGCTTGAAGTGGTTCAGCGCGATGTAACCCCATACGTCACGGTCGAAATCGATCAGGATCGTGTTGAAGCGCGCCATACAGTCAAACAGCTCGGCAATATAATCATGCGGCTCAATCTGCGTGGTGTAGGGGTTCCACTGAATACCCAGCGAGGTGACAAACTCTTCGCTGAACTGATGCCAGTCCACTTCCGGGTAAGCGGCAATATGGGCGTTGTAGTTGCCGACCGCACCGTTGATTTTGCCCAGAATTTCCACCTGGTTAAGCTGGCGGAACTGGCGCTCCATGCGGTAAGCCACGTTCGCCATCTCTTTGCCCAGCGTCGACGGTGTTGCCGGCTGGCCGTGGGTACGGGAGAGCAGCGGGATATCACGGTACTGAACGGCCAGATCTTTTACCGCCTCGATGATCTTGCGCCAGTACGGCAGGATCACTTCGTCGCGCGCGGTTTTCAGCATCAGCGCGTGAGACAGGTTGTTGATGTCTTCTGAGGTGCAAGCGAAGTGGATAAATTCCGAAACGGCGTGCAGCGCCGGGATATCTGCCACTTTTTCTTTCAGAAAATACTCTACCGCTTTCACATCGTGGTTGGTGGTGCGCTCGATAGTTTTGATGCGCGCGGCGTCTTCCTCGTTGAAGTCTTCCACGATTTTATCGAGGTAACCGTTTGCGTCGGCAGCAAAAGCAGGAACTTCCTTGATCGCCGCGTGTGTCGCCAGTTTTTGCAGCCAGCGTACTTCAACCTGAACGCGAAATTTCAGCAAACCGAATTCGCTGAAGATGCCACGCAGTGCGCTGACTTTATCGCCGTAACGTCCATCAACAGGGGAAACGGCGGTCAGGGAGGATAATTCCATAAGTCACAACTCCGGGAGGTTAACAATGAGCGAGAATTTGTTTGGCCTGCGTCGACAGGCGATTTCGGGAAAACATTAACTGTAGACGACCGCCGCCAACCTGGTGCCACAGTACCGCAGCGCGGATACCGGCAAGCAATGTGGCGCGGACTTTCGCCTGCACTTGCGGGCTTTGCAGCACGGCAGGCGAGCCGGTGACCTGAATACGCGGTCCCAGCGGGCTGATAACGTCGACATAGATGGCGGCCATTGCGCTGAGCAGCGTTTCGGACTGCAGGTCAAAATGCTCAAGCTGACGCTGTAAACCGGCGATGCGATTACCGAGCGTCTCCATCGCGCCTTTGCTGGCAGCAAGCTTGCGCTCCAGCACCATCATACTAAGTGTGTAGCGGGTCAATTCACCGTTCAGCCCCTGGCGGTTGCTGGCGTTCAGCACGCCGAGCAGCGTTTCTAGCCCGGTGCGCAAGTTGGTTTCGCTGCCGCCAAAGACGCCTAAGGTGGAGTCCGGGTTCAGGTCGATTACGCTATTTAACGAGACATGCAGCGCGTCAGCGTCACAGTGTCCCTGGTGCGCCAACTGCTGCACCAGACGAGCCGACTGGCAGATTCCCGCCAGCGCCAGGGTTATATCGTAATAGTTCTTCGCCACACTCACTCCTTTTGTGCCCGCGGAGGCATTGCTGCCACGGGCGTTGGCCAGTCCGGTTATGCTAAATGTCGTTATTAAAGGGGGAGCGGCAGACGCTGCTCAATAATTCCACCACCGAGGCACACTTCGCCCAGGTAGAATACCGCAGATTGCCCCGGTGTCACGGCGGCAACCGGTTCATCGAAGCGCACGTCAATCCGGTCATCATCCAGCGCGGTAACCGTGCAGGGAATATCTTCCTGCCGATAACGTGTTTTAACCGTGCAGCGCAGCGTGCCTTGCAGCGGCTCGCGATCGACCCAATGCAGCTGTTGCGCGATCAGCCCAACGGACATCAGGCGCGGGTGTTCATGACCCTGAGCGACAATTAGGATGTTATTTTCAACGTCTTTATCGACCACGTACCACGGCTCTTCGCTGCCTTCTTTCGTGCCGCCGATGCCCAGTCCTTTACGCTGGCCGAGCGTGTGGTACATCAAGCCCTGATGCTCACCAATCTCTTCACCGTCGACGGTGAGGATTTTACCCGGCTGCGCGGGCAGATAACGGCCGAGGAATTCGCGGAATTTACGCTCGCCAATAAAGCAGATACCGGTCGAGTCTTTTTTCTTCGCCGTAATCAAACCCAGTTCTTCGGCGATTTTACGCACCTGGGGTTTTTCCAGCTCGCCCACCGGGAACAGGCTTTGTGCGATCTGCTCGTGACCGAGCGTATAAAGGAAATAGCTCTGATCCTTATTGCCATCGAGACCGCGCAGCAGGCGGCTTTTGCCGTCAACGTCGGCGCGGCGCACATAGTGGCCGGTGGCAATATAGTCGGCGCCCAGATCTTCGGCGGCGAACTCAAGGAAAGCTTTAAATTTGATCTCTTTGTTGCACAGAATATCCGGGTTTGGCGTGCGTCCGGCTTTATATTCAGCCAGGAAGTGTTCGAACACGTTGTCCCAATATTCTGCGGCGAAATTGACGGTGTGAAGCTCAATGCCGAGCTTGTCGCAAACGGCTTGCGCGTCGGCAAGATCTGCCGCCGCGGTACAGTATTCCTCGCCGTCATCCTCTTCCCAGTTCTTCATGAACAGGCCTTCCACCTTGTAACCTTGCTGTTGCAACAGGTAAGCGGAAACGGAAGAGTCGACACCGCCGGACATGCCGACGATCACTTTTTTTGGGCTATCAGACATAGAATACTCGCGACTAAGAACTTCAGGGCGGCGTATTCTAGCACGGGCTGGCGAGTCAGGCATCCCCTGTAAACGGCCAGTTAAATTCTGCGATGATTTCCAGCGGCAGGCGCTTGCCGGTCTGGTAGCAGCGAATGCTCTCCGCAACCAGCGGCGAACGCAGGTTTGTCGCATTCAGGATCTCGTCGGCGGTGACCCAGTGACAGCAATCAATATCGCTGTCATGCGGCTCAGTGGCGCACATTTCGTTAAGCTCGACGGCAAATAAAAAACGCAGGAACGGGGTGCGATCCGGGGCCAGCCACTGGTGCATGCGGATAAAATGCTGCGGCTCGGCGCGAATGCCGGTCTCTTCCCACAGCTCACGCTTTGCCGCTTGCAGCAGGGTTTCGTCGGCTTCGAGGTGGCCTGCGGGTTGATTCCACAGCGCCTTGCCGCGAATGGTTTCTTCAACGACCAGAAATTTACCCTGCGCGTGTACCACGCAAGCGACAGTTACATGCGGTTTAAACATCATAGTCTCCCTGATTAAGCGTCACGCCATTCGCCAGTGGCAAGGTTATCCAGCGTGTAGTTTCCCATAGCGTAGCGGATGAGGCGCAGGGTAGGGAAGCCAACATGCGCAGTCATGCGCCGTACCTGGCGGTTACGGCCCTCATACAGGGTAATTTTCAGCCAGGCGGTAGGAATCGATTTGCGCTCGCGAATGGGGGGATTCCGCGGCCAAAGCCAGCCGGGTTCCTCTACGCGCTCAATGCCTGCCGGAAGTGTTGGGCCGTCGTTCAGCGTTACTCCGGCGCGCAGTGCTTCAATAGCTTCCTGAGTCGGTTCGCCTTCCACCTGCACGTAATAGATTTTGCCGGTGCGTTTGCCAGGCTGCGTCAGGCTTGCCTGTAACGCGCCGTCATTTGTTAGCACCAGCAGTCCTTCGCTGTCGCGATCCAGGCGGCCTGCGGCGTAAACACCCTGTAGCGGAATAAAATCTTTCAGCGTGCTGCGCCCGGCTTCGTCGGTAAATTGCGGCAAAACATCGTAGGGTTTATTGAACAGAATCACGCGTTTTGGTTGGTTTTGTTGTTCAGGTCTGGTGGCTTGTCGTGAGCTGAATCGCTTAAGGCGGTGATTTCTAAAAGAAGTTTTGTTCATGGTATTTTCAGTAGTTATCAATTGCCGCATTATAGCTGAATCACGATTGCCTTTCATGGAGCCTGAGTATCGGTTAGTATGTTTGGGCTCATTACAATTCATTAACAAAAACGGTTTGCTCTGTGTGAATCACGTAACAGGTGAGCGGACGCAGTCTGAGCGCCCCGCATGAAGTCAGCGAGCAAACAACCAGAAGCGCTCGAAGGAGAGGTGAATGGAAAGCAAAGTAGTTGTTCCGGCGGAAGGTAAAAAGATCACCCTGCAAAATGGCAAGCTCAACGTTCCGAATAACCCGATTATCCCGTTCATTGAAGGTGACGGTATCGGCGTGGACGTGACCCCGGCGATGCTGAAAGTGGTGGATGCCGCTGTGGAGAAAGCCTATAAGGGCGAGCGTAAAATTTCCTGGATGGAAATTTATACCGGTGAGAAATCTACCCATGTTTACGGCCAGGACGTCTGGCTGCCGCCTGAAACACTTGATCTGATTCGTGATTATCGCGTTGCGATTAAAGGCCCCCTGACCACGCCAGTTGGCGGCGGTATTCGCTCCCTGAACGTTGCGCTGCGCCAGGAACTGGATCTGTATATTTGCCTGCGCCCGGTACGTTACTACGAGGGCACGCCGAGCCCGGTAAAACACCCGGAACTGACCGACATGGTTATCTTCCGTGAGAACTCAGAAGATATTTACGCGGGTATCGAGTGGAAAGCCGACTCTGCTGACGCAGAGAAAGTGATTAAATTCCTGCGCGAAGAGATGGGCGTGAAGAAAATTCGCTTCCCGGAACATTGCGGTATCGGCATCAAGCCGTGCTCCGAAGAAGGTACTAAGCGCCTGGTGCGCGCCGCGATTGAATACGCAATCACTAACGACCGTGATTCTGTAACGCTGGTGCACAAAGGCAACATCATGAAGTTCACCGAAGGCGCGTTCAAAGACTGGGGCTACCAGCTGGCACGCGAAGAGTTCGGCGGCGAGCTGATTGATGGCGGCCCGTGGCAGAAAATTAAGAACCCGAAAACCGGCAAAGAGATCATCATCAAAGATGTGATTGCTGATGCGTTCCTGCAACAGATCCTGCTGCGCCCGGCAGAATACGACGTTATCGCTTGTATGAACCTGAACGGTGACTACATCTCCGACGCCCTGGCGGCGCAGGTTGGCGGTATCGGTATCGCCCCTGGTGCGAACATTGGCGACGAGTGCGCGCTGTTCGAAGCGACTCATGGCACGGCGCCGAAGTACGCAGGTCAGGATAAAGTGAACCCGGGTTCTGTGATTCTCTCGGCCGAAATGATGCTGCGTCACATGGGCTGGGTTGAAGCGGCTGACCTGATCGTCAAAGGCATGAGCGGCGCGATCAACGCCAAAACCGTGACCTATGATTTCGAACGTCTGATGGAAGGCGCTAAGCTGCTGAAATGTAGCGAATTTGGCGACGCGATTATCGCGAACATGTAATCCAGACTCTGGGTTAAACAAGAACGGGAGCCGATTGGTTCCCGTTTTTCATTGTCACCCTTAAACCACCTCCTGGGGAGGTGGTGATTGATTTTTATATACCGGCCTAATTAAAAATAAGAATCCGCTATATGGTTGAGGCAATAAATATTATTTATTCTAATAATGTGTGCTCACTTTTGAGGTATAAAGATCATGTTTAAACGTCGCACTCTTAATGCTGCACTTGCGGCGGTGATTTCTTTGGCCATATTTTCCGCGCCTGTGTTCGCAAATCCGGGAAACGGAAATGGTAATGGAAACGGCGGCGGCCATGGCAACAGTAACGGCAATCATGGCAATAGCGGTAACCATGCTAATAAAGGTAATAACCTTTCCTCCGATGACCAGGTTAACCGTAAAAACTATGGAAAGCCGGATCATGTTGAGTCAGATATTAGTGTCTCGCGTGCCCGTTCTCTGGCAGTCAATTACGGACTAACCGGCTATCAGTCTCTCCCGCCGGGGATTGCGAAAAATCTTGCTCGCGGCAAACCCTTGCCTCCAGGAATTGCTAAAAAAGCGGTACCGGCATCCATGCTTGGTCAACTGCCATATTATCCCGGTTATGAGTGGCGTATTGTCGGAAATGATCTGGTTCTGGTCGCGCTGAGCACCGCTATTGTTACTGCGATCATCAATGGTGTTTTTGATTAACACGGCTCGTGTTTTACCCGCAAAGCCTCGCAACGTGCGGGGCTTTTTTATGCACCAAGAAAAGAAAGTTATGAGCTTTGTAAATACTTAATCAGGTCGTTTTGATATTGAAATTTACCAAACGAAAAGGCAGCGATTGCAAACTCCCTTTCGATGTTCAGTGAGCGCTACGCTTAGCGTGCCGACAGACGGGTGGAATATTTTTTTGACTTAAGGTAAATCCAGGCCGGCGGAATATAATTGTCAGTCGCTATTTGTTAAATTAGTCCCATTTAGAATACAAGTATTACACAAGGATGATGATGAAAATTAATGCCGGATATGTGTTGCTATTGGTGATGTCATTATTACTCTCGGGTTGTACAAAGACCGGTTTCGCAACGCAGCGCGCAGAGGCGAACGCAGAAGTAGATAATAGGTTTGCCGAGTATAAAGGGGCACATGCAACAGCGCCGGAAAACGATATTAATCGCTATGCAGTGCAGATCAAATCGGCGACTGAAAGCCATTTTTTTGAGGCGGATCGTTACGCCGGGAAGGTATGTACGCTGCAAATCAGGCTTGCTGAGAATGGCGCACTAGAGGATGCGCGGCCGATAGGCGGCGATCCTGAACTTTGCAGCGCTGCTATTATCGCTATCAGGCAAGCGAGGCTCCCGAAACCACCTTCACCGGCTGTTTATGAGGTCTTCAAAAACGCGACGCTGGAATTCAAACCGTAATAAATGATGCAGGAGTGCGTGGATAAGCGACACACTTATTCGATATTGTCTGCGGGTGCAAAGGGCAGAAAATTACTCCTGCACCAGCCACATGTCAGACTCTTCAAACATCTCCTCAAGCATACGGTTGAGCTTTTCACGATCGCTTTTGCTGGCGTCGCTGTTCAGGCCATTGGCCTGCATCGGTTTTACGCGCACATCGGCATCAGGAAAGATGCGGTGCACACGCTTAGTTAATTCTTCGAGAATAATCTCTTTAGCGCCGGGTAAACCCGCAACATTACGCTTGTCATAAACCAGTTCAACAAACACAAGGCAGCCCTTTTTACTGTTTTTTCGTACAGCACTTATACTGGATGAAAAGCCAGTATTCAAGCGAAGAATCCGTTTGCGTTCAACGAGGGGGCGATCTTTGGGCCGTGATGGAAGGCGTTGCACAAAAAAAATCCCGCACGAAGCGGGATGGTCAGGCGAGTTTAATTGCTGCTCTTTTTCTTTTTAAAGTTCTCATCGTTTATCACATGCTGGAACGAATCCAGTATCAAGCCTGAGATCCGCAATACATCTTCGGGATGGTCGAGATAGATTCGCGTGCCATCATGCTCCAGCCCCGCTCGTGCCACTTCATTTAAAGCAATAGGCGTCAATTCGATGGGCAACTGAAGAGATGAGCGATTTTTCTTATCATAATAACGAACAATCCAACGGTTGGTTTTTCCCTGATAAAGCACGTTGTAATACGACTCGGTATCTTTGGATTGCAAATCTTTTTCCGGCCCGATAATCGAGACAATTTTTTCATATAACGCGCGTTCATTATGCGTCGTAATAATGTTGGGATTATCCGGATCAATATGATCCGCTTTTTCATCAATCGATACCGCTTCATCGATGCCCTGGTTTGCCAGCTCTTCCCGGATTGGCTGATGGGCGGTAAGCCCGGAAACCACCATGGCGCTGACGGAACGCTGAACCGCCTCTCTGACCAGCGGGGTGATCGCATCAATAAACCGCTGATTGAGCTGTCGACCAATATTGGCGCGTGAGGCGACATACCGAACAAATTCTGAATCCACCTCTTTCAGGCTGGAGGTAATAACTTTAGAGAATGAGGAGATATAGACACTCTCTTCAGCAAGCGTTCGTAACGCCTCCGGTTTGAATTTATCGTGGCGAAAGCGGAAGAGTTGTTCGGCGTCTGCATCGGTAATGTCGTCCATGCGAATGCGCAAAAATGGCGTGGGATCCATAATGTTTTTTTCCTGCAGATCGGTAAAAAAACGCCACTCCTGGCCATTCGTAATTGCGGAAATCGTCACTTCCGGCGTGCAGTTAAAGTATCGGGAAAGCTGTGGGCAGTGATTATCGATTTTCTCTTTATACGGTTTTGCTTCGATGAACATGACGGGGACACCCTGGCAAAACAACGCATAATCAACACGTTCGCCCGCTTTAACACCGGGAAAGTCGGCACCATATTCCGCTCTGACTTTTTGCGGATCGTAAGCATTGAAGCCGAGAATATCTAAAAAAGGCAGGATCAGCGCTTGTTTGGTGGTTTCTTCCGTTGTGCAGTGAATGCCAACGTTTTTGACATGTTCGATATGGTTTTTAAGTCTTAGTTTGAAGTTTTCCATTTCTTTCCCATAACCTTAGAGTGTGTAGTCACTCAAACAGAATCAACTATATCGGGTTAATAATGCTTATCTTCATGTAGTTGCTATTTCAGTCTGGAACGAATTAACTCAATGCTTAAATGGTTATAACTCACTTGTGTTTTTCTTTTTTAGTCAGCGCTTACTGATGCTGAAAATAATTCATTCCTTAGGATAGTATTACGACGAAAATAAGTAATCTCACCAAGCGTCTGGATACTCCATGATCCAGATCATCATTGGCAGATGAGGCAACGCGAATCTTTATTTCGATCGCGATAATGTTTGCGAGTTAACAAATTTGAATGTGAATTCAATCCCCGTGGTAGAAATATCTTATCTTCAGGCCGATATATTTTAGCGCGAGCCAGCCCCAATGCTCGATTGCATAAAAGCCGGGTAAACCTACGCCAATAGCGGCAACAGCAAACAAGCCATGAAGTGCGCTATTTTTAGCTCTCTGGTTCATAACGCGCATGGAGGCATTATCATCGATAGCCCCTGAATATTGCCTGATCACCAGACCGGTGATAAAGACTGTCATAAAGACATATGCCAGCTTAATGATAAGACGAGCATTAGCTTAATTAATTTCACTTAAATCCCAGGTTTCGGTAAGCCTTTGGAGACACCATAGGCAGTGCCAGTCGACTCTTCAACCACAGTTTGTGCATACGCCTGTGCGCCGCTGCTGCTGTGTGGTAGTGTTGTAGCTATAAGTTATGTGTATCGTTTTACAGGAGTTGTTGTGTTTGCTGAATATGGAGTTCTCAGTTACTGGTCCTATTTTATCGGCGCCATTTTCATCATCTTACTGCCGGGGCCGAATACCTTTTTTGTATTGAAAACCAGTGTTGCCCATGGATTAAAAAATGGTTACGTTGCGGCTAGCGCGGTGTTTATGGGTGATGCAGTTTTGATGTTCCTGGCCTACGCAGGCGTTGCCACACTGATTA
>NZ_SJOP01000018.1 GCF_004331415.1 Kosakonia quasisacchari
ATTCACCATTCTGTTTACCTACTTTCAGCCAGTGAACTAAGGAGACAAAGTCAGCTTTAGCCGTAGTAACAAGTCCATTGATAACGCGCTGCCGTGCTTCAGGTGTAGAGAGGTTTGTTCTCGGCGCTGGCAGACGATCATTTTTGTGCACTATTGGCCTCTTCATATCGGATATCTCAACTCGGCTCTATCATCAATAAACCCACGTCCGGATTCCAGACTGCAATCAATCCTTCTTACATATCATGTTCTAAGGCAGTGATACCCGCTGCGCCATCAAAGTATTGTTATGTATTGCTCGCAAAGATGGTTCTTCAACTTCCACTTTTGGCACGTGCTGCCTAAGCCGCTCAGGCAATCACAGGACATCTCTGTTTCGCAATGAAGGTGCCGTTTCTGCTTTGCGTTGACAGAGAAGAGGCTATGAAGCTGACACCTAACTCTTTCATATGGTGCGTTCTGATAGTGTGTCTCACACTGCTGATATTCACCTGGCTGACTCGAAAATCGCTGTGCGAAATTCGTTACAAAGATGGGTTGCGTGAGGTAGCGGCTTTCATGGCTTACGAATCCGGTAAGTAGCAACCTGGAGGCAGGGAGAAATTCCTGCCTTTTCAGGAAAAACGGTAATGTGCATACCTCTTAGCGCCTTTATAAAGGGCTTCTCTGTTCAACGGAGAAGCCCTTTTTCCCTTCTAAAACGCGACGGGACTCCGATTAACCGCCATTTTTCCTTCACCGTATTATCATCCAGGCGACATTTTCCTGACGCCTGGATGTCATCTATTTGTAATTAAATGGTTATTTTTCTGTAATTCGAGCATGTCATGTTACCTCGCGAGCATAAAAACGCGTGAAATCGCGCATACCGCATAACAAGAGAGAGCACAATGACAACGTTACGACATACAGCTTTGGGTCTGGCGATGGGATTAGTCTTTGCAGGCAACGCCATGGCAGTAACCACCATTCCGTTCTGGCATTCGATGGAAGGGGAGTTAGGTAAAGAAGTTGACTCCCTGGCGCAACGTTTCAATGACACCCACCCGGATTACAAAATCGTACCGATCTATAAAGGCAACTACGAGCAGAGCCTGAGCGCGGGTATAGCGGCCTTCCGTACCGGTAATGCACCGGCGATTTTGCAGGTTTATGAAGTCGGTACCGCCACCATGATGGCGTCTAAAGCGATCAAACCTGTCTACCAGGTGTTTAAAGACGCGGGCATCAACTTCGATGAAAGCCAGTTTGTGCCAACCGTTGCGGGTTACTACACCGATTCTAAAACGGGACATTTGCTCTCTCAGCCGTTCAACAGCTCTACTCCGGTGCTGTATTACAACAAAGATGCCTTTAAAAAAGCGGGCCTAAACCCGGATCAGCCGCCGAAAACCTGGCAGGACCTGGCCGAGTACACCGCCAAGCTGAAAGCAGCCGGGATGAAATGCGGCTACGCCAGCGGCTGGCAGGGCTGGATCCAGATTGAAAACTTCAGCGCCTGGCATGGTCTGCCGGTTGCTACTAAAAATAACGGCTTTGACGGTACTGACGCGGTACTGGAGTTCAACAAGCCGGAGCAGGTGAAACACATCGCCATGCTGGAAGAACTGAACAAGAAAGGCGATTTCAGCTACTTCGGACGTAAAGATGAGTCCACCGAGAAGTTCTATAACGGCGACTGCGCCATTACTACCGCCTCTTCCGGCTCGCTGGCGGATATTCGCCATTACGCCAAATTCAATTATGGCGTTGGGATGATGCCCTATGACGCCACCGTGAAAGGCGCGCCGCAGAACGCCATCATCGGCGGTGCAAGCTTGTGGGTAATGCAGGGTAAAGACAATGCCACTTACAAAGGCGTGGCCCAGTTCCTCGACTTCCTGGCGAAGCCGGAAATCGCAGCGGAATGGCACCAGAAAACGGGCTATCTGCCTATCACTACCGCAGCATATGATCTGACGCGTAAAGAGGGCTTCTATGACAAGAACCCGGGCGCAGACATTGCCACGCGTCAGATGCTGAACAAGCCGCCGTTGCCGTTCACCAAAGGTCTGCGTCTGGGCAACATGCCGCAGATCCGTACCATTGTTGATGAAGAGCTGGAAAGCGTGTGGACAGGTAAGAAAACCCCGCAACAGGCGCTGGATTCCGCCGTTGAGCGCGGTAACCAACTGCTGCGTCGCTTCGAGCAGTCAACCAAGTCTTGATGTAGCGCTTTGCCGGATGAGACGCGCTTATCCGGCAGACAAATACGGCCTACTTAATGGTAGGCCGTTGCTATCCGGCCTATCTGAAAAGAGTCGCTTATGTCCTCATCCCGTCCGGTGTTTCGTTCGCGCTGGCTCCCTTACTTGTTGGTTGCACCGCAGCTGGCGATCACCATTATTTTCTTTATCTGGCCTGCGGCTGAAGCGCTGTGGTATTCGGTACAAAGTGTCGATCCGTTCGGGCTATCCAGTCAGTTTGTTGGGCTGGATAATTTTGTCGCGCTGTTTCACGACAGTTATTACCTGGACTCCTTCTGGACCACCATGCGCTTTAGCGCTTGGGTGACGTTCAGCGGCTTACTGGTCTCGCTGTTTTTTGCCGCACTGGTGGATAACGTAGTGCGCGGCAGCCGAATCTATCAAACCTTAATGTTACTGCCCTACGCCGTCGCGCCAGCCGTTGCTGCCGTGATGTGGATCTTCTTGTTTAACCCTGGCCGGGGGTTGATTACGCACTTCCTTGAGCAGTTTGGTTATGACTGGAACCACGCGCAGAACAGCAGCCAGGCGATGTTCCTCGTGGTTTTTGCTTCGGTATGGAAGCAGATCAGCTACAACTTTCTGTTCTTTTTCGCCGCCTTGCAGTCGATTCCGCGCTCACTGGTCGAAGCCGCCGCCATTGACGGTGCCGGGCCGATCCGCCGCTTCTTTAAATTGTCGCTGCCGCTGATTGCGCCGGTCAGTTTTTTCCTGCTGGTGGTTAACCTGGTGTACGCCTTCTTCGACACCTTCCCGGTGATCGATGCCGCGACAGCCGGTGGCCCGGTTCAGGCAACCACTACGCTGATTTATAAAATTTACCGCGAAGGTTTCGCCGGGCTGGATCTCTCCGCATCTGCGGCACAATCGGTGGTGCTGATGTTCCTGGTGATAGTGCTGACGGTTGTCCAGTTCCGCTATGTTGAAAGTAAGGTGCGCTACCAATGATTGAGAATCGCCCCGGACTGACGTTGTTCAGCCATGTCATGCTTATTCTCGGGATTGCGGTGGTGCTGTTTCCACTGTATGTCGCCTTTGTGACGGCGACGCTGGATATCAACGCCGTTTACGACACGCCAATGACGCTGATTCCCGGCACCCATTTGTGGGAAAACCTGCGCAACATCTGGGTCAATGGTATTGGCGCGAATAGCGCACCATTTTGGTTGATGTTGACCAACAGCTTCATCATGGCGTTTGTCATCACCGTCGGCAAAATCACCGTGTCGATGCTTTCGGCCTTCGCCATTGTCTGGTTTCGCTTCCCGCTGCGTAACCTCTTCTTCTGGATGATTTTCTGCACGCTGATGCTGCCGGTTGAGGTGCGTATTTTCCCAACGGTGGAAGTGATAGCGAACCTGAAAATGCTCGACAGCTATACCGGCTTGACGCTGCCGCTGATGGCCTCTGCGACAGCAACGTTTTTGTTTCGCCAGTTCTTCATGACCTTGCCGGACGAGCTAATGGAAGCGGCGCGTATTGATGGCGCATCGCCCATGCGGTTTTTCCGCGACATCGTGTTGCCGCTGTCGAAAACCAACCTCGCGGCGCTGTTCGTCATCACCTTTATCTACGGCTGGAATCAGTATCTGTGGCCGCTGCTGATTATCAGCGACGTCAACCTTGGCACCGCCGTGGCGGGGGTAAAAAGCATGATCGCCAGCGGCGAAAGCACCACGCAATGGAACCAAGTCATGGCAGCCATGTTGCTGACGATGATCCCCCCGGTCGTTATCGTTTTAGCCATGCAGCGCGCGTTTGTGCGTGGCCTGGTCGACAGTGAGAAGTAGGTTGTATCCCTTGATTGTGCGTGACGTCGACGCTGAGCCGAAATCGCGTAATCAAGGCGGAGGATGATGGACATAGTGGGCCTATGTCCAAATCCGACAACGCAGAGTACGCGGTTTCGGCACGCGTCCCGAAGGGCTGGGGCCATTTTTGCCCAAAGCTGCGTTACTCGCGTTTTATTTGGGCCCACCAAACTTCGCCGCTCGCGCCTTGCCTTGGGCAAAAATGGCCGCCAGCGACGTTCACGAACAATCAAGAGATGCAACCTTATATGGCAGGATTAAAATTACAAGCGGTCACCAAAAGTTGGGACAACGGCAAAACCCAGGTGATTCAGCCGCTGACGCTGGATGTCGCCGACGGCGAGTTTATTGTGATGGTTGGCCCTTCAGGCTGCGGTAAATCAACACTGCTGCGCATGGTCGCAGGCCTGGAGCGCGTGACCAGCGGGGATATCTGGATTGATACCCAGCGCGTCACCGAAATGGAACCCAAAGATCGCGGTATCGCGATGGTGTTCCAGAACTATGCGCTTTACCCGCACATGAGCGTGGAAGAGAACATGGCGTGGGGACTGAAAATCCGCGGCATGGGTAAAGAGCATATCGCCGGGCGTGTCGCGGAAGCGGCGCGTATTCTTGAATTAGATGGCCTGTTAAAACGCCGCCCGCGTGAGCTTTCTGGTGGCCAGCGTCAGCGCGTGGCGATGGGCCGTGCAATTGTGCGAGATCCGGCGGTGTTCCTGTTTGACGAACCCCTTTCCAACCTCGATGCCAAGCTGCGCGTGCAAATGCGCCTTGAACTGCAACAGTTGCATCGCCGTCTGAACACCACTTCTTTGTATGTCACTCACGATCAAGTGGAAGCGATGACGCTGGCGCAGCGCGTGCTGGTAATGAATAAAGGCGTGGCGGAGCAAATCGGTACGCCGGTTGAGGTGTATGAAAAGCCCGCCAGCCGCTTTGTGGCGAGCTTTATCGGCAGCCCGGCGATGAACCTGCTTGATGGTCGCATCAGCAGCGCCGGTACGCACTTTGAGCTGGAGAGCGGCATGGCGCTGCCCATCAACTGGTACTACCGCGGTTATGCCGGTCGCAAGATGACATTGGGTATCCGCCCGGAACATATTGCGCTAAGCTCACAGGCCGCAGGCGGTGTACCGCTGGTGATGGATACGCTGGAGATCCTCGGTGCGGATAACTTAGCGCATGGTCGCTGGGGCGAGCAGAAAGTGGTGGTGCGTTTGTCGCATCAGGATCGCCCGACGGCAGGCAGCACGCTGTGGCTCCATTTGCCGGAAAATCACCTGCACTTATTTGATGGTGAAACAGGACAACGAGTATGAGCAACTGGCCATATCCCCACATTGTCGCCCATCGCGGCGGCGGTAAGCTGGCGCCGGAAAACACGCTGGCCGCCATTGATGTTGGCGCGCGTTACGGGCACACGATGATTGAGTTTGATGCCAAGTTGTCGAAAGATGGGCAGATTTTTCTGCTGCATGACGACAACCTGGAGCGTACCAGCAACGGCTGGGGCGTTGCGGGCGAACTGGCGTGGAGCGATCTGCTGAAAGTAGATGCGGGTGGCTGGTTCAGCGGTGAGTTCAAGGGTGAGCCGCTGCCGCTGCTTTCTGAGGTGGCAGAGCGCTGCCGTCAGCACGGCATGATGGCAAATATCGAAATCAAACCCACCACTGGAACCGGGCCGCTGACTGGCAAAGTCGTTGCGCTGGCCGCGCGCGAACTGTGGGCAGGGATGACACCGCCACTGCTTTCATCATTTGAAATTGACGCGCTGGAAGCGGCACAACAAGCTGCGCCGGAATTACCGCGCGGCCTGCTGCTTGATGAGTGGCGCGATGACTGGCAGGCGCTCACCGAACGGCTGGAGTGCGTGTCTATCCATCTGAACCATAAACTGCTGGATGAAGCCCGCGTGCGTATGCTGCGCGATGCGGGCTTGCGCATTCTGGTTTACACCGTCAACCAGCCCGCACGGGCGGCGGAATTACTGCACTGGGGCGTTGACTCTATCTGTACCGATAAAATCGACGATATCGGGCCACACTTCCAGTACTAACAGTACTAAGGTGTTGTCGACGGCGATGTGCTTTGCAGCATGTCGCCGTTTTGCGTTTGCGGCAGCATATGCTGCTGTGTCACACCACTGCTATTCGTTCCCCCGCTGAGCATCCCGGCGCTGTTGTTGGGGAGCAACTGCTGGCGGCCGGGATCGAGCTCCCCCGGCTGTGCCTGCCTTACCCGTTGGGAATTGTTGTTCATCTGCGTCTGCAACTGTTGTTGTTGCAGTTGTGTTTGCGTCTGCATCTGCTGTTTCAGCATCCCTTGATGCTGTTGCTGCTGGTTGAGCATTTGCGTTTGCATCCGCTGCTGGCTTGGGATCACATAACCCGGTTGGTGAGGGTCGTTGGTGGTGTTTAACGGCTGCGCGAAGGCGCTAAAAGGCAGCAGGGCCGCCAGAATCAGTAATCGTTTCATCGTCCTTTCCTCCATTGAGGTTTCCTATCAGTTTACTCGCTTTCATTCGTGACAATGCATTTTTAAGAGTTGTGAACCAGGCTTAAGCGGGGACTGTAGCCCTTATTGTGGAGAACGACGATGATGAAACAGAAGTTTGCGCGTTGGCTGGCGATTGCCGCGCTGATGGCGGGAGGATGTTTTGGCGTTGCGGCTGCGCCGCCAGAAGGGCAGGCAACCGCGCCGCCTCCGGTGTCTTACGGGGTTGAAGCCGATGTCTTCCATCCGGTGGTGGCGAAGCAGGGCATGGTTGCCTCGGTGGATGAAACCGCCACGCGCGTCGGTGTCGATATTCTCAAGCAGGGCGGTAATGCGGTGGATGCGGCGGTGGCGGTGGGTTACGCACTGGCGGTTACACACCCGCAGGCGGGCAATCTCGGTGGTGGCGGCTTCATGCTGATTCGTAGCAAAGAGGGGAAGGTCACGGCGATTGATTTCCGCGAAATGGCACCCGCTGGCGCGACACGCGATATGTTTCTGGACGATCAAGGCAACCCGGACAGTAAAAAATCCCTGACTTCCCATCTGGCGTCCGGCACGCCCGGCACCGTCGCTGGTTTCTCGCTGGCGCTGGAGAAGTACGGCACGCTACCGCTGAACAAAGTGGTACAGCCGGCCATTAAGCTGGCGAAACAGGGCTTTGTGGTTAACGATGCGCTGGCCGGAGATTTGAAAACCTATGGCAGCGAAGTGTTGCCCAACCACGAAACCAGCAAAGCTATTTTCTGGAAAGATGGCGAGCCGCTGAAAAAAGGCGACAAGCTGGTGCAAAGCAATCTCGCCAAAAGCCTGGAGATGATTGCGGAAAAAGGCCCGGATGCCTTCTACAAAGGCGCAATTGCTGAGCAAATCGCCCAGCAGATGAGCAAAAACGGCGGGCTTATCACCAAAGAGGATTTAGCCAACTACAAAGCCGTGGAGCGCACGCCAATAAGCGGCGACTATCGCGGTTACCAGATTTACTCCATGCCACCGCCTTCTTCAGGTGGGATCCATATCGTGGAAATCCTCAATATCCTGGGAAACTTCGATCTCGCGAAATATGGCTTCGGCAGCGCGGATGCGATGCAAGTGATGGCTGAGGCGGAGAAATATGCCTACGCCGACCGTTCGGAATATCTGGGCGACCCGGACTTTGTCAAAGTGCCGTGGCAGGCGTTAACCAACAAGGAATACGCCAAATCGATTGCCGCGCAGATTGATGTCAACAAAGCGCGCCCCTCCAGCCAGATCCGCCCCGGCAAGCTCGAGCCTTACGAAAGTAACCAAACCACGCACTTCTCCGTGGTGGATAAAGACGGCAATGCGGTTGCGGTCACCTATACGCTGAATACGGTATTTGGCACCGGGATTGTCGCTGGCAATACCGGCATTCTGCTGAATAACGAAATGGATGATTTCTCGGCCAAGCCGGGCGTGCCGAATGTCTACGGACTGGTGGGCGGCGATGCGAATGCGGTTGGGCCGGGTAAACGCCCGCTCTCTTCGATGTCGCCAACCATTGTGCTGAAAGATGGCAAAACCTGGCTGGTAACCGGTAGCCCCGGCGGCAGCCGAATTATCACCACCGTGCTGCAAATGGTGGTCAATAGCATTGATTTTGGGATGAACGTCGCCGAAGCGACCAGCGCGCCGCGTTTTCATCATCAATGGCTGCCGGATGAACTGCGCGTCGAGAAAGGCTTTAGCCCGGACACGTTAAAACTGCTTGAGCAGAAAGGGCAAAAAGTGGCGGTAAAGGAAGCGATGGGCAGTACGCAGAGCATTATGGTCGGGCCGGATGGCACGCTGTATGGGGCATCGGATCCGCGTTCGGTGGATGATTTAACTGCCGGATACTGAACAAATCCTCTCCCCAAAGGGGAGAGGATTTTCTTAGCCTTTCATGCGTGCCATAAAGTACGAATCAACATATTCGCCGTTACGCAGCGCGTAGCGCTTAGCGGTGCCTTCGATTTCAAAACCAAACTTGCGATACACCGCCAACGCCGGAGCGTTATCTACAAACACAGTGAGCTCAATGCGTTCAATGCGCAGCCAGTTATCACACAGGTTGATCATCTCGCGCATCAGCGCGCTGGCGACGCCCCGGTTATGGAACGCCGATGAAACCGCCATGCCGAATATCGCCACATGGCTGCGACGCGGGTTTTGTTCCACCATTAACGTCAGGTTTCCGGCGACTTGCTCGTCAATGCACGCGACTAACTGGCGGCGGTCGGGTTGCGGTTTCAGGCGATCTTCCCAGAGTTCAGTCGGGGGATGAGGTAGCTGTAGCAGGTTATGATACACCTCGGGTTGCGCATAAAACTGACGTAAAGCTTCTGCATCGCGCGCTTCGGCATGGCGTACCACTATCTCACTCATCCTGTTTCTCCTGTTGATCGGGTAGACAATTACCTTCCCGGCTTTCTGGCGAAGCGTCAACTGCCATTTTTTGCAAAAAAAAGTAGACAGGTGCGAATGATAATGATTATTATTGCCATGCATTCAGGGACACCGTTGCGGTAATCCTGAAAGCACGACATTGCTCACATTGCTTCCAGTATTTCTTAGCCAGCCGCGTGCTGGCTTTTTTTTGCCTTTAATTTGCCAGCCAGGTTGAAACCCATTTGAGAAAAGGGGCAGGGACAGCACCTTTGCAGATGCGCTAAGGTAGTAGGAGTCACCTTGATAAGGACTGAATTATGACTCTACATTGCGCATTTATCGGCTTTGGTAAAAGCACCACCCGTTATCACCTCCCTTATGTTCTGCACCGTAAAGATAGCTGGCGTGTGGCGCACATTTTTCGCCGCCACCCGAAGCCGGAAGAGCAGTATCCGCAGTATCAACATATTCACTTCACCAGCGATATTGATGACATCTTTAATGATCCGCAGGTCAAACTGGTGATCGTTTGTACTCATGCCGACAGCCATTTCGACTACGCGAAGCGCGCGCTGGAAGCGGGTAAAAATGTGCTGGTGGAAAAACCCTTCACGCCGACGATGGCGGAAGCGGTAACGCTGTTTGAGCTGGCGAAACGCAAAGGTTTGACGGTGACGCCGTACCAGAATCGCCGTTTTGACTCTTGCTTCCTCACCACCAAGAAGGCGATTGAAAGCGGCAAGCTCGGCAATATCGTGGAAATTGAAAGCCATTTTGACTACTTCCGCCCGGTTGCGGAAACCAAACCTGGTTTGCCACAGGACGGCTCATTCTATGGTCTTGGCGTGCATACGATGGATCAAATCATTTCGCTGTTTGGCCGCCCGGATCACGCCGCGTATGACATCCGCAGCCTGCGTAATAAAGCTAACCCGGACGATACTTTCGAAGCCCAGCTGTTTTACGGCGATTTAAAAACCATCGTCAAAACCAGCCATCTGGTGAAGATTGATTACCCGAAATTTATTGTTCATGGCACCAAAGGGTCGTTTATCAAATATGGCATTGATCAGCAGGAAACCAGCCTGAAAGCCAATATTATGCCGGGCGACCCTGGTTTTGCGGCTGATGAAAGCAAGGGCATTCTGGAATATGTGAATGCGGCGGGTGAAACGGTGCGGGAAGAGATAGCTCCGGAAACCGGCGACTACGGACGCGTCTACGATGCGCTGTATGAAACGCTTTCAACCGGTGCGCCAAATTACGTCAAGGAATCTGAAGTTCTCACTAACCTCGAGCTGCTGGAACGCGCCTTTGAACAGGCTTCTCCTGCCACGATAACCCTCGCCAAATAACCGAAAACGGCTCCTCGTTACTTATTCATTTTTTTTGAACAGAGGAGTCAATTTTCACCCTCTATGATCGGTGGTCGATTGCGTCCACACTTACTCCATCGAAAACATACGGGGGTAAAAAACATGATCTTCTTACGCAAAGCAAATGACCGTGGCCATGCAAATCATGGTTGGCTGGATTCCTGGCACACCTTCTCGTTTGCCAATTATTATGACCCGAATTTTATGGGCTTCTCGGCACTGCGAGTGATTAACGATGACATTATTGATGCAGGCCAGGGCTTTGGTACCCACCCGCACAAGGACATGGAAATCCTGACGTATGTGCTGGAAGGGGCGGTAGAACACCAGGACAGCATGGGCAATAAAGAGCAGGTACCTGCGGGTGAGTTCCAGATTATGAGCGCCGGTACTGGGGTGCGTCATTCTGAATACAACCCGAGCAAAACCGACCGTCTGCGCCTGTACCAAATCTGGATCATTCCAGAAACTAACGGTATCACGCCGCGTTATGAACAACGTCGCTTTGATGCGTTGCAGGGCAAACAGTTGGTGCTGTCGCCGGATGCGCGTGATGGCTCGCTGAAAGTGCATCAGGATATGGAGCTTTACCGTTGGGCGCTGTTAAAAGATGAGCAATCTGTCCACCAGATCGCCGCTGAACGCCGCGTGTGGATCCAGGTGGTGAAAGGCGAAGTCACTATCAACGGGACAAAAGCCACCACCAGTGATGGTCTGGCGATTTGGGATGAGCAGGCTATCTCGGTGCATGCCGATAGCGACAGTGAAATCCTGCTGTTCGATCTGCCGCCGGTATAACGTTGTTTAAATAAATGACACAACCTCCTGGTTTTGGCCGGAAGGTTGTGTCTTGTCCGTGATAAACTGAGGAAATCTCTCACTCAGAATAAAATGTCAGGACGATGAAAAAGAAAAGACCCGTACTGCAGGATGTGGCCGATCGCGTTGGCGTGACCAAAATGACCGTCAGCCGTTTTTTACGTAACCCGGAACAAGTTTCCGTCGCGTTACGTGGCAAAATCGCCGCCGCGCTTGATGAACTGGGTTACATTCCGAATCGGGCGCCCGATATTCTCTCCAACGCCACCAGCCGAGCAATTGGCGTGTTACTTCCCTCTTTGACCAACCAGGTTTTCGCTGAAGTATTACGCGGGATTGAAAGCGTCACCGACGCGCACGGTTACCAAACCATGCTGGCGCACTACGGTTACAAAGCCGAGATGGAAGAAGAGCGCCTCGAATCGATGCTTTCCTGGAATATTGACGGTCTGATTCTTACCGAACGTACTCATACGCCGCGCACGCTGAAAATGATTGAAGTTGCTGGCATTCCGGTCGTGGAGTTAATGGACAGCCGCTCGCCGTGCCTCGATATCGCCGTTGGCTTTGATAACTTCGAAGCGGCACGGCAGATAACATCGGCCATCCTGGAGCGCGGCCACCGTCGGGTCGCTTATCTCGGCGCACGCCTGGACGAACGTACTATCATCAAACAGAAGGGTTATGAGCAGGCGATGCTGGATGCAGGTTTAACGCCGTACAGTGTGATGGTGGAACAATCTTCCTCTTATACCGCCGGTATTGAGCTGATGCGCCAGGCACGCCGCGAGTACCCCCAGCTTGACGGAATTTTTTGTACTAACGATGACCTTGCCGTTGGCGCGGCGTTTGAGTGCCAGCGTCTGGGGTTGAAAATTCCGCAGGATATGGCAATCGCCGGGTTCCACGGTCACGACATTGGGCAGGTAATGGAGCCGCGTCTGGCAAGTGTGCTCACGCCGCGTGAACGCATGGGGCGTATTGGTGCTGAACGTTTGCTGGCGCGCATTCGTGGTGAGTCAGTTACGCCGAAAATGTTAGATTTAGGTTTCACTTTGTCACCGGGCGGATCTATTTAGCTCGACAAATTTGAACTAGCTCACAGTTATTTATCTCTGGCACGAATGGATATTGCTTCTCCGTTACCCCAGCAGGACAATGTTACCGATAACAGTTACCCGTAACAATTCACTCTTGCACCTGTGGGGGCTACCCTTGAGCACGACAAATCTTGAAAACCACGTTTATATTCTGATGGGCGTTTCAGGCAGTGGAAAATCTGCTGTTGCCAGCGAAGTGGCGCATCAGCTACATGCCGCGTTTCTCGACGGCGATTTCCTCCATCCGCGCAGCAATATCACCAAAATGGCGTCCGGTGAACCGCTGAATGACGATGACCGCAAACCGTGGCTGCAAGCGCTGAACGACGCCGCTTTCGCCATGCAGCGCACCAACAAAGTATCGCTGATCGTGTGTTCTGCATTGAAAAAACACTATCGCGACCAGCTGCGCGACGGAAACCCAAACCTCTCTTTCATCTATCTGAAAGGCGATTTCGACGTGATCGAAAGCCGCCTGAAAGCGCGTAAAGGGCACTTCTTCAAAACGCAAATGCTGGTAACGCAGTTTGAAGCGCTGCAAGAACCGGGCGCAGATGAGCCGGATGTTCTGGTTGTGGATATTGACCAGCCGCTGGATGGTGTTGTTGCCAGCACCATTGAAGTCATCAATAAAGGCAGTGCTAAGTGAGTACATTAACGCTTGTTTTAACAGCAGTAGGCTCGGTTTTGCTGCTGCTGTTTTTAGTGATGAAAGCGCGTATGCACGCTTTCGTTGCTTTGATGGTGGTTTCTATTGGTGCAGGGATTTTTTCCGGGATGCCGTTGATTAAAATCGCGCAGACCATGGAAAAAGGCATGGGCGGCACGCTCGGCTTTCTGGCGATTGTGGTCGCGCTCGGCGCCATGTTCGGCAAAATCCTTCATGAGACCGGTGCGGTGGACCAAATCGCCGTCAAAATGCTCCACTCTTTCGGCCACAGCCGCGCGCATTACG
Organism: Kosakonia quasisacchari; assembly: GCF_004331415.1. Lineage (GTDB taxonomy): Bacteria > Pseudomonadota > Gammaproteobacteria > Enterobacterales > Enterobacteriaceae > Kosakonia > Kosakonia quasisacchari. Next base: position 13,195 of record NZ_SJOP01000018.1, read on the forward strand.
CGATTGGTCTGGCGGGGCTGATTTGTGCGCTGCCGCTATTCTTTGAAGTGGCGATCGTACTGCTGATTAGCGTGGCGTTCTCCATGGCGCGCCACACTGGCACCAACCTGGTGAAACTGGTGATTCCGCTGTTTGCCGGTGTTGCAGCCGCCGCGGCGTTCCTGCTGCCGGGGCCTGCACCGATGCTGCTGGCATCGCAAATGCACGCGGATTTCGGTTGGATGATCCTGATTGGCCTGTGCGCAGCAATTCCGGGCATGCTGATTGCCGGCCCGCTGTGGGGCAACTTTATTAGCCGCTACGTAGAACTGCACATTCCGGATGACATTAGCGAACCGCACCTGGGCGAAGGCAAAATGCCATCGTTCGGTTTTAGTCTGTCGCTGATTTTGCTCCCGCTGGTGCTGGTGGGGATGAAAACCATCGCCGCACGTTTTGTAGCCGAAGGCAGCAATTTGTACAACTGGCTGGAGTTTATCGGTCACCCGTTCACCGCGATCCTCGTTGCCTGCCTGGTGGCGATTTATGGCCTGGCGATGCGTCAGGGGATGCCGAAAGATCGCGTGATGGAAATCTGCGGTCACGCGCTGCAACCGGCGGGCATTATCCTGCTGGTGATTGGCGCAGGCGGTGTGTTCAAACAAGTGCTGGTGGATTCCGGCGTTGGTCCGGCGCTGGGCGAAGCGTTGACCGGCTTGGGCTTGCCTATCGCGATCACTTGTTTTGTGCTGGCCGCTGCGGTGCGCATTATTCAGGGTTCCGCCACGGTTGCCTGCCTGACGGCAGTCGGCCTGGTGATGCCGGTTATTGAACAGTTGCACTTCAACGGCGCGCAGATGGCGGCACTCTCTATCTGCATCGCGGGCGGTTCGATTGTGGTAAGCCACGTCAATGATGCCGGTTTCTGGCTGTATGGCCGCTTTACCGGCGCAACCGAAGCACAAACGCTGAAAACCTGGACCATGATGGAAACCATCCTCGGCACCACCGGTGCGATTATCGGGATGATTGCGTTTTCACTGTTGAGCTAAGTTTGCAAACCCTCTCCCGCCGGGAGAGGGTAAGTTTTATCCCTTCATCCACACCCGAATCCCATCCAGGAACATTTGGGTGGCGAGCATCACCAAAATCAGCCCCATCAGCCTTTCCAGCGCATTAACCCCTTTCTCGCCGAGCAGGCGCAAAAACAGCGACGATTGCAACAAGATAGCCACGGTGCCGCCCCAGGCAATCAGCAGCGCGATCACCAGGTGACTCATTTGATTCGGATACTGATGGGAAAGCAGCATTAACGTTGCCAGCAGCGTTGGACCTGCCACCAGCGGAATTGCCAGAGGAACAATAAACGGCTCTTCGCCAGCGGGCAGGCCAGAGCTGCTGCCGGACTCGCTGGGAAAAATCATCTTTATGGCAATCAGGAACAGAATAATGCCGCCGGAGATAGAAACCGTCTCTGCGCGTAAATTCAGCAGCGCGAGGATTTTCTCCCCGGCGAAGAGGAAGATAAACATCACCAGCAGCGCAATCAGCAGCTCGCGGATCATGATCGCCCGTCGGCGCTTCGGCTCAGTATGTTTCAGTACCGACATAAAGATGGGCAGGTTGCCCAACGGATCCATAATCAGGATCAATAACACGGTGGCGGAGATGATATCAGTCATTCACTCTTATCCCTGACGCAGGCGGCAAAATTGCAGTAATTAGCTGCATTTCTGATACGTTCGCGATCATTGATTAATTTCACTTGCGACTTTGGCTGCATTTTGTAATGTGGCTATTCCCAGTGGGATACTGGTTCGTATACACAGCACACACCTTCGCAGGAACTTCGCTATGAAAAATGTTGGTTTTATCGGTTGGCGCGGGATGGTCGGCTCCGTTCTCATGCAGCGCATGATTGAAGAGCGCGATTTCGACGCCATTCGCCCTGTCTTCTTTTCCACTTCCCAGTTTGGGCAGGCTGCACCCGCATTTGGCGGAAGTACAGCAGGCACGCTTCAGGACGCGTTCAATCTGGAAGCGCTGAAGGCACTCGACATCATTGTCACCTGCCAGGGCGGCGATTATACCAACGAAATCTATCCAAAGCTTCGTGAAAGCGGCTGGCAGGGTTACTGGATTGACGCGGCTTCCTCTTTACGCATGAAAGATGACGCCATCATTATCCTCGACCCGGTTAACCAGGCGGTGATCAACGACGGTCTGAACAACGGTGTGAAAACCTTCGTCGGCGGTAACTGCACCGTTAGCCTGATGCTGATGTCACTCGGCGGGCTGTTTGCTAACGATCTGGTGGAGTGGGTTTCCGTTGCCACTTACCAGGCGGCGTCCGGCGGCGGCGCGCGCCATATGCGTGAACTGCTGACGCAAATGGGCCAGTTGCACAGCCATGTTGCCGCTGAGCTTGCCGATCCCGCTTCGGCGATTCTGGATATCGAACGTAAAGTGACCGCGCTGACCCGCAGCGGCGAGCTGCCGGTCGATAACTTTGGCGTACCGCTGGCGGGCAGCCTGATCCCGTGGATCGACAAACAACTCGATAACGGCCAGAGCCGTGAAGAGTGGAAAGGCCAGGCCGAAACCAACAAAATTCTCAACACCGGGGATGTGATTCCGGTCGATGGCCTTTGCGTGCGCATCGGCGCGCTGCGCTGCCACAGCCAGGCGTTTACCATCAAGCTGAAAAAAGATGTCTCGATCCCGACCGTCGAAGAGTTGCTGGCGGCGCATAACCCGTGGGCGAAAGTGGTGCCAAACGATCGCGAGATCAGCATGCGCGAACTGACGCCTGCCGCCGTGACCGGCACACTGACCACGCCGGTGGGTCGCCTGCGTAAGTTGAACATGGGGCCAGAGTTCCTCTCTGCCTTTACCGTTGGTGACCAGCTGTTGTGGGGCGCGGCCGAACCACTGCGTCGTATGCTGCGCCAACTGGCGTAACAGAGTTCACCACCACAAGGGGCGCTACGGCGCCCCTTTTTTTGTGCTTTTTTGACAGAAAGAAGCACAGATGTGTTTATTTTCTCAAGTGTTGAAAAGTGTTGGCTATGCTTTAGACAAGGTGTCGGAACATCTTGCCTGAAGATGGGACGGAGCAGAGAGGATGCACATTTGGTGCTGCGCCGTTCAGGTCAAAAAAGTGTCGCAACCGGACTTACTACGGTGGAAGGTGCGATACCACAACAACAGGATGAGAATCATGTCCGTTCGTGTTGATAAAGACGTCATTAACGCGCTAATTTCTGGTCATTTTGCCGATCCTTTTTCGGTGCTAGGGATGCACCAGACCGAAGCCGGTCTGGAAGTGCGCGCGCTGCTGCCTGATGCCACCGAAGTGTGGGTTATCGAGCCGAAAACGGGGCGCAAAGTGGGAAATCTGGAGTGCCTGGATTCCAGGGGCTTCTTCTGCGGCGTCATGCAACGCCGTAAAAACCCGTTCTATTATCAGTTCGCCGTTATCTGGCACGGCCAACAAAACCTGATTGATGATCCCTACCGTTTTGGCCCGTTAATCCAGGATATGGATGCCTGGCTGCTGAGCGAAGGTACGCATATGCGGCCTTACGAAACGCTGGGTGCGCACGCCGATACGGTCGATGGCGTGGTCGGTACGCGTTTCTCCGTCTGGGCGCCAAACGCGCAACGTGTCTCGGTGGTGGGGCAGTTTAACTACTGGGATGGCCGCCGCCATCCGATGCGCTTGCGTCGGGAAAGTGGTATCTGGGAGCTTTTCATTCCCGGTGCGCTCAATGGGCAGCTCTATAAATTCGAGATGATTGATGCCCACGGTAAGCTGCGTATCAAAGCTGATCCTTACGCGTTTGAGGCGCAGATGCGGCCCGACAGCGCGTCGCTGATTTGCGGCTTGCCGGGCAAGAAAACGCAGAGCGAAGAGCGCAAACGCGCTAATGAATTCGATGCGCCAATCAGTATTTATGAAGTGCATCTGGGTTCCTGGCGTCGCCATACGGACAATAACTATTGGCTCAGTTATCGGGAGTTGGCGGATCAACTGGTGCCTTATGCGAAATGGATGGGGTTCACCCATATTGAATTGATGCCCGTGAATGAGCACCCGTTTGATGGCAGTTGGGGGTATCAACCTACCGGTTTGTACGCGCCAACCCGCCGCTTTGGTACGCGCGACGATTTTCTGCACTTTATTCACACTGCGCATGCTGCCGGTTTAGGCGTGATCCTTGATTGGGTGCCGGGGCATTTCCCGTCGGATGACTTTGGCCTGGCAGACTTCGACGGCACCAAACTCTACGAGCACAGCGATCCGCGTGAAGGTTTTCACCAGGACTGGAACACCTTGATTTACAACTATGGTCGCCGGGAAGTGAGTAACTATCTGGTCGGTAACGCGCTGTACTGGATTGAACGCTTCGGTATTGACGCTCTGCGAGTGGATGCAGTTGCCTCGATGATCTACCGCGACTACAGCCGCAAAGAAGGTGAATGGATCCCCAATGAATACGGTGGTCGTGAGAACCTGGAAGCGATCGAGTTTTTGCGCAATACCAACCGTATTCTCGGCGAGCAAGCGCCCGGTGCCGTCAGCATGGCGGAAGAATCTACCGATTTCGCTGGCGTGTCACGCCCGCCATCACAAGGCGGCCTCGGTTTCTGGTACAAGTGGAACCTCGGCTGGATGCACGACACGCTGGACTACATGAAGCTTGATCCGGTGTATCGCAAGTACCATCACGACAAGATGACCTTCGGTATTCTCTATAACTACACCGAAAACTTTATCCTGCCGCTTTCTCATGACGAAGTGGTGCACGGGAAGAAATCGATTCTTGACCGTATGCCCGGTGATGCCTGGCAAAAGTTTGCCAACCTGCGTGCCTATTACGCCTGGATGTGGGCTTTCCCCGGTAAAAAACTGCTGTTTATGGGCAACGAGTTCGCGCAGGGCCGCGAGTGGAATCACGATGGCAGCCTCGACTGGCACTTGCTGGAGGGTGGTGATAACTGGCATCACGGTGTGCAGCGGCTGGTGCGCGATTTGAACCAGGTTTATCGCCATCACAAAGCGCTGCACGAGCTGGACTTCGACCCCTACGGTTTTGAATGGATGGTGGTGGATGACCATGAAGCCTCGGTGTTTGCCTTTGTGCGCCGTGATAAGCAGGGCAATGAAATTCTCGTCGTGAGTAACTTTACCCCTGTATCGCGCCCGGGCTACCGCATCGGTATTAACCAACCGGGGCGCTGGCGCGAAGAGTTGAACAGCGACTCAATGCATTACCACGGCAGCAATACCGGCAATGGCGGCGTGGTACACAGCGATGCGATCGCCAATCGTGGGCGAGAGCACTCCCTGCTGTTGACCTTGCCGCCGCTGGCGACCATCTGGCTGGTGCGGGAGGGAGAATGAGCAAGCTGACGGCCGGAAAAGCGACGCCCCACGGCGCGCATGTGCAGGGCAACGGCGTGAACTTTACGCTGTTTTCCGCGCATGCAGAGCGCGTGGAGCTGTGCCTGTTCGATGACGAAGGCAATGAACAGCGCGTCGACTTGCCCGGCCGCACCGGCGATATCTGGCACGGTTTTCTGCCGGGTGCAAAGCCTGGCTTGCATTACGGCTACCGTGTCCACGGCCCGTGGGAACCTGCTCGTGGACACCGTTTTAACCCGGCCAAATTATTGCTCGACCCGTGTGCGCTGCGTGTTGAAGGCGAAACGCTTGATAACCCGCTGTTTCACGGCGGTTATGACACGCCGGATCCCCACGATAACGCAGTGCTCGGATTGCGCAGCGTGGTGGTGCACGAAGCCTACGACTGGGAAGCAGACGCGCCGCCGAGAATCCCCTGGGGCAACACGGTCATTTACGAGGCGCATGTAAAAGGGCTGACGTGGCTGCATCCGGAGATCCCGCAGGAAATACGCGGCACCTACAAGGCGCTGGGCCACCCGGTGATGATCAACTGGTTTAAACAACTGGGGATGACTGCGCTGGAATTATTGCCTGTGGCGCATTTCGCCAGCGAGCCGCGCCTGCAACGCCTGGGGCTTTCTAATTACTGGGGCTATAACCCGCTGGCGCTGTTTGCGCTGGAACCCCGTTACGCCAGTCACCCGACACAGGCGATTAATGAGTTTCGCGATGCGGTAAAAGCCCTGCATCAGGCTGGGATCGAAGTGATCCTTGATATCGTCCTCAACCATAGCGCCGAAAGCGATCTCGACGGGCCGACCTTCTCGCTGCGCGGCGTCGACAACCGTAGCTATTACTGGATCCGCGAGGACGGCGATTACCACAATTGGACCGGCTGCGGTAACACGCTCAATCTGAACAACGCCGATGTGGTGGATTACGCCCATGCCTGTTTGCGTTACTGGGTAGAGACTTTTCATGTGGATGGTTTTCGCTTTGATCTGGCCTCTGTGATGGGGCGCACGCCGGAATTCAGCCAGCAAGCACCGCTATTTTCTGCCATCAAAAACGATCCGCTGTTGCGCTCGCTGAAGTTGATTGCCGAGCCGTGGGATATCGGCCCTGGCGGTTATCAAGTGGGGAACTACCCGCCGCCTTTTGCCGAGTGGAACGATCATTTCCGCGACGCGACGCGCCGTTTCTGGCTTGAACAATCCCTCTCATTAGGGGAGTTCGCCGGGCGCTTTGCCGCCTCCAGCGATGTGTTCAAACGTGATGGGCGTTTGCCATCGACCTCTATCAACCTGATTACCGCCCACGACGGTTTTACGCTGCGGGATTGCGTCTCTTTTGACCATAAACATAACGAAGCCAATGGCGAAGACAATCGCGACGGCACCAACAGTAATCACAGCTTTAACCACGGAACAGAAGGGTTAGGCGGCAGCCTTGATGTGCTGGAAAGACGGCGCGCGAGCATGCATGCGCTGTTAACTACGCTGCTGCTTTCGCAAGGCACGCCAATGCTGCTGGCTGGCGATGAAATGGGGCATAGCCAGCATGGCAATAACAACGCCTATTGCCAGGATAACGCCTTAACCTGGCTCGACTGGAACCAGGTGGATAGCGGGTTGGTGACCTTTACCGCCGCGCTTATCCATTTGCGCCAGCGTATTCCTGCGCTTACGCGTGACGCATGGTGGGAAGAGGGTGACGGCAACGTCGCCTGGTTAAATGATGAAGGACGGCCGTTATCGCCGCAGGCGTGGCAAAACGGGGTGCACCGTTTGCAGATCCTGTTATCTGACAGCGTGTTAATCACCCTTAATGCCACCGCAGAAGTTGCAGAAATTGCTTTACCCACAGGTGAATGGTGCGCCATTCCGCCTTTTGCCGGAGAGGACAATCCGGTCATCGTCTCTATCTGGCACGGGCCCGCGCATGGAGTGTGCGTATTTCAGCGGTCATAAAAAAGGAGTCAGTCATGGTGAGATTAGATAAGAACGACCCAACAATGCTGGCGCGTCAGTTGCCACTAAAATCTGTTGCCCTGATCCTGGCGGGCGGCCGGGGGACGCGTCTGAAAGATTTAACCAAAAAACGTGCCAAACCCGCGGTGCACTTTGGTGGCAAGTTCCGCATCATCGATTTCGCCCTTTCCAACTGCATTAACTCAGGCATTCGACGAATTGGCGTCATCACGCAGTATCAATCGCATACGCTGATTCAACATATTCAGCGCGGCTGGTCGTTTTTTAACAACGAGATGAATGAGTCAGTCGATCTGCTCCCCGCTCAGCAGCGTGTGCATGGTGAAAACTGGTATCGCGGCACAGCGGATGCGGTCACGCAGAATCTCGACATTATTCGCCGCTACGGTGCGGAGTACATCGTCATTCTGGCGGGCGATCACATCTACAAGCAAGATTACTCACGCATGCTGCTTGACCATGTCGAAAAACAGGCGCGCTGTACCGTTGCCTGCCTGCCGGTGCCTATACATGAGGCCACGGCTTTCGGTGTGATGGCTGTTGATGAGAACGACAAAATTATCGACTTCGTGGAAAAACCTGCGTCGCCACCCTGTATGCCAGGTGATGACAGCCAGGCGCTGGCCAGCATGGGGATCTATATTTTTGATGCGGAGTATCTGTACGACCTGCTGGAGCAGGACGATGAGAATGAAGATTCCAGCCATGATTTTGGCAAGGACATCATTCCGCAGATTGTGAAGTCTGGCATGGCGTATGCGCACCCTTTCCCGTTGTCTTGCGTGCAGTCCGATCCTAATGCCAGTCCGTACTGGCGGGATGTCGGTACGCTCGAAGCCTACTGGAAAACGAACCTGGATTTAGCCTCGGTGATGCCGGAACTGGACATGTACGATCAAAATTGGCCTATCCGTACCTATAATCAATCTTTACCCCCGGCGAAATTCGTCCAGGACAGGTCGGGCAGCCACGGCATGACGTTGAACTCGCTGGTTTCCGGCGGTTGCGTTATTTCAGGATCGGTTGTTGTGCAGTCGGTGTTGTTCTACCGCGTGCGCGTCAATTCGTTCTGCAATATCGACTCTTCGGTCTTGCTACCGGAAGTGTGGGTGGGGCGTTCCTGTCGCCTCCATCGCTGCATTATCGACAGAGGCTGCGTGATACCGGAAGGAACGGTGATTGGTGAAAATGCAGAAGAAGATGCACGTCGCTTTTACCGTTCTGAAGAAGGGATTGTGTTGGTCACACGTGAAATGTTGCGCAAATTAAAAGCTGAAAGCATCAGATAATAACCTTGCGCGGAAGGGGTCCGCGCTGTTTTCCCTTTCCTGGCGTCAAGGCCAACGGGTTTCGAACAGGAGCGATAATGCAGGTCTTACATGTATGTTCTGAGATGTTTCCGTTGCTGAAGACCGGGGGTCTGGCAGACGTGATTGGCGCGTTACCTGCGGCACAAATTGCCGGTGGTGTTGATACTCGCGTTCTGTTGCCTGCGTTCCCTGATATTCGTCGTGGTGTGAGCGATGCGAAAGTGGTGTCCCGACGCGAGACGTTTGCCGGGCCTATTTCGCTGTTATTCGGTCACTTTAACGGGGTGGGGATTTACATGATCGATGCGCCGCATCTGTATGATCGGCCCGGTAGTCCCTATCACGATACGAATTTGTTCGCCTATACCGACAACGTGCTGCGTTTTGCGTTGCTCGGTTGGGTCGGCAGCGAAATGGCCAGTGGGCTTGATCCATTCTGGCGCCCGGATGTGGTGCATGCGCACGACTGGCATGCAGGGTTGGCTCCGGCTTACCTCGCTGCGAAAGGGCATCCGGCCAAGTCGGTGTTTACAGTGCATAACCTTGCCTATCAGGGCATGTTTTATGCACAGCATATGAATGACATCGAACTGCCATTGTCGTTCTTTAATATGCATGGGCTGGAGTTCAACGGACAGATTTCGTTTCTTAAGGCGGGGCTGTATTACGCGGACCATATTACCGCGGTGAGCCCGACGTACGCTCGCGAGATCACCGAACCGCAGTTCGCCTATGGCATGGAAGGGCTGTTACGCCAGCGTCAGCAAGAAGGGCGTTTGAGCGGCATCCTGAACGGCGTGGATGAAAAAATTTGGGATCCAGCCACCGATTTGCTGCTCGGTGCGCGCTACACGCGCGATACGCTGGAAGAAAAAGCGGAAAACAAACGCCAACTGCAAGTGGCGATGGGGCTGAAAGTGAACGACAAGATCCCATTGTTTGCGGTGGTAAGCCGCCTGACCAGCCAGAAAGGGCTGGATCTGGTGCTTGAAGCCTTGCCTGGGCTTCTTGAACAGGGCGGTCAACTGGCGTTGCTGGGGGCGGGCGATCCGGTGTTGCAGGAAGGGTTCCTCGCCGCCGCCGCAGAACACTCCGGGCAGGTAGGGGTGCAGATTGGTTACCACGAAGCGTTCTCGCATCGCATTATGGGCGGGGCGGATGTGATTCTGGTACCGAGCCGTTTTGAACCTTGCGGCCTGACACAGTTGTATGGCTTGAAGTACGGCACGCTGCCATTGGTGCGCCGTACTGGCGGGCTGGCGGATACGGTTTCCGACAGTTCGCTGGAAAACCTGGCGGATGGCGTCGCTAGCGGTTTTGTCTTTGAAGACAGTAATGCCTGGTCGCTACTTAGGGCCATCAGGCGTGCTTTCGTGTTGTGGTCCCGTCCATCGCTTTGGCGTTTTGTGCAACGTCAGGCGATGTCGATGGATTTTAGCTGGCAGATCGCTGCACAGTCATACCGCGATCTTTACTTTCGGTTGAAATAGTTTCCCAGGAATCACTTATATGAATGCACCTTTTACTTATGCTTCACCTACGTTAAGTATTGAGGCGTTAAAACATTCGATTGCCTACAAACTGATGTTCACTATCGGTAAAGATCCGGCTGTCGCCAACCGCCACGAATGGCTGAATGCCACGTTGTTTGCCGTGCGCGATCGGCTGGTGGAGCGCTGGCTGCGTTCCACCCGCGCGCAACTTTCTCAGGAAGTGCGCCAGGTTTACTACTTGTCGATGGAGTTTCTGATTGGCCGTACCCTTTCTAACGCCTTGCTCTCACTCGGTATCTATGACGATGTGAAAAATGCGCTGGATGAAATGGGGTTCGACCTTGAAGAGCTGATTGATGAAGAGAACGACCCCGGTCTTGGCAACGGTGGCCTCGGTCGACTGGCGGCCTGCTTCCTGGATTCTCTGGCGACGCTGGGGTTGCCCGGTCGCGGCTACGGCATTCGTTACGACTACGGGATGTTCAAGCAGAACATCGTGGACGGGCGGCAGAAAGAGTCGCCGGATTACTGGCTGGAGTACGGCAACCCGTGGGAGTTTAAACGCCACAACACGCGCTACAAGGTGCGGTTTGGCGGGCGCATTCAGCAGGAAGGCAGAAAGAGCCGTTGGGTTGAAACCGAAGAGATCCTCGCCGTTGCCTACGATCAGATTATCCCCGGCTACGATACCGATGCGACCAACACGCTGCGCTTGTGGAATGCGCAGGCGAGTAGCGAAATCAATCTCGGCAAATTTAACCAGGGCGACTACTTTGCCGCCGTGGAAGATAAAAACCACTCGGAAAACGTCTCCCGTGTGCTTTATCCGGATGATTCAACCTATTCCGGTCGAGAATTACGTCTGCGTCAGGAGTACTTTCTTGTCTCCGCAACAGTGCAGGATATCCTCAGCCGTCACTATCAGCTGCACCAGACTTACAGCAATCTGGCAGATAAAATCGCCATTCACCTTAATGACACCCACCCGGTGCTGTCGATTCCTGAGCTGATGCGTTTGCTCATAGACGAGCATAAATTCGACTGGGATGACGCCTTTGAAGTGACCTGCCAGGTCTTCTCTTATACCAACCACACGCTGATGAGTGAGGCGCTGGAAACCTGGCCGGTGGATATGCTGGGTAAAATTTTGCCGCGCCATCTGCAAATCATCTTTGAAATTAATGATTATTTCCTCAAGACCTTGCAGGAGCAGCATCCTAATAACATCGATTTGTTGAGCCGCACGTCGATTATTGACGAATCCAGTGGGCGCCAGGTGCGTATGGCCTGGCTGGCGGTGGTGGTGAGCCATAAAGTGAATGGCGTTTCTGAGCTGCACTCTAATTTGATGGTCCAGTCGCTGTTTGCCGATTTCGCAGACATCTTCCCGATGCGTTTTCTCAACGTCACCAACGGCGTGACGCCGCGACGTTGGCTGGCGCTGGCGAACCCGGCGCTTTCAAACGTACTTGATGAAAATATTGGCCGCACATGGCGTACCGATCTCAGTCAGTTAAGCGAGCTGGAGCAGCATATTGATTACCCGACGGTGAATCAGGCGGTGCGGCAGGCGAAGCTGGAGAATAAAAAACGGCTGGCGATCGTTATCGCCCAGCAACTGAACGTGGTAGTGAACCCGAAAGCGCTATTCGATGTGCAGATCAAACGCATTCATGAATATAAGCGTCAGCTCATGAACGTGCTGCACGTTGTTGTTCGCTATAACCGCATCAAGGCTGATCCAACGGCGCAATGGGTGCCACGCGTCAATATCTTCGCCGGTAAGGCTGCTTCTGCTTACTACATGGCGAAACATATCATCCACTTGATCAATGATGTTGCGCAGGTGATCAACAACGATCCGCAGATTGGCGACAAACTGAAAGTCGTGTTTATCCCCAATTACAGCGTCAGCCTGGCGCAGGTCATTATTCCGGCGGCGGATCTTTCCGAGCAGATTTCACTGGCGGGTACGGAAGCCTCCGGTACCAGCAATATGAAGTTCGCCCTTAATGGCGCACTGACCATTGGCACGCTGGACGGTGCGAATGTTGAGATGCAGGAACATGTTGGTGAAGAGAATATCTTTATCTTCGGTAACACGGCGGATGAAGTGGAAGCGCTGCGGCGCAAGGGCTACAAACCGCGTGAATACTACGAGAAAGATGAAGAGTTGCATCAGGTACTGACGCAAATCGCCACTGGCTTGTTCAGCCCGCAGGAACCTGGGCGCTACCGCGATCTCGTCGATTCATTGATCAACTTTGGCGACCATTATCAGGTCCTGGCGGATTTCCGGAGCTATGTCGACTGCCAGGAAAAAGTGGATGAGCTCTATCGCCATCCGGAAGAGTGGACCCATAAAGCGATGCGCAATATCGCCAATATGGGGTACTTCTCATCGGATCGCACTATTCAGGAATATGCCGAGAATATCTGGAATATCAAACCGGTTCGGCTGTAATAAAAAAACCTCTCCCGGTCGGGAGAGGTTTCTTCTCTTGCGATGCCAGTCTCCCGTAGGGGAGAGGCTGATTCTGTTACGACGCCAGCGACAGTTCCGCTTTATGATGACGCGTTAGCCATTGCGCCACGCGTGACTGCTCTTCCGCATTCAGCCACATGCCGAGTTTGGTGCGGCGCCAAATAGCGTCGTCCAGGCGTCTGACCCATTCGTGTTCGACCAGGTAACGCAATTCGGCTTCATACAATTCGTGACCAAAATGCTCGCCTAACTCTTCAAGGCTGGTGGCATTCGCCAGTATTAGCTCGCTGTTGCTGCCGTAAGTGCGGGCATAATGGCGCGCCAGCGATTCGCTGATAAACGGATAACGGCGGCGCAATTTGGCGGCGTAATCATCGCGGTCGCCCGCAATATCCCCGCCAGGCAGCACGCAGCTTTTCGTCCACGCAGGGCCAATACCTTTGTAGTACGGCGTCAGTTTTTCCAGCGCGTGTTCAGCCAGCTTGCGGTAAGTGGTCAACTTGCCGCCAAACACTGACAGCAGCGGCGCTTTGCCGTTTTCGTCGTGGATATCCAGCGTATAGTCGCGGGTGATGGCCTGCGGCGAATCGGATTCGTCATCACACAGCGGACGTACGCCTGAGTAGGTCCAGACAATGTCCTCGCGGGTCAGCTGTTTCTTGAAGTGACCGTTATAGACCTTCAGCAGGTAGTTGATCTCGTTTTCGTCGATCTCAACGTGCTTCGGATCGCCTTTATATTCCACGTCCGTGGTGCCGATAATCGAAAACTCATCCATCCACGGAATCACAAAGACAATACGCTTATCTTCGTTTTGCAGGATATACGCCTGTTTTTGCGTGTGTGCGCGCGGTACCACAATATGGCTACCTTTGATCAGGCGGATGCCGTACGGGGATGGCAGATGCATGCCGTCATCGAAGAATTCTTTCACCCACGGGCCGGTGGCATTAACCAGGCCGCGCGCCTGCCAGCTGAATTTTTCTCCGGTGTCGATATCTTCCGCTTCAACAATCCACATGCCATTTTCGCGGCGTGCGCTGGTTGCGCGGGTGCGGGTCATCACTTTACCGCCTTTTTGTTCCACCATCTGCGCATTGGCCAATACCAGACGCGCATCGTCCACCCAGCAGTCAGAATATTCGAAACCGCGCACGATTTCCGGTTTCAGCACCGATTCTGCGCCAAAACGCAAACCGCGCGATGCAGGCAAACTGGTGCGTTTACCCAGGTGATCGTACATAAACAGACCAATGCGGATCATCCACGCCGGGCGCAGGTGCGGGCGGTGCGGCAGACGAAAACGCATCGGGAAAGCGATGTGTGGTGCCATTTTCAGCAGCACTTCGCGTTCGGCCAGCGCTTCGCTCACCAGGCGGAATTCGTAGTGTTCAAGGTAGCGCAGGCCGCCGTGAATCAATTTGGAGCTGTTGCTGGATGTCGCGCAGGCGAGATCCTGTGCTTCCAGCATCAGCACGGATAAACCACGCCCTGCGGCGTCAACCGCGATACCGGCACCATTAATGCCCCCGCCTATCACAATCAGATCTTTGGTTTCCATGCTGTCCTCATGCACTTTCGTTATAGCTCAAAAATGTTCGATATCGCTCATAATAGCAAAGGAACGCGCCTTTGGTAACATCAAAAAAACAATTTAGAGTGATATGCATAACATAATGGCGCTAACCCGCCGTCACGACGTACACTTGACGGCAGGATAGCCATTTACTGTGTCAATTAAGAGAACGTCATGGATCACTTTGAGTGTATTAACGTAGAAGAAGCCCACCAAAAATTGCACCAGCAACAGGCCGTACTGGTGGATATTCGCGATCCGCAGAGCTTTGCGATGGGCCATACGCCAGGCGCGTTTCATTTAACCAACGACACGCTGGGCGCGTTTATGCGTGATAACGACTTCGACACGCCGGTGATGGTGATGTGCTATCACGGCAACAGCAGTAAAGGCGCTGCGCAATATCTGTTGCAGCAGGGCTACGATCAGGTCTACAGCGTGGACGGCGGTTTCGACGCCTGGCATCGCCACTTTCCGTCAGAAGTGATGCACGGTGCGCTGTAGGCATTGCGCTTGTCTTCGGTATACTGTCTTTTTTTGTAGGGACTAAACGACGCCTGCCATGTTGATGATTACCTCTTTTTCCAACCCTCGCGTCGCCCAGGCGTTTGTTGATTATATGCAGACCCAGGGTGTGATCCTCACTCTTCAACACCATCAACAAAGCGATGTCTGGCTGGCAGATGAAAGCCAGGCAGAACGCGTACGCAGCGAACTGGCGCGTTTTATGGAAAACCCTGGCGACCCGCGTTACCTGGCGGCGAGCTGGCAATCCGGCCAAATCGATAGTGGCTTGCACTATCGCCGCTTTCCCTTGCGGGCGGCGCTGCGTGAGCGCGGCGGGCCATTAACGCTGCTGATGTCGGCGCTGTGCATTGTTGTGTTTGTGATGATGAACATCATCGGCGATCAAACGGTAATGATGTGGCTTGCCTGGCCGTGGGATGCAAGCGTGCAGTTTGAAGTCTGGCGCTACTTCACCCATGCGATAATGCACTTTTCGCTGGTGCACATCATCTTCAACCTTTTCTGGTGGTGGTATCTTGGCGGCATGGTTGAAAAACGGCTGGGCACCGGAAAATTGGTGGTCATTACCCTCATTAGCGCCTTATTGAGCGGTTTTGTGCAGCATCAGCTTACCGGCCCGTGGTTTGGCGGCTTATCCGGCGTGGTTTACGCGCTAATTGGCTATGCCTGGCTGCGCGGTATACGCGACCCGGAATCGCAGATTGCGTTACCTAACGGATTGTTTATCTTCACCGTGGTGCTGATGATAGCGGAGTGGTTCGGTTTGACCGGCTTCGCGATTGCTAATGGCGCGCACACGGCGGGGATGGTGATTGGGCTGGCGATGGCGCTGGTCGACACAAGAAATGTGCGAAAACGAACATAATTATCCAGGGACAATTCATGAAACAAACACAGCGTCATGACGCAATTATTGAACTGGTTAAACAGCAGGGATACGTCAGTACCGAAGAGTTAGTCGAGCAATTTTCCGTTAGTCCACAAACGATTCGCCGCGATCTGAACGATCTGGCAGATCAAAATAAAATTTTGCGTCATCACGGTGGTGCGGCGTTGCCATCGAGCTCGGAAAACACCTCCTGGCACGATCGCAAAGCGACACAAACGGCGGAAAAAGAACGTATTGCCCGCAAAGTGGCAGAACAAATTCCCAACGGCGCCACGCTCTTTATTGATATTGGCACCACGCCGGAAGCGGTCGCTCATGCGCTGCTCAACCACAGTGATTTACGCATCGTCACCAACAACCTGAACGTTGCCAATACATTAATGAAAAAAGACGACTTTCGGGTGATTCTGGCGGGCGGTGAGCTTCGCAGCCGGGACGGCGGCATTGTGGGCGAGGCGACGCTCGATTTTATCTCTCAATTCCGCCTCGATTTCGGCATCCTCGGCATTAGCGGCATTGATGCGGATGGCTCATTGCTGGAGTTTGATTACCATGAAGTGCGTACCAAACGGGCGATCATTGAAAACTCGCGCCATGTGATGCTGGTGGTGGATCACTCGAAGTTTGGTCGTAACGCGATGGTCAATATGGGCAGTATCAGCATGGTGGACGCGGTTTACACCGATACAATGCCACCTGCAAGCGTGGTGCAGGTGATTACCAGCAACAACGTGCAACTGGAGTTGTGTTAAACCGCCTTTCGGCGGTTTTTACACCCCGTAACCCATTATCTTCAATAGCTGCTGCGCATGCTGAACCGCATCCTGGCGATGGGCGACGCCGAGCTTCTGATAGAGATTGCGGATATGGGTTTTAATGGTCGTCGCCGCGACGGCCAGCTCGCCCGCAATCTGTTCATTGCTGTAGCCAGAATAAATCAGCCCCAGCACCTGCCACTCGCGCTGGGTCAGCGGGCTGGTGCGGATCAATTCCGGTACTTCAGGGTGAGTTAGCAGCCGTTCGACAAAGTTCTCATCAAAATGCGCGAACTTGTGACGGTGATGCTGATTGATATCGCGCAGAATACGCTGGGCGCGATGCTGATCCAGTTCCGGCAGCGTATTAAGCTGAATTAACTGACGCAATTGCTGCGCCATTGCTTCACCTTCAATCACGAAGTGGCTGATAAACCCGGTGCGGTTAGCCAGTTGCAATGCCTCAAGCAACACCCGCTGCGCGTCATTTTTACGTCCCGCCTGCCAGTAAAGCTGGTTCAACAGCAGCAGGTTGCGGTTGATATCGCTCATCAGTCGCAGGCTGCGGGCATTTTCGTTTAACTCTTCAAGCACCATCTCCGCCGGGTCGAAATCACCGAGCAGAATCTGCGCGCGGGCAATATTACGCCACTGGCTTTGCAAGAAGTGGTTATTGGCAAATTCAGGTTTAGGCGTCTGGCGCAGCCACTGGGCGGCCGCTTTTTTATCGCAGGTCATTTGCCAGTAGATCACCCGTACTTTGTCGGCGTTTGATACCCAGTCGCTATGGTACTGACCATTACCGAGCAAGTTTTCCAGCCGGTGCAGGTGGCTGCGGGCATTATCCAGATCGCCGCGCGCCAGCGAGTTTTGCACCAGCAACGCCAGACACTGCAATTGTTGCTGCGGTTGCAGAGCGGAAAGCACCTCCATACCCTGGCGCGCCGCTGCTTCGGACTCGTCCAACCTTGCCCACGCCCACAACAGTTGCGCGCGGATGCGCAGCAAAAATTCATGCATCGGCAGTTGTTCAAGATGCTGTTCACGGATAAGCGAGAACGCTTTCTCTTGCATCTCCCAGGCGGCTTGCAGGAAGCCTTGGGCGAACAGAATTTCGCTTTGCTGAATAAGGCTCCACAACGCGTAGTGCCAGACATCATGGCGACGCGCCATCTGCTCGGTTTGCTGCATGACCGACAGCGAATTGGTCAGCTCGCCTTTGCAGTGCAGCACTTCGCCGTGGACCGAGGTGGCCACAATGCGGCTGTAGTAATTTGCCAGCGGCAACTCTTCAAGCGCCACCATCGCCAGCCGTTCGGCTTCCACCGGGTCGCCATCGTTGATAGCCACCTGCGCGCGCAAGGCATTGAAATCGCCGTGCAGCGAGGCGTCCATTTGTGTGGTCATCTCCTGTTCAGCGCGCGCCAAAAGGGTATTCACTTCACTGTAGCGGTGCTGGCTTTGCATCAGCCAGGCTTGCAACAGCACCAGGCGAGGGTTTTCCAGCAAGCTTTCCCACGGCAGCGCTTTTAGCGACTCTTCCAGCACGCTCAGCTCGCTGTGGTTAAACAGCCCCCAGGCGTGATGCAGCAGAATATCGCGCAGCATAATGCCATCGCCCGCCGCCAGCGCATGGTGAATGGCCTCGCTCGGGAAGCCTTGCGCCATCCAACTCTCCGCTGCCGCGCGGTGTATGTCCGGTAACTCTGTCGCCAGTTCCCACTGGCAACGCTGGCGCAGGAAGCTGCCAAACAGCGGGTGGTAGCTAAACCATTCGCCGGAATCGTCCATCCGTTGCAGGAACAGGCCCTGGCGCTCAATCTCTTCCAGCCGCATCTGCCCGTTCTCTTCGCCGGTCACGCGCACAATCAGCGCGTCGTTCATAGAACGCAGCAGCGCGCTTTTGAGCAGGAAATGGCGGGTATCGACATCGACATTATCCAACACTTCATCAACCAGATAATCCGATAAATGGGTGGCGTTAATGCCCGCCAGGCGACGCGCAGACTGGTGCGGAGCGCTGTGGTTTTGCCGGGCGGAAAGCGCGATAAGCTGGAGTGCTGTTGCCCAACCGGCTACGTCGTCACACAGGCGGCTGCTCTCTGCCGCTTCAATAGGGGAGGTCAGGCGACAGTCGAAGAACTGTTTGGCTTCCTGGTGGGTAAAGGCAAGCTGGTGGCTGCCAATTTCCAGTAACTGCTCGCGCACACGAAGATTCGCGATGCCTAACTGCGGCAAGTTGCGCGACAGCACAATCAGCGTCAGGTTTTCTGGCTGATGGCGTAAGAAAAAGCGCATCGCATCGTGGATCACCGGGTTGGTGACGAGATGGTAATCATCAATCACCAGATACAACGGGCGCTGCCATTCGGTCAGCTCAATAAATAGCTGTGAAAAGAGCGACGGCAGGCTGGCGTACTGGCGCTTTTGCGCCATCACTTCACTGCTAACGCAGTGCCCGCCCGTCGCCTGCTGAACGGCGGCAATAAAATAGCTGGCAAATCGTTCTTGCTGGTTATCTCCCTCATCCAGCGAATACCAGCCAACGTCGTTCTTACCTGCTGCCCACTGTGAAATGAGCGTGGTTTTGCCGTAACCCGCAGGGCTGGTTACCAGCGCAAGCCGATAATTGTTGGCGCCGGAAAGTTTAGCCAGCAGCCGTTCCCGAACCACCGTGTGGTCGAGACGAACCGGGCGACTTAATTTGGACGGAATCAACATAGTTATCACTTCACTGTGCGAAAAAACGGAGGGGGAGATTTTTTTTGCGCTTCGTAATTAATGGTAATAAGGTCGGCCAGATGAAGAAATATTGCAAGTTATGTCCGAATCTGGCGATTGTGAATTTGCACCATGTCACATTTCTATTTATGTCGCGAATAAATAAAGCACAATAATGGCAAAAGGCGAGGAAGCAGGACTGGCGGGCTACGGCAGCAAGGATTTGTAATACAATCGGCAACTATAAGGTCTTTATTCGAAATATTAAGACATTGGCTGACATAAACGCACAAATAGCAAAAAACGAACAATTCCATTCACCGAAATATTATTTCGCCAAATTTTCACTGGTCAGCAATACTTATTCTCTCCGAAACGTCATTTCATTTTTCCTGCACGCAGGATGAATTTCTCATGCTTTGTTGCTGCTTTTTTGATTGAATAATGTTCAAAAAAGACGCTACCTTTAGGTGGCGGCGATCACACTTTTCGCTCATCCCCGCCACTCCTCCCCGGCTAATCCCTGGCAGGATGAGGAAGTCACCTGTTGAGCCAGGCACACTATCGCAAACGTCGATCTACTTCATTACAGGACCCGGATTCTTTATGTCAAAGCCAACGTTTAATAAAGCGGAATTTGAAACGGCTCTTACGCGCCAGTGGCAGCGTTTTGGGGTTCAGGCCGCGAATGACATGACAACCCATCAATGGTGGCAAGCGGTCAGCGGTGCGCTGGCGGATTTGTTGGCGGCGCAGCCCGCGCCCAAAGCGGCGAAAAAGCAGCGTCACGTCAACTATATCTCCATGGAGTTTTTGATTGGTCGCCTGACCGGCAACAATTTGTTGAATTTGGGCTGGTATCAGGGTGTCGGCGAGGTGCTGCAACACCACAACATTAATTTGACCGACCTGCTGGAAGAGGAGATCGATCCGGCGCTCGGCAACGGCGGTTTAGGACGCCTGGCGGCTTGCTTCCTCGATTCGATGGCCACCGTTGGTCAGTCGGCCACCGGTTACGGTCTGAACTATCAATACGGTTTGTTCCGCCAGTCTTTTGTTGACGGGCAACAACACGAAGCGCCGGACGACTGGCACCGCCGCAGCTACCCATGGTTTAGCCATAACGAACAACTGGACGTGCAGGTCGGGATTGGCGGTAAAGTCAGCAAGGAAGGGCTCTGGCAACCCGCTTTTACGTTGATTGGTGAAGCCTGGGATCTGCCGGTCATCGGCTATCGCAATGGCGTAACACAGCCGCTGCGCCTGTGGCAGGCGACGCACGCGCACCCGTTTAACCTTACCAAATTTAACGATGGCGATTTTCTGCGTGCCGAACAAACCGGTATTGATGCGGAAAAGCTCACCAAAGTGCTCTACCCGAATGACAACCATCAGGCGGGCAAAAAGCTGCGTCTGATGCAGCAATATTTCCAGTGTGCCTGTTCGATAGCCGATATTCTGCGCCGCCATCATCTTGCGGGGCGCAAGTTGGCGCAACTGCCGGACTATGAAGTTATTCAACTGAACGATACGCATCCGACCATCGCCATTCCTGAGCTGCTGCGGGTATTGCTCGATGAACATCAACTGAGCTGGGAGGATGCGTGGGCGATCACCAGCCGCACTTTCGCCTATACCAACCATACGTTGATGCCTGAAGCGCTGGAGTGCTGGGACGAAACGCTGGTGAAAGCGCTGCTGCCGCGCCATATGCAAATCATTAAGCAGATTAACGACAAATTTAAAGTGCTGGTCGAGCAAACCTGGCCGGGCGACAAAGCGGTGTGGGCGAAGCTGGCGGTCGTGCATCACAAACAGGTGCGCATGGCGAACCTGTGCGTGGTTGGCGGTTTTGCGGTCAACGGTGTTGCGGCGCTGCACTCGGATCTGGTGGTGAAAGACCTGTTCCCGGAATACCACCAACTGTGGCCGGGCAAATTCCATAACGTCACCAATGGCATCACCCCGCGCCGCTGGATCAAACAGTGCAACCCGCAACTGGCTGCGCTGCTTGATAAGACGCTGAAAAAAGAGTGGGCCAACGATCTCGACCAATTGATTAACCTGGAGAAATACGCCGACGATGCGGCGTTCCGCAAACAGTACCGCGAGATTAAGCAGCACAACAAACAGCAACTGGCGGCGTTTGTGAAAGCGCGTACCGGCATAGACATTAACCCGCAAGCACTGTTCGATATTCAAATCAAGCGTTTGCACGAGTACAAACGCCAGCATCTTGGTTTGCTGCATATCATCGCGCTGTATAAAGAGATCCGCGAAAACCCGCAAACCGACCGCGTGCCGCGCGTGTTCCTGTTTGGCGCGAAAGCCGCGCCGGGGTACTACCTGGCGAAAAATATTATTTATGCCATCAATAAAGTGGCGGAAGTGATTAATCACGACGCCAGCATTGGCGACAAACTGAAGGTTGTCTTCCTGCCGGATTACTGTGTCTCGGCGGCGGAAAAATTGATTCCGGCAGCGGACGTTTCCGAGCAGATCTCCACGGCCGGTAAAGAGGCATCTGGCACTGGCAACATGAAGCTGGCGCTGAATGGTGCGTTAACCGTCGGTACGCTGGACGGTGCCAACGTCGAGATTGCTGAGCAGGTGGGCGAGGAGAATATCTTTATCTTCGGTAACACCGTTGAGCAGGTGAAGGCGCTGAAAGCGAAAGGGTACGACCCGCTGAAGTGGCGCAAAAAAGACAAGCTTCTGGATGCGGTGCTGAAAGAGCTGGAAAGCGGTAAATACAGCGATGGCGATAAACACGCATTCGACCAGATGCTGCACAGTATCGGCAAACAGGGCGGCGACCCGTATCTGGTGCTGGCGGATTTCGCTGATTACGTGGCCGCGCAAAAACGTGTCGATGTGCTCTACCGCGACCAGGAAGCCTGGACGCGCGCCGCGATCCTGAATACTGCGCGTTGCGGAATGTTTAGCTCCGACCGTTCGATTCGCGATTATCAAACCCGTATCTGGCAGGCTAAACGCTAAGGAAGGGCGATGGAGAGTAAACGTCTGGAACAGGCCGCGCTGGCGGCGGGGATCAGCCCAAACTACATCAATGCGCACGGTAAACCGCAATCCATTACCATACAAACCAAGCAGCGCTTACTGGATGCAATGCATCCTGCGCCTGCGGTGGCGGTCAGCGCACCGCCAGTGCCAGTGGTGCAAGTGTTTATCCATGGCAAGAAAAAGGTGCTGCCGGTTGTCGGTAAAGGTGATTTCCAGTGGCAACTCACCACGGAAACCGGCAAGCAATACCAGGGCGACGCGCGCGGTGGTGCTAATTTGCCACTGCCCACTGGTCTGCCGCTGGGTTATCACACGCTAACTGTGACGCAGAAAAATCAGCACTGGCAGTGCCGGGCGATTATCGCGCCGGCGCGTTGTTATGAACCTCAGGCGCTGCTCGACGGTAAGAAACTATGGGGCGCATGTGTGCAGCTCTACACCCTGCGTTCTGAGAGTAACTGGGGGATTGGCGATTTCGGCGATCTGAAAAAGATGCTCGGCGAGGTTGCTAGCCGCGGCGGCGCGTTTATCGGGCTTAACCCGATTCATGCGCTCTATCCGGCAAACCCGGAGAGCGCCAGCCCGTACAGCCCGTCATCGCGCCGCTGGTTGAATGTTATCTATATCGATGTCAATGCGGTGGCGGATTTCCGCGACAGCGAAGAGGCGCAGGCCTGGTGGAACCTGTCCACGACGCGCGAAACGCTGCGAGCCGTCCGTGATGCACAGTGGGTGGATTACGCCACCGTTACAGCGCTGAAACTGGAGGCGTTGCGCATGGCGTGGCTGCGCTTCCGCCAGCGCGCGGAGAGCGATGAGCAGGTTGTGGCGTTTCAGCGCTTTGTGCAGCAGGAAGGCGAAAGCCTTTACTGGCAAGCAGCGTTCGATGCCATTCATGCCAATCAGGTGAAGGAAGATGCGCTGCGCTGGGGCTGGCCGGTGTGGCCGGAAGGATTCCAGAACACGCATAGCCCAAAGGTGAAAGCGTTCTGCAAAGAGCATGCGGATGAGGTGAATTTCTACCTGTGGCTGCAATGGCTGGCTTACACCCAGTTCGCCGATTGCTGGCAAACCAGCCAGGGGTACGCGATGCCGATTGGTCTGTACCGCGACCTGGCGGTGGGTGTTGCGGAAGGTGGCGCAGAAACCTGGTGCGATCGCGAGCTGTACTGCCTGAAGGCATCCGTCGGTGCGCCGCCAGATATTCTGGGCCCGCTGGGGCAAAACTGGGGCCTACCGCCGATGGATCCTCATGTGATCCACGCCCGTGCTTATGCGCCATTTATCGATCTGCTGCGTGCCAACATGGAAAATTGCGGTGCGCTGCGTATTGATCATGTGATGTCGATGCTGCGTCTGTGGTGGATCCCGTACGGTGAAACGGCGGATCACGGCGCGTATGTGCAGTACCCAGTCGATGACTTGCTCGCGATTCTCGCGCTGGAAAGCCAGCGTCATCAGTGCATGGTGATTGGTGAAGATCTGGGGACCGTACCGGTGGAGATCGTCGGTAAACTGCGCAGCAGCGGCGTTTACTCTTACAAAGTGCTCTACTTCGAAAACGATCATGAAAAAACGTTCCGCGCACCGCAGTCGTATCCGCAACAGTCAATGGCGGTGGCGACAACGCATGATCTCCCTACGCTACGCGGCTACTGGGAAAGCGGCGATTTGACGCTCGGTAAAACGTTGGGACTTTATCCTGATGAGGTTGTTTTACGCGGCTTGTATCAGGATCGCGAACTGGCGAAACAGGGGCTGCTCGATGCGCTTCATCAGTACGGCTGTTTGCCGCAGCGCGCCGGACATAAAGCCTCACGTACACCAATGACATCGGTGCTCAATCGTGGAATGCAGCGTTATATCGCCGACAGCAACAGCGCGCTGTTGGGGCTGCAACCGGAAGACTGGCTCGATATGGCCGGGCCGGTAAATATTCCAGGCACCAGCTATCAGTATAAAAACTGGCGGCGGAAGCTGGCGGTGTCGCTGGAGGCGATGTTTGCCGATGAAAAGGTCAATAAGTTATTAAAAGATCTCGACCGACGTCGCAAAACGGCGGCAAAACGGAAATAAAAAAAGGCCCGGTTATCCGGGCCTTTTCACGTGCAGCGACTGAATTAAACCACCATGCCTAACAGCAGGCAGCCGATCAGGCCACAGAGCGAAATAATAGTTTCCAGTGCCGACCAGGAGCGCATGGTCTCGCCGATGGTCAGGTTGAAATACTCTTTGAACAGCCAGAAACCCGGATCGTTAACGTGAGAGAAAATCACACTACCGGAACCGACCGCAATCACCATCAATTCCGGGCTCACGCCTGTGGTGGCAATCAGCGGCGCCGCAATGCCACCGGCGGTGATTGCCGCAACGGTCGCGGAACCCAGCGCAATACGCAGCACTGCCGCAATTGACCACGCCATAAACAGCGGGGAGAGATTGGTGGAATGCATCATTGAGGCGATGTATTTATCTACGCCACTATCAACCAGAACCTGTTTGAACGCACCGCCACCGCCGATGATCAGCAACATCATGGCGATGATTTTGATGGAGCTGGTCAGCGTTTCGTTGATGTCGTCCATCGAACGGCCACGGTTCAGACCGAAAGTGAAGACGGCAATCAGCACCGCAATCATGGTGGCCATGACCGGGTCGCCGAAGAACTCTGCGTAAGGCAGCAGCGCGTGGCCTTTCGGCAGCAGCATTTCTGCTACCGCACGCAGCGCCATCAGAACTACCGGTACCAGTGACGTCCAGACGCTGACGCCAAAGCCCGGCATCTCTTCTTCAGTGAAGGTTTTCGCGTTGTAGAGACCTTCCGGGATCGGTTTATCAATGCTTTTCAGGAAACGCGCATAGACCGGGCCAGCCAGGATCACGGTTGGGATACCGAGCAGCGTACCGTAGAGCAGCGTTTTGCCCATATCAGCATGGAAAATGGTCGCAATCGCCGTTGGACCCGGGTGCGGAGGCAGGAAGCCGTGCGTCACTGACAGCGCTGCCGCCATCGGCACACCGACATACAGCAGCGGAATACGCGCGGACGCCGCGATGGTGAATACCAGCGGCAGCAGCAGTACGAAACCAACTTCATAGAACAGCGCGAAACCGACGGTAAAACCGGTCAGCACTACTGCCCATTGAATGTATTGGCGACCAAACTTTTCAATAAGCGTTGTGGCAATGCGCTGTGCACCGCCGCAGTCCGCCAGCATTTTGCCGAGCATGGCGCCAAAGCCCATGATCAGCGCAAGGCTGCCCAGCGTACCGCCGACACCATTTTTAATGGATTTAATAACGGCATCGAGCGGCATGCCCTGCATCATTCCCACGGCGAGCGCCACGAGGATCAGAGCGATAAATCCGTTCAGTTTGAAGCGGATCATTAACAGGAGTAAGAGAGCAACACCGATAGCGACAATGACTAATGGCATGATTTACCTGGCCTTTAATTTGTTATGGGTAACGTCAGTGTTTCTGGCAGCCGCTGAAAATTCCCGAAAGAGGAAAGAGCGAGCTGCGGCACCGTTGCGGCTGACATCCATTGCTAAAAATTGTAGTCGGATGTTTTTTAAGTTGTCGGTGCTGACAGGAATGATACGGGTAACATCTATGAAAAGAGAATCACTCTGGCGATCTAAATGTAAGATCTGAGACATGCGTCATATTAACGCCGGGAAACTAAACACCAGGGAAAAGGGAAATAGGGGCAGGGAGATACGGGTAACACAAGGAGTAACTTTGTAGACCCGGCAAGCAGAACGCCGCCGGGCAATCTACAGCAGAAAGCAGGCTTAGTAGTAAGAGTGCTCGCCGCGCTGGTGCTCGGTCAGATCGCGCACGCCTTTCAGCTCCGGGAACTCGGTCAGCAGCTGCTTTTCGATACCCTCTTTCAGCGTGACGTCGACCATGGAGCAACCGTTACAGCCGCCGCCAAACTGCAGGATGGCGTAACCTTCATCGGTGATCTCCATCAGCGAAACACGACCGCCGTGACCAGCCAGTTGCGGGTTGATTTGTGACTGCAGCAAATACTCCACGCGCTCCATCAGCGGTGCGTCGTCGGATACTTTACGCATTTTGGCGTTCGGCGCTTTCAGCGTCAGCTGGGAACCCAACTGGTCGGTGACAAAATCGATTTCCGCATCTTCCAGATACGGCGCGCTCAGCTCATCGACATAGGCAACCAGTTGTTCAAACTTCAGCGCGGTGTCGGTGGCTTCAACCGCGTCCGGCGGGCAATACGAGACGCCGCACTCAGCGTTTGGCGTGCCTGGGTTAATCACAAATACGCGGATTTGTGTCCCTTCTTCCTGATTTGCCAACAGTTTGACAAAGTGCGCTTGGGCAGCGTCGGAAATACGGATCATAGCAATGGCCTAATAGTTGACTATTTTACTTGGTTATAATACGCCCATCATCGAGGGTCTACAAGGTTCGACACAGGCACCAGACCTGAACAGTTGCTGCGCCGCTGCGTAAAAGCAGCCGGGTGATTTCCGCAACGGTGCTGCCAGTTGTGACGACATCATCCACCACGACGATATGGAGACCAGCGACCGGCAATTCAAGATGAAAGGCATTTTTCAGGTTCTGTTTGCGCAAACGGGCGTTGAGTTGGTGCTGAACAGGCGTTGCCCGCACCCGGCGCAGCGCGACGGAAGCGTATGGGCATTGCAACCAATGCGTCAGCGCCCGGCACAGCAGATCACTTTGATTAAACCCTCTGCGCCACTGGCGACGTGCATGCAGCGGTACGCTGAGGATCAGATCCGGCCTTTGCCAGTTCCCGCTGCGGCGCGCGTTTAACACGGCTAACAGCAGCAGACGTGCCAGCGCGCGGGCCATTTCCGGGCGAGGCAAAAATTTAAACTGCTGCACCAGCGGGCTAAGCGGTGGCGCGTAACGGCTGACGGCAATCAGCCGCTGCCAGGGCGGCGGTTTTTGCAGACAGCGCCCGCAGAGCATGTCGTCGCGAGCGGCAGGTAAACCGCACAAAGGGCAAACTTTTTCGCGCACTTTCATGGCGCGCGTGCAGCTTGAACAGATTCCCCACTGGCTCAGCATCAATGGCATTCCACATAGCCAGCATAAGCCCGGCACTGTTAGCATGTGCCACCTCCTTGTGTGAAAGAAGAGAACGATAGCTGATGAAGAACATCTGGTGGCAAACCAAAGGCGAGGGAAATTGTCATCTTGTGCTGCTGCACGGATGGGGGCTGAATGCTCAGGTCTGGGATTGCATTACGCCGGAACTGAGTTCGCAATTTACGCTGCATTTAGTGGATTTGCCGGGCTATGGCAGAAGCGAAGGGTTTGGCGCACTGGCGCTGCCGCAGATGGCAGAAATTGTGTTATCTCACGCGCCCCAGCAGGCAATTTGGCTGGGCTGGAGCCTGGGCGGTTTGGTGGCGAGCCAGATTGCGTTGCAATCACCCGAACGCGTCAGCGCGCTGGTCACGGTTGCCTCATCGCCCTGTTTTAGCGCGCAGGGGGATTGGGCAGGTATCAAGCCAGCGGTGCTGGCCGGTTTCCAGCAGCAATTGAGTGAGGATTTTCAGCGTACCGTTGAGCGTTTCCTGGCATTGCAGACGCTCGGCACCGAAACCGCAAGGCAGGATGCTCGCCAGCTTAAAAACGCGGTGCTGTCGCTTCCGATGCCGCTAACAGAAGTACTGAATGGCGGGCTGGAGATTTTAAAAACGGTGGATTTACGCGAAGCGCTTGGTGGACTGACGCTGCCATTTTTGCGTATGTATGGCCGCCTTGACGGGTTGGTGCCACGTAAAATCGTCCCGTTATTGGATGATATGTGGCCGCAGAGCGAGTCGTTGATCTTCCCGAAAGCGGCACATGCGCCGTTTGTTTCACACCCTGATGAATTCTGCGATGCGTTGCTGGCGCTGAAAGCCAGGCTCGTTTAACGCAGCGCCCACCATTCGCGGGAACAGGCGCTTTTCCCTTCCGGGCACTGTTTGCAGCTACCGGTTAAACAACCGGTAGCCTCTTCCTGAATACGCACCGCTTTGCCCATGGCTTCCATACGATCGAGCATGGCGTCGATCATTGCACGCGGCGTGTGTAATGCGGCGCTCAGTTGCTGAGCCTCCATTCGGCCTTGCAACGCCAACAAGTCGCGCACTTCAATTAACGACGCCATTTTGTTGCTCCTTAGTGACAATCGCCCGCCGGGCTGTCGCAGCAGCTGGCGGCGGTTTTGCGCGTGGCCAGCAGATTGACATCCACCCGACTTCTGGCGCGGCGAAGCGCGCTAATCACCACCACGTTAAACAGAAGAACCGCCAGAATGCAGGTCAGACTATAGACCTGATGATCGCTGAAGGTCGCTGTTTGGTAAAAGAGCGTGGCGAGTGAGTAGGCGATATTCAGCCCCCACAGTACCGAGAAACCCATCCAGCCACGGCTGGATTCACGGGCGATAGCACCCATCGCGGTGATGCACGGTACGTAAAGCAGTACAAAAATCAGGTAGCTGTACGCGGCTGCCGCGCTGCCAAATTTTTCGCTCATCACGCCCATGGTGCCGGTCGCCATTTCACCATCGCCTTTGCTGGCTTCGATTGGGTTCGCCAGCACGCTCAGGCTGAACGTTTCTTTTACGCTTTTCGCCGTGTCTTCCAGGGCGGCAATCAGTTCATCCGTCAGGCTAAATTCTGCTGGGTTAAAGGCTTCATGCTCAATATTTTCCGCGGTGTAAAGCGAGTTCAGCGTACCGACGACCACCTCTTTCGCCATTGCGCCAGTGACAAGACCCACTGTGGCTTGCCAGTGATCGCCATGCACACCAATCGGCTCCAGCAGCGGAGTAAATACGCGACTGACAGAAGCCAGCGCGGATTCATCAATTTTGTGTACGGTGCGGCCATCCAGCGAAAAACTGTTCATCGCACTGAGGAAAATGCTGACGATGATAATCACTTTACCCGCGCGGATGACAAAGCCTTTCAGGCGCTGCCAGGTTTGCAGCAACAGGCTTTTCAGATGCGGAACGTGGTACACCGGCAGTTCCATCACAAACGGCGATGCTTCACCGCGCAGCAGCGTATGTTTCAGTACCAGGCCGGTAAGGATCGCCATCACGATACCGATCACATACAGCGAGAAGACGGTGAGCGCTCCCTGCTGGCCGAAAAAGGCAGCAGCGAAAACAGCGAAAATGGCCAGACGCGCGCCGCAGGACATAAAGGGCGCCATCATAATGGTTATCAAACGTTCGCGCGGCGCGTCTAATGTACGCGCGCCCATCACTGACGGCACGTTGCAGCCGAAACCGACAATCAGCGGTACGAAAGATTTGCCCGGCAGCCCCAGCGATTGCATCAGACGATCCATTACAAACGCGGCGCGTGCCATGTAACCGGAATCTTCAAGGAAGGACATAAACAGGTACATCATGCCGAGCTGCGGCACCAGCGGCAGCACGGTGTTTACACCGCCGCCAATGCCTTGTGCCAGGAATACGGTCAGCCATTCCGGGAAGTGCAGGGTATAACCCAGCCACTGAATACCATGAATAAATATGGCTACCGAGCCCGCATCGAAAATGGGCTGGAATGCGCCGCCGATGTTGATGGCAAACAGAAACATCAGGTACATGACGAACAAAAAGATCGGCAAACCCAAAAAGCGGTTAATGATGATGCGGTCAACTGCGGCGGTGAACTGGCTTGGCTCGGCAGTCAGCGTGTTGCTGACGGTATCGCAAATCGCCGCAATCGACTGGTAACGTGCATCTGCAATATGCAGAGCGGGGTCGTCCATTTCCGTTCCCAGGCGCGCGAGTGAGGCATCCAGTTGCTGTTCGCTTACGCCAGAGTTGGCGCGGCTGTAGATATCGCCTTCCAGCATTTGCAGGCCCATCCAGCGACGCTGCTGCAACGGCACATCGTCGGTCATTTGCTGCGCCAGCGCGTCTGCTTCGCGGGAGAGGGGTTGGGCGTAATGCACCAGCTCAACGTTGTCGTTGTGTTGATGACGGTCGACAGCCATTTTCAACGCTTCAATCCCGCGACCGCGAGTGGAAACCAGCGGGATCACCGGACAACCCAGGCGCGCGGCAAGGCCATCGATATCAATGCGGACTTTCTGTTTTTCCGCAATATCCAGCATGTTGAGCGCAATAATGCACGGTACGCCAAGCTCCAGCAGTTGTAACGTCAGATAGAGGTTGCGCTCAAGATTCGATGCATCGACAACATTAATCACCAGATCGGCATCACCGCTTAAAATGTAGTGGCAGGCGATCTGCTCATCCAGCGAGGTTTGCGCGGAAATGGTGGTGAGCGAATAGGTTCCAGGAAGATCGACCAGCGTAACGTGGTTGTCGGTGGTGTTGAATTGGCCCTCTTTGCGCTCAACGGTTACGCCGGACCAGTTTCCCACACGCTGACGCGCGCCGGTTAGCTGATTAAATAACGTTGTCTTGCCAGAATTAGGGTTACCAATTAAGCCAATGGTCAATTTTTTCATTTTTACTTACCGCTCTTATAACGACTGGCTGATTAACGAGAAACCGCTTCCAGTTCGAGGAATGCGAGATCTTTCTTCCGTAACACTAAATTAACGCGGCGGGTTTCAATATGAATAGGATCGCCCAGCGGCGCGACGCGTACCACATTAAAAGAGGAGCCGGGCAACATCCCTAATGACAGGAGTTTCTGCCGCCAGGCCGGGCTTATTTCTTGAGAGAAACCGGTGATTTTCCACGCACTGTCTGGAGAGAATTGCATAGAGCCTACTTATTTTCGCTGCGAGCCA
This sequence comes from Kosakonia quasisacchari, assembly GCF_004331415.1. Lineage (GTDB taxonomy): Bacteria > Pseudomonadota > Gammaproteobacteria > Enterobacterales > Enterobacteriaceae > Kosakonia > Kosakonia quasisacchari. The sequence continues at coordinate 44,137 of NZ_SJOP01000018.1, forward strand.
AGAGTTATCACGCGCCGTCTGGCGCACTGTTCATCATCGAAGGAGTGGAGAAACAATCTACTGACCCAATGATAATGAGAATAGTTTTTATCATCAATCATAAAAATGCGTTTGCCGGGGGCAGAATTGATAATTTGATTCTCTTTTGACGTAGCTCAAAATTTTGTTGGGTTGTCTATTCTCTGCGTAAAACGAAAAAATATGACCGCCAGGTTAAAAAGATAATCTTTATTTTATAAAGTTAATGATTGTTGAATATTTGTAATATGCGTCGTGCAAAGAAAATAATGCAAAGACCAAAAGTAAAAATAAAATTTAGGTATGATTGGTTAATAATTTTGAATATTAAATGATAGGCGAAATAACGAGTTAATTGCATTTCGCTCATCATTTGGCAGGATTAATTTGGACTTTTTCGAACGTAAATGAAGAAAATGCCCCTCCCGGTGAAGGGAGGGGGAAAGATTAACGTTTTTTACCCATTGCTGCGGCGAGTGCATCCATCATTGCACTGTTGCCGCTCGGCTGGCTGTCGCGGCCACGTGGCGCTTTTGCCGGGCGCGCCGCATTACGATTTCCGTTATCGCGGTTACTGCTGTTGCCGTTGCCACGACGGGTGTTGGTGTCGCCTGGCTGCTCGTCCAGACGCATGGTCAACGCGATTCGCTTGCGCGGTAAATCCACTTCCAGCACTTTGACCTTCACGATATCGCCCGCTTTCACCACGGTATGCGGATCTTCGACGAACTTATCCGCCAGCGATGAGATATGCACCAGACCATCCTGATGCACACCGATATCAACGAAAGCGCCAAAGTTAGTCACGTTGGTTACCGCGCCTTCGAGCACCATGCCCGGCAGCAGGTCATTCATCGTTTCCACGCCTTCGGCAAAGGTCGCTGTTTTAAACTCCGGACGCGGGTCGCGCCCCGGTTTTTCCAGCTCTTTGATGATGTCGGTAACCGTCGGTACACCGAACTGCGCATCGGTAAAATCACTGGCTTTCAGTTTGCGCAGCTCCGTGCTGTTGCCCATCAAATCGCGCAATGACTGCTCGGTTGCCGCCAGAATACGTTCAACCACCGGGTAGGTTTCCGGGTGAACCGTAGAAGCGTCCAGCGGGTTGTCGCCATGGTTAATACGCAGGAAGCCCGCGCACTGCTCAAAGGCTTTTGGCCCCAGGCGGCTAACTTTCAGCAACTGCTGGCGGTTCAGGAACTGACCGTTTTCATCGCGCCAGGAGACAATATTCTGCGCCATCATGCGGGTTAAACCGGCAACACGCGTCAGCAGCGGCACAGAGGCGGTATTCAGATCAACGCCGACGGCGTTTACACAATCCTCGACGACGGCATCCAGTTTGCGCGCCAGTTGCGTCTGGCTGACATCGTGCTGGTACTGGCCGACTCCGATAGATTTCGGATCGATTTTCACCAGCTCCGCCAGCGGATCCTGCAAACGACGGGCGATTGAGACCGCGCCGCGCAGTGAAACATCCAAATCCGGGAATTCGAGCGCCGCCAGTTCAGAGGCGGAATAAACCGATGCGCCCGCTTCGCTGACAATCACTTTCTGCGCGGTCACTTTCGGGAACTGTTTCTGCACATCGAGGTAGAAACGTTCTGTTTCGCGCGAGGCGGTGCCGTTACCAATCGCCACCAGCTCAACATTATGTTTTTCGCACAGTGCCGCAACGGCCACCGCTGCTTTTGCCGCTTGCCCGGTATGCGGATAGATGGTGTCGGTGGCGACCACTTTGCCGGTGGCGTCCACTACCGCGACTTTCACCCCGGTACGCAGACCCGGATCGAGACCCATCGTGGCGCGCAGCCCGGCAGGGGCGGCCATCAGCAGATCGTGCAGGTTGCGGGCGAAAACATTGATGGCTTCGTCTTCCGCGCGTTCGCGCACCGTGCTCATCAGCTCCGTTTCCAGATGCATCAACACTTTGATACGCCACGTCCAGCTCACCACGCCTTTACGCCAGCTGTCCGCCGGCGCGTTGTTCAGGCGCAAGCCGAGATGATCGATAATGATTTGCTCGCAGTGGCTCTCTTTTGGCGGCTCATCAAACTGCGGATCGGCGTTCAGCGCCAGTTGCAGCACGCCTTCGTTACGCCCGCGAAACATCGCCAGCGCGCGGTGTGAAGGGACCGTCGAAATCGGTTCGTGATGATCGAAATAGTCGCGGAATTTCGCACCTTCGTCCTCTTTCCCGCTGACGACTGTTGCGACCAGGTGCGCATTTTTCCACAAATAATCACGCACTTTCGCCAACAGCGCGGCATCTTCCGCAAAGCGTTCCATCAGGATGTAGCGCGCGCCATCCAGCGCCGCTTTGCTGTCGGCGACGCCTTTATCGGCATCGACAAATGTCGCAGCCAGTGTTTCAGGATCTTGCGACGGATCATTCCACAATGAATCTGCCAGTGCTTCCAGCCCGGCTTCGATGGCGATTTGCCCGCGCGTGCGGCGCTTAGGTTTATACGGCAGGTAGAGGTCTTCAAGCTCGGTTTTGCTCAGCGTACCGTTAATGGCTTTTGCCAGCTCATCGCTGAGCTTGCCCTGTTCGCCAATCGATTTCAGAATCGCCTGGCGGCGTTCTTCCAGTTCGCGCAGATAACCAAGGCGGGTTTCGAGCTGACGCAATTGCGTGTCATCCAGACCGCCGGTGACCTCTTTACGATAGCGCGCGATAAACGGCACTGTGTTCCCTTCATCAAGCAGGCGAACGGCGGATTCCACCTGTTCGGTTCGTGCCTGAAGTTCACCCGCAATAATGCGGCAGAGCGAATCATTCATCATGTCATTTCATCTTCTGAACAAAAATCAGGGGATAGTTATACGGACTGACATCGCAAAATGCCAGCCGCGCAGGGCTTCTCAGACGGTTCTGGAGGTTATTTCACGTATTCAATTTGATTGATATACCAGGTTGCTTCACCGCCGGGCGTTTGCACTACCGCCACGTCGCCTTCCTCTTTCTTGAGCAGAGCGCGTGCCATGGGTGAGTCGATAGAGATGTAATCTTTGCGACCAAAAATTTCATCATAACCAACGATGCGAAAACGCAGTGTGTCGCCGTCGTCGTTTTCAATTTCCACCCATGCACCAAAAAAAACTTTGCCTTCCTGCTGAGGGGAGTAATCAACGATTTTAAGATTTTCCAGGCATTTGGTGAGATAGCGCACACGGCGGTCTATCTCGCGCAGACGCTTTTTGTTGTACTGGTAATCGGCGTTTTCGCTACGATCGCCGAGGCTGGCCGCCCAGGTGACTTTTTTGGTGACTTCCGGGCGCTCCTGACGCCAGAGAAAATCGAGTTCCTGCTTCAGTTTTTCATAACCTTCGCGGGTAATCAGGGGCGTTTTCATTCTTGGGCCTTATTTCCGGGACATTCTTGCCTGCACACACTTTACAAATGGGATAGTGTAAGGTGCAGATTAATCATGCTTTCTGTGATGACATATGCATATAAGCTGCTGTTAAATATGCTTTGTAACAATTTCGACTAGAATGTATACCAGATTTCGCTGGTCGTGAACGCGCACTTTTCTAGAATACGGAAACATTATTGTCGGAACCTTTGGGAGTATAAACAATGCAAGAGAATTATAAGATTCTGGTCGTGGATGACGACATGCGCCTGCGCGCATTGCTTGAGCGTTACCTTACCGAGCAGGGCTTCCAGGTTCGCAGCGTGGCTAACGCTGAGCAGATGGATCGTCTGTTAACCCGTGAATCTTTCCATCTGATGGTGCTGGATCTGATGCTGCCAGGCGAAGATGGTCTCTCTATCTGCCGGCGTTTGCGCAGCCAGAGCAACCCGATGCCGATTATTATGGTGACGGCGAAAGGCGAAGAAGTGGACCGCATTGTGGGTCTGGAAATCGGTGCCGACGATTATATTCCAAAACCGTTTAACCCGCGTGAGCTGCTGGCGCGTATTCGCGCTGTGCTGCGCCGTCAGGCGAATGAACTGCCGGGTGCGCCGTCGCAGGAAGAAGCGGTCATTGCGTTTGGTAAGTTCAAGCTGAATCTCGGGACGCGCGAAATGTTCCGCGAAGACGAGCCGATGCCACTGACCAGCGGTGAGTTCGCAGTGCTAAAAGCGCTGGTGAGCCACCCGCGTGAACCGCTGTCGCGCGATAAACTGATGAACCTGGCGCGCGGCCGTGAATACTCGGCGATGGAGCGTTCTATTGACGTGCAGATCTCACGCTTGCGCCGCATGGTGGAAGAAGATCCGGCGCACCCTCGTTATATTCAGACAGTTTGGGGTCTGGGCTACGTGTTTGTGCCGGACGGCTCTAAAGCATGATGCGAGTGCGTTTCTCGCCGCGAAGTTCTTTTGCCCGCACCCTGTTACTTATCGTCACCTTGCTGTTTGCCAGCCTGGTGACGACCTACCTGGTGGTGCTCAACTTCGCCATTTTGCCTAGCCTCCAGCAGTTTAATAAGGTTCTCGCGTACGAAGTGCGTATGTTGATGACCGATAAACTGCAACTGGAGGACGGCACGCAGCTGGTGGTGCCTCCGGCGTTTCGTCGTGAGATTTACCGCGAGCTGGGCATTTCGCTTTATTCCAACGAGGCCGCGGAAGACGCCGGCCTGCGTTGGGCACAGCATTACGAATTCTTAAGCCAGCAAATGGCGCAGCAGCTTGGCGGCCCGACCGAAGTGCGCGTTGAGGTGAATAAAAGCTCGCCGGTGGTGTGGCTGAAAACCTGGCTGTCGCCCAATATCTGGGTGCGCGTGCCGCTGACCGAAATTCATCAAGGGGATTTCTCCCCGCTGTTCCGCTACACGCTGGCGATTATGCTACTGGCGATAGGCGGTGCCTGGTTGTTTATCCGTATTCAGAACCGACCACTTGTTGACCTGGAACACGCCGCACTGAAGGTGGGGAAAGGGCATATTCCGCCGCCGCTGCGTGAATATGGCGCGTCGGAAGTGCGCTCGGTCACCCGCGCCTTTAACCAGATGGCCGCCGGGGTTAAGCAACTTGCCGACGATCGTACATTATTGATGGCAGGCGTCAGCCACGATCTGCGTACGCCGCTCACGCGTATTCGCTTAGCGACGGAGATGATGGCGGCAGAAGATGGTTATCTCGCTGAATCTATTAATAAAGATATTGAAGAGTGCAACGCGATTATCGAGCAGTTTATCGATTATCTGCGTACCGGGCAGGAGATGCCGATGGAAGTGGCCGAACTGAATGCGGTGCTTGGCGAAGTGATCGCCGCAGAAAGTGGCTACGAACGTGAAATCGATACCGGATTGAAAGAGAGCGAGATTTTCGTGCGGATGCACCCGCTTTCCATTAAACGCGCGGTTGCCAATATGGTGGTTAACGCGGCGCGCTACGGCAATGGCTGGATCAAAGTCAGCAGCGGCACTGAGCACAATCGCGCTTGGTTCCAGGTTGAAGATGACGGTCCTGGTATCAAACCGGAGCAGCGCGAACATCTGTTCCAGCCGTTTGTCCGTGGTGACAGCGCGCGCAGCACCAGCGGCACTGGCCTCGGGCTGGCGATCGTGCAGCGTATTGTGGATAACCATAACGGCATTCTTGAATTGGGCACCAGCGAGCGGGGCGGGCTCTGTATTCGCGCCTGGCTGCCGATCCCGATTGCCCGACTGAGTGGGCAGAACAAAGAAGCATAAAAAAACCCGCCATCTGGCGGGTTTTGTTTCTCTTGCGTAGCCAAATTACACTTTTGGCCCGGCGCTGACTAACGCGGCGCCGGCAGCGGTATCGGTGTACTTCTCGAAGTTTTCAATAAACAAGGCAGCCAGCTGCGCGGCTTTCTCCTGCCACTGCTCCGGGGACGCATAGGTATTGCGCGGGTCGAGAATGCGCGTATCCACGCCGGGCAGCGAAGTCGGGATTGCCAGGTTGAACATCGGCAGGGTAAAGGTTTCCGCATCGTCCAGCGAGCCATTAAGAATCGCGTCGATAATCGCCCGCGTGTCCTTGATAGAGATACGTTTACCGGTGCCGTTCCAGCCGGTATTGACCAGATACGCCTGAGCGCCGGCAGCCTGCATTCTTTTCACCAGAACCTCCGCGTACTGGGTTGGATGCAGCGATAAAAACGCGGCACCAAAGCAGGCAGAGAATGTCGGTGTCGGTTCGGTGACGCCGCGTTCGGTTCCGGCAAGTTTAGCGGTAAAACCCGAGAGGAAATGGTACTGCGTCTGGCTGGCAGTCAGGCGCGAAACCGGCGGTAGTACGCCGAAAGCATCCGCCGTCAGGAAGATAACCTTCGTGGCGTGGCCTGCTTTGGAGACTGGTTTAACAATGTTCTGAATATGGTAAATCGGATACGACACACGGGTGTTTTCCGTTTTCGACGCATCATCATAATCAATGCTGCCGTCGTCGCGGACGCTGACATTTTCCAGCAACGCATCGCGACGAATGGCGTGGAAAATATCCGGTTCAGCTTCTTCCGAAAGCCGAATGGTTTTGGCGTAGCAACCGCCTTCAAAGTTGAAGACGCCATCATCATCCCAGCCGTGTTCATCGTCGCCAATTAAGCGGCGTTTCGGGTCGGTAGAGAGGGTGGTTTTGCCGGTGCCGGAGAGGCCGAAAAACACGGCTACATCGCCTTTTTCACCGACGTTTGCTGAACAGTGCATCGAGGCGATGCCCTGTAACGGCAGCAGGTAGTTCATGATCGAGAACATACCTTTCTTCATCTCGCCGCCGTACCAGGTTCCGCCAATCAGCTGGATGCGTTCGGTGAGATTAAAGGCGACAAAGTTTTCCGAGTTGAGACCTTGCTCTTGCCATTGCGGGTTGGTGCACTTCGCGCCATTCATCACGATAAAGTCCGGCGTAAAGCTTGCCAGTTCTTCTTCGGTGGGACGAATGAACATGTTCTTCACGAAGTGCGCCTGCCAGGCGACTTCGGTGATAAAACGCACCGAGAGGCGCGTATCCGGGTTTGCGCCGCAAAATGCGTCAATAATAAACAGACGCTTTCCGGAAAGCTGCCGGGTTACCAGACCTTTTAAATGTTGCCAGATTTCAGGCGAGATCGGCTTGTTGTCGTTCTTGCCCTTGCCTTTATCGGACCACCACACGGTATCGCGGGTGGTGTCATCACGCACAATATACTTATCTTTCGGCGAACGGCCGGTAAAAATACCGGTGTCGACGGTGACAGCACCAGAATTCGTCAGCACACCACGCTCATATCCTTCCAGGTCTGGACGGAGCTCCTCCTGATACAGCGTATCGTAATCGGGGTTGTAGACGACATCCTGAACATCGTTGATACCATAAGCCTTGAGATCCTGCGGGGTTAAGCTCTTAACGCGCATGTCACTGCTCCTTAGCCAATATGTACTGCCTGAAATTGTAGGGTTGTTTTTTACCCGCTTACCGGGACGAGGCTCATAGATTTACCTAACTCGACAAACCCAGACTGACGGAAAACACTGTGATTGTGGTCACGTAACGAGACGGATTATGGCAAAAATAGCCTCATTTATGGGGTAAATGTTCCAAAAATGGCGTAAGACGACATTTTTAACCGCGGCTTTGTGACTGTAATCGCTTTCATGAAAGTAAGTTACGTAACACTTTCATTGTGGATTTTAACGGAAACGTGACGAGTCATGCAAAAACGCCGCCCGCAGGCGGCGTGAGGAAGGTCGTTTAGTGCACCTGCGGATCGGCAGGAGAAGCGTTGTTGCGGATCTCGGCAATATCCATCGCGTTAAACAGATAGTGGCTACCGCAATAGTCGCAGTGCATATCGATTTCGCCCTCTTCCGCGAGGATGCTATCCACTTCTTCGTCCGGCAGCGTCTTCAGCGCACCCGCGCAGCGTTCACGAGAGCAAGTGCATTTGAATTCCACATCTTGTGGATCATACAGCGTGACTTCTTCTTCGTGATACAAACGCCACAGCACATCTTCCGCCGCCAGCGTCAGCAACTCTTCCGCTTTAATGGTTTCCGTCAGCACAGCCAGATGCTCAAAATCTTCAGCCTGCGTTTCCTGCGCTGGCAATACCTGCAGCAGCATGCCGCCCGCTGCGGGCTGGCCATCAACCTCGTCGGTGCGGATAAACAAACGTGTCGGCAGCTGTTCTGAACGCAGGAAGTAATCTTCCAGGCATGCCGCCAGCGTATCGCCCTCAAGACCAACAACACCCTGATAACGCTCGCCCTCTTCAGGCGTAATGGTGATAACTAAATAGCCGTTGCCCACCAGCGTTTTCAGATCCGCATTTTCCGGTACATCGCCCTGAACACGCGCCACACCGCGCATTTGCTGGCGATTGTTACCGTTGATAACCGCCAGGCTCATCGGGCCATCACCTTGCAACTGTACGGTAATATCACCGGCAAATTTCAGCGTCGCGGTCAGCAGGCTGGTAGCGACCAGCAACTCGCCGAGCACCGTTTTTACCGGCAGCGGATAGTTGTGGTTTTCGAGGATCTGTTTCCAGGTATGGGAAACGGTCACCAGTTCGCCGCGAACAGCGTAGTTTTCAAAAAGATAGCGGTGTAATTGGTCTTGAATGGCCATGATTATCTCTCTTGCGGGTGAGCGTTATTCGCTATCACCTAATTTAAATTTTATGAGATCGCGACGTTCTTTCTTATCCGGGCGGCGATCGGGATGGGGCATGGTGAGCGCGTTAAGTTTGCGGGCCAGCGCCACTTTTTCGCGTTTCTCAATGCTTTCTGTCGTCTCTTCATACAGCTCGACAGCTTCATTTGCCGGGCGGCGCTGCTCCGTAATGCCTTTGATGATGACGGTTCGCTCATCATTTCCCTGACGTAGCGTGAGCGTGGCGTTCAGCTCGACGATTTTACTCGGTTTGCTACGCTGCCCGTTGTAATGCACTTTGCCGCCGTCAACCATTTCGCGAGCAAGGGCGCGGGTTTTATAAAAACGCGCGGCCCACAGCCACTTATCAAGACGAACTTCTTGCGCAGGCTGCTGTTTCATCACATCTCCTTGAGAAGTGAAGGGATCAGGCCACGGTAGTCATTGGTGCCTGGATGGCGCTGATAACATTTTTCCGCCAGCCCGGAATCTGGGTTGGTGACGCCCAGGCAGTAGCGGATGCCGAATTTCGCCGCTGCATCAAGAATCGGTTCGCTGTCATCGATAAACAGCGTCCGTTCAGGAGTGAGCCCAGTTTCATGCGCGACAGCTTGCCACAGACGCTGATCCTCTTTCGGATAACCAAATGTATGGGTGGAAAGTAATAAATCAAGGTGCGATGCAAGGCCTGTGTGCTCAAGTTTGACCGCCAGATTATGCGGGTGTGCATTGGTCAGTAAAATGCGGCGTTTACCGCTTTTTTGTAGCGCATTCAGAAACGGCACCGTATCTTCACGCAGCACCGCGCGCGGCCCTTGCTGGGTGGTCATGGCGCAAATATCCAGGCCCAGGCGTTCGCTCCAGTAATCCAGACAGTACCAGTTTAGCGTATGCTGCACAGCGTGATATTCCTGGCGGAGAACGTTCTGCGCTTCTTCCGGCGTTAAGCCTTGCTTGACGCCAAAGGTTTCCGGCACCAGTTTTTGCCAAAAGAAGTTATCAAACGCGAGATCGAGAAGTGTGCCGTCCATATCCAGCAGAACGGTATCAACGTCCTGCCATGCGATATCAAGGTGCATTAAAAACTCCAGCCAGAAGAAAACGTGCGACAGGTTAACACAGCTCGCACGACAGATCGTTAGCCGCTGAGGCTATCCTGGGTGGGCAGAAACTGGGGGTTCAGACAGCTGGCGTAATACTGCTGAATCTCTTCGATACGTGTGCGATTGCGCTGGTAACGGCGCAGCGCCAGCACACCGTTGTAGAGGCTGCAAATCACCATCGCGACCAGCAGAAGTGTGGTTCCCGCATAACGCCACAGGCCGCTGGCATCCGGCATGCGATGCAGGCTGATGTGCTTGGTGCCGTTTGCATCAGTATAGATATTGGTAATGATCCCTTCCGCGCGAAACGGCGTTTGCATCAGCATTTGCGCCAGCCGCTGGAATTCATTCCATTGTTCCTGCGCCGGATAGTCATACAGTGCAATCGGCGGCCAGGGCTGATCAACCAGCTCGCTGCCTTCTTCGCTGCTAATCAGAAAACCGCCCGGTGCCGGACTGTTCAGCGCCTGCGCCGCACGGGTGGTTTCCCGCATAATGAACGGCGCGGTAGAGGTGGTGACCAAATTATCCAGCGACTCGGCGCTTACCGGACGCAGCAATACGTTCACGCCGGTGAGTTTCCCGTCGCTGGCGCGTTTGGTCAGTGTTTCCCAGTCTTTACTGTTGCCGAGGTTGACCAGCGCGTTTTTCAAGCGCAGGCACTCATCTTCGGCGGCACACAAATCTTGGGTTTTCAGTACGATATCGGCAAAGTCATCCAGCAGCACCATGCCGGACTTCTGAATGGCTGAGCGCAGCACCGGGCTCACGCGGGAATCATCTTCGGTAGTGGGATGAAGCTGGCGGCTGACCGCCTGAGCAAGCGCGGTGGCTTTGTTCACAATATCGGATTCTGGCAACGGCAGTGGCGGGGCGTTGTTCCAGATAATTTGCGAGCAGTCGAACGGCGTAAACGGTGACGTCTGGCGCGAGGTCCAGTTACTTTGCATGTGGATATTACACATGCCGGTGCCGCTGATGCGCAGCGTATCACCAATCCGCAACCCGGCGGCTTCGAGCTGATTCACGCTACTGGCTTCAACGGTCTGCGCGCCTTTAATCCACGACACGGTAAATTTGATCGGCATATCCAGCGGCATCCAAATCAACAACATCGCCAGCACCACCAGTGAACCGATGGAAATAACCGCGCTGCGCACCCAGTGTTGCAGCGGGAAATTTTTCACTTCATCGTGCAGGGAGAGAAAACGCCCCTGCCGCACAACGTGGCGGTCGAGATAGATATCAATATCGGTTTGTTGGCCCAGATCCTGTGTTACGAAGGGCTGCCAGTGACGCGGATAAATCAGGTCGATAATACCTAACGAGATATTATTCATTTGCTCCTGATTATTTTCACCGAACAGCCCCCAGCGCTTTGGCGTGCCACGCAGACAATGAATCTCCCGCAGCGTGTTTTTAGCCGGTGGCGCATATAACCCCCAAAGCCCGGCGGCAAGCAGCAGCACGCCGCCACCCGCCAGCCATGGGATAAAGACGTCGGGCGAGGCCAGACAGAAGAAAAACAGCAGAAACGAGACCGAGATCAGCAGCGCTTCGCGCATGCCGTCCGGGCGGCTTAATGCGTACTCTTCCGACGTTTCCCGGCGAATATTCAGCAGCTCAATTTGCTCACTCTCTTCACCGCGGATCGCGGATTGGCTCGATGATACGCGCTCAAGTTCGCCTCCGCGCTCTTCATGCATATATTCGCTGAGCGTGTGCCCATTGAGCGAGATAACCAGCGGCATTGAGTCGGTGCGGATCAGTTCGACATTGTTCTCGTCAGTAATGTACTGCTCCCAGGAAGGGGGCAAATGGACTTCGACGGAATCAAGATAGTAGCGCCATTTATTCGGGGCGTCAGTGGTGATGCCATAGCGGGTGATGGAGTGCGTGACATACAGCACCGTGTTGCTATATGCGTTAAGGCTGATGGAAACAGGGGCAGCAGTCGCGCCGGTAGGGGCGAGATTGTTTTGCGTACGGGAGAGCGCTTCCAGGTAGCGTTCCGCCGTTTCACGCTCTTCAGGTGTTAATTTGCGGGTAGTCGCGCCGGTGAAAGCCTGTAAATACGGCAGTCGATACCGACGTTGCGACCTGAACCTGAAAATCCATCCGGCGAGGAATGCGCAGGCCAGCATAGCAGCGAAAAAAATCAAAATGGTGCTCATGCTTTCCCCATCTTACTTTTTCTAACAGGTGTAGTCAGTTGCACCCTTCCCGTAACTATCTAATGTGGTCGGCCGTTTAAGCAAGTAATTAACTTGAGTATTTTTAAGCGCATACCAATGTCAAAGAGAATAGCAAAACCACCCTAGCGGGAATATCAGCAAATTCTTAGTTTTATTTCAAGCTATTGACTTTTTGGTTAAATTGGGAATTGATTTCGAAGAGGTTGCAAGAATGTAAATTAGCGGCAAAGTACATTGCCCAAACAGTGCGTAGTGTCGCACAATAACGAAAGTTTCTCTGCAAAGACCGATAATAATGAGCGAATCATTGCAAAAACCCACCATTCTTAACGTAGAAACGGTCGCGTCTTCACGACTTTTTAACGTCGAAAGTGTGGATCTGGAATTCAGTAACGGCGTGCGCCGTGTTTACGAACGTATGCGCCCTTCTCTGCACGAAGCCGTGATGATTGTGCCAATTGTTGACGATCATCTGATTCTGATCCGTGAATATGCGGTTGGCACTGAATCCTACGAACTGGGATTTTCCAAGGGTCTTATCGATCCAGGTGAGAGTATATACGAAGCGGCGAACCGTGAACTAAAAGAAGAAGTCGGATTTGGCGCAAAAGAGCTTACTTTTCTGAAAAAACTCAGTATGGCGCCCTCTTATTTCTCCAGCAAAATGAATATCGTCGTGGCAGAAGATCTCTATCCAGAGTCGTTGCCGGGTGATGAACCCGAGCCGCTACCGCAGGTACGCTGGCCGCTGAAGCACTTGATGGATCTGTTAGAAGATCCCGATTTCAACGAAGCCCGCAATGTCAGCGCGCTGTTTTTGGTTCGCGAATGGCTAAAAGGGCAGGGGCGTCTTTGAACGCACAAAATAATAAATGAAAAGGGCGCATTCGCGCCCTTTTTGCTGCCTGTCGGCCGGGACAAGCCCGGCAAAGATTTAAAACAGTTCGTGAGATTCGCCGTTATCCATTAACGTTGTGCCCACTTCATGAACCGCTTGCTGGGTTGGCTGCGTCCCTTCAATAAAGTACTCCTGGCGGCTGCTACCCCCGTTCGCCAGTTGGCCGGTGCTGCGGTCGATATTCACCGTCACCACGCCTGGCGGCGGCGTTAATGGCTCTTCAGGAACCCCTTCCAGCACAACTTTCATATACGCATCCCAGGCGGGTTGCGCGCTTTTCGCGCCGCCTTCGTAGCCGGATATCTGATCTTTAATCGCGCCGGACGCGCTAGTACGCCCCAAATCTCTGCGATGATCGTCAAAGCCGATCCAAACGGAGGTTACTACTCCTGGGCCATACCCCGAGAACCAGGCATCTTTCGAGCTGTTCGTGGTCCCGGTTTTTCCGCCAATATCATTACGTTTGAGATCACGACCTGCACGCCAGCCAGTACCCTGCCAGCCGGGTTCGCCAAAGACGTTACTGTTGAGCGCGCTTTTGATCAAAAACGACAGCGGGGTACTAATAACATGCGGTGCGTACTCTTCGGCGCCGCTTCTTTGCACCAGCGCTTGGTTGGCTTGTTCAAGCTGTGGCTGCGGTACTGCCGCGTTCTGTTGCTCTTGTGAGGTGGCGACGTTTTCCATGTCTTTGTTTTCCAGCACATTCGATTTCGGCGTATCGCCGTAAATCACCGGAATATCACAATCGGCACAGGCGACTTTTGGACGTACTTCAAACAGCACATTGCCCTGATCGTTTTCGATTTTAGTAATGAAATACGGATCGATCAGGAAGCCACCGTTTGCCATGACCGAATAGCCACGGGCAACCTGCATTGGCGTAAAGGAAGCAGAGCCCAGCGCCAGCGATTCGGTATGAACAATGTTTTGCGCCGGGAAGCCAAAACGTTGCAGATATTCCGCCGCGTAATCGACTCCCATCGCGCGCATTGCACGTACCATCACTACGTTTTTCGACTGCCCCAACCCCTGGCGTAAACGAATCGGACCGGCATACTCGTCCGGCGAGTTTTTGGGTCGCCAGTCGGAGCCTGCGCCTGCATCCCAGCGGGAAATTGGCGCATCATTCAGAATGCTCGCCAGTGTCAGGCCTTTATCCATTGCCGCGGTGTAAAGGAATGGCTTGATGTTAGAGCCCACCTGACGCAGCGCCTGCGTCGCACGGTTAAACTTGCTCTGGTTAAAATCGAAACCGCCAACCAGCGCCAATACTGCGCCGTTACGCGGGTTGATGGAAACCAGCGCAGAGTTAACATCTGGCACCTGCGCCAGCCACCAGGCGTCATCGACCTGGCGAACCCAAATTTGCTGCCCGGCCTGCACCACGTCAGTGACTTTGCGCGGCGTCGCGCCTTGCTGCGTATCAGAACGATACGGACGCGCCCAGCGCATGCCTTCCATGCGCAAAGAAACCGATGTGCCATCAGACATCATCGCCGTTGCTTCCTGCGGATTGGCGCTGGTCACGACTGCCGGAGAGAGCGGGCCATAAGTCGGTAGCGTTTTCAACGAGTCGGTGATTTTTTTACTGTCCCACGCCGCTTCGCCCACTTTCCACAACACATTCGACGGGCCGCGATAACCGTGGCGCATGTCGTAATCCATCACGTTATTACGCACGGCGGCCTGCGCAGCCTGCTGCACTTTGCGGGTGATGGTGGTGTAAACGCGGTAGCCATCTTCGTAGGCTTTATCACCATAGCGATTGACCAAATCCTGGCGCACCATTTCGGAAAGGTAAGGTGCGGAAAAAGCGATTTCTGGCGCATGGTAATTGGCATCGATAGCTTCGCCGCGCGCTTGATCATACTGCTGCTCGGTGATGTAGCCTTCACTCTCCATACGTGCCAGCACAACGTTACGACGCGCGGTGGCGCGATCGAGTGAATAGAGCGGGTTAAACGTTGACGGTGCTTTTGGCAGACCGGCAATCACCGCCATTTCGCTCAACGTTAACTGATCGACCGTTTTCCCAAAGTAAACCTGCGCTGCGGCACCCACGCCATACGCGCGGTAACCGAGGTAGATCTTGTTGAGATAAAGCTCAAGGATCTCATCCTTGGTCAGCAACTGTTCAATGCGGATCGCCAGGAACACCTCTTTAAGCTTACGCATCAGCGTGCGTTCCGGGCTTAAGAAAAAGTTACGTGCCAGCTGTTGGGTAATCGTACTTGCGCCCTGCGACGCGCGCCCGGAAAACATCGCCACGCTGGCTGCGCGGAAAATCCCCACCGGATCGACACCGTGATGTTCATAAAAACGGCTATCTTCCGTGGCGATAAACGCTTTAACCATCTCAGGCGGAATTTGATTCAGCGTCAGCGGAATACGGCGTTTTTCGCCATATTGCGCGATCAATTCGCCGTCAGCGCTGTAGACCTGCATTGGAATTTGTAGTCGCACATCTTTCAGCGTGGCGACGTCAGGTAACTGTGGCTCAATATATTTGTACAGACCGTAAATCGAGCCTGCTCCCAGCAGAATGCAACATACTGCAAGGATGAATAAATACTTTACGAACTTCACTGGAGATTTCCCATTTAGAGTCATTTGGGCAGTTTATAAACAACCGCGCGGTAGTATAAAGGCAAGCCTGATGCATTGATATAGCGTCATCCAGCGAGACGATAAGGAGATCGGGATTTATGGCATTCAGGCACTGGCAAATTGGTTTGCATATTCAACAAGATGGCATCTTCATTGTCGCCCTTGCCGCCGGGCGTCGCGGCCAGGCGCTGCGCCGTTGGTGGCATATTCCACTATCCCCCGGCGTAGTGGTGCAGGGGAGGATCAAAGCGCCGGACGCATTGCTCGTCGCATTGCGACCATGGCGGCAATCGCTACCGCAGCGTCATTGCGTACGCATGGCATTCCCCGCCGGGCAAACCCTGCAAAAAAAGTTGCCGCGACCGGCAATCAAACTGCGCGAACCCACTTTGACCAACTGGGTTTCACAGGCAATGGCGCGTGAGCTGGATATGGCGGAAAACGATCTCTGTTTCGACTTCACCGAAGATGAGCCAGGCAAAGCTTACGGCGTGACTGCTGCGCAAAATAAAGATGTGGCGGCACTGCTGGAGATAGCACAGACATTATCCCTTCATCTTTCCTCTATTACGCCAGATGCCAGTGCGCTGCAGCCATTGTTACCCTGACTTACGTCACCGGCTCGCTGTCTTGCGTGGTGCGATGAACGCCAGTGGTTATGGGCCACCAGAGAGAGTTGGGGACGGCGAGCGCGGGAAGAAGCCGAAAATGCGGCTCAACTTGCCGCTGTACTTGGGCTACCCGCTGACGAAATAGCACTGTGTGGTGAAATGCCCGGAGGATTTGACTGCTGGAGCGCTGTTCCTTCGCGCCAACCGCCTTTACCCGAAGCCGGGGAACGCTTTGCGATAGCGCTGGGACTGGCTGTTGCCAGGGGATACTGATGCAGCCCGTCGTGAATTTTCTCCCCTGGCGGCGTCAAAAACGGTTGCGTTGCATACGTCTTTGGGCCGCGATTCTTATCGCGACAGCGTTGATGATAGCGCTAGTCGGCGCAGTATGGCGGGCATCCGCTGCGGTTGACCTGCGTCTGACCACGCTGTGGCAACAATCCGATGCTGCCTTACTCGCAGGGTTGCATGCCGCCGAGCAGCCGTTGCAGCTTCGACGCCAGCGTTGGCAGCAGGCACAGGCGCAGCTATTACGGCGCCAGCGTACCCTGGCGTGGCGACAGACCTTGCTTACACTGGCGGAGAATTTGCCACCCAACGCCTGGTTTACCACCCTGCGTTGGCAGCAAAACCAGCTTGAAGTTTCAGGCATGGCCAGTTCCTTTCACGCATTAAGCGAGCTTGAGCAAAGGTTGCAGAAAACGGCAGGTTTTCAGCTACAACCCGCAGGCACGGTGGAGCGTGATGCTCAGGGGCGCTGGCAATTCCACTACCAACTGAACAGGGAGCGTGATGATGTTGCTCACCCTTGATATTTGGTCTGCTTTGTCGCTGCGAACACGGGTGCTGTGTTGGGTACTCTCCTCGCTTTGCGCGCTGGCTCTTTTATGGTGGCTGGCGATATGCCCGGTAAAAGAGGCACAGATGCGGCTGGTTACTCAACAACAGCAACAATGCACAGCGCTGCGCACGCAGTGGCAAAAGTTACACGCGCTGGTAACGCCGTCAGAATCATTGACCTTGCCGGAGCTTCGGATATTTAGTCCGCTGGATTTTCAGTCACAAGGGCGCCAGCTTGCGCGCTGGCAGCCTGCTCAGGGTGGTGGAGAGTTAGTGCTTGAAACCGGCTGGAAAGGCGTGGTTGAGACGTTTCCACTGCTCACGGAGCGTGGCATGCAGGTTCCTGCGTTTTCCTTAATGACCGGTGAGGGCGCGCTGAATTTTACGTTGCGAGTGGAGCAGGACAATGCGAACTAAACGTCTGTTATTGGCCGGGCTGCTCTGCCTGCTACTTAGCGGCATGCGCGATCCTTTCCAACCACCGCCAGATACATGCCAAACCGCGCAGCTCGGCAATTGGCATTTTCACGGCGCGGTGACAGGCGATCAACCAATAGGGATCTTACGCGATGACACCGGGCGCTGGTATCGTCTGATCGCTGGCGAAACGCTGCCCACCGGATGGCGCGTTGTCGCTATCCACCAGGATGAAATGCTGATTGAGATTGGCGAAGAGTGCACTCCAGCGCAATGGCGCTGGCAACGAGAAGGAACTCAACATGCGAAAATGGATAGCGAGCGCGATGCTCTTTAGCCTGCCGCTTGCCGGCGCGCAGACATCACGTGTCGTCACAATGACCGTCGACGACGTGCCTGTCACCCAGGTATTACAGGCGCTGGTTGCGCTGGAGAAGCAGAACATGGTGATTTCACCTGAGGTCAGCGGCACGGTGTCGCTGAATCTCAAAGATGTTCCCTGGCAGCAGGCGTTACAAACCGTTGCCGCTAGTGCCGGATTAACGTTAAACCAGCAGGATAACATCTGGCAGGTCCATACCACGGCATGGCGGCAGCAAAAGCAGGCGGAGCAGGAGGCCGTTCAACGCCAGCGCAAACAGAACACACCCTTGCAAACACGCAGTTTTGTGTTGCGTTATGCCGACGCGGTGGAGCTGGCAAAAGCCGGGGAAAAACTGCTCAGCCCACAAGGGGCAATGACGGTTGATGCACGGCTTAACCGGCTACTGGTCCGTGATAATAAAGAAGGGCTTGCCGCACTGGAAAAATGGGTCGCACAGATGGATTTACCGGTCGAACAGGTAGAGCTGGCGGCTTATATCGTCACCATCAATGAAAAAAGCCTGCGCGAACTGGGAGTGAAATGGGGGCTGGCGCAGGATAAGCCCGCTGCGCGTGGGCAACTGAACGGAGTTTCTGCAGATCTGTCGGTTTCGGATGCCAGTACGCGCGTCAGCTTTAATATCGGCAGTATCAATGCCCGATTGCTGGAACTGGAGTTATCGGCCCTTGAGCAGAAACAACAACTTGAAATCATCGCCAGTCCGCGCCTGTTGGCATCTCACCGCCAGCCCGCGAGTATCAAGCAGGGGAGCGAAATACCTTATCAAGTTGCCAGCGGCGATAGCGGTAGCACGGCGGTGGAATTTAAAGAGGCGGTGCTGGGGATGGAAGTCACACCGACGGTGCTGCCCGATAACCGTGTAAGGCTGAAGCTGCGTATTAGCCAAAATATGCCGGGCCAGGTGCTACAACAAGCAGGGGGTGAGGCGATGGCGATTGACAAGCAGGAGATTGAAACGCAGGTCGAAGTAAAAAGTGGCGATACGCTGGCACTTGGCGGGATCTTTTCGCAAAAGAACTCTGCCGACAGTGCGCAGGTTCCAGGGTTAGGCTCGATTCCAGGCATCGGCAGATTATTTCGCCAGGACGGTAAAGATAATGAGCGTCGCGAGCTGGTCGTGTTTATTACGCCCAGGTTGGCAGCGGTACATTAAATCTGCCGTAACTCCCCCTTTTTCAATGGAACTTGGTCCAGGTGTTTGACGTGAGACATGATTTAGCTTACAAGGAGTACCGATTTGAGCGTCAGTGGTCTCCGTCGAACAATGAGCAGCATGAAGGATTACGTGTTTATTCAGTTGCCAAACAAGCCGGAGTACTGAGATAATTTTCGATCTGACTCTCGCACTATCGCATATGAGGTTTCAGTTCATGTCCTGCTACGCCGATTATTTGCGAAGCGGGTTTATCATCAACGAATAGTCTTAGTAGTACCGAAAAAATGGCAGAGAAACGCAATATCTTTCTGGTTGGGCCTATGGGTGCCGGCAAAAGCACTATTGGGCGTCAGTTAGCTCAACAACTCAATATGGAATTTTACGATTCTGATCAAGAGATTGAGAAACGAACCGGAGCTGATGTGGGCTGGGTCTTCGATGTTGAAGGTGAAGAAGGTTTCCGCGATCGCGAAGAAAAAATCATCAATGAGCTGACGGAAAAACAGGGCATCGTACTGGCGACCGGCGGTGGCTCTGTGAAGTCTCGCGAGACCCGTAATCGTCTCTCCGCCCGTGGCGTAGTGGTTTATCTGGAAACCACTATCGAAAAGCAATTAGCTCGCACTCAACGTGACAAAAAACGCCCGCTTTTGCAGGTGGAAACGCCGCCGCGCGAAGTATTGGAAGCGTTGGCTGACGAACGTAATCCGTTGTATGAAGAGATTGCCGACGTGACCATTCGCACTGACGATCAGAGTGCAAAAGTGGTGGCAAACCAGATTATTCATATGCTGGAAAGCAACTAATTCTGGCTAAATTACACGCCTGCGGGTTTAAGCAACTAAGGTGGATGTCGCGTCATGGAGAGGATCACAGTCACTCTCGGGGAACGTAGTTACCCTATCACCATCGCGGCTGGTTTGTTTAACGATCCAGCTTCCTTCTCGCCCTTGAAGTCTGGTGATCAGGTTATGCTGGTCACCAATGAAACACTGGCTCCGCTCTATCTTGATAAAGTCCGCCATGTTCTTGAACAGGCTGGCGTGAAAGTGGATAGCGTGATTTTGCCCGATGGCGAGCAGTACAAAAGCCTTGCGGTGATGGACACGGTCTTCACCGCGTTGTTGCAAAAACCCCATGGGCGCGATACCACACTGGTCGCGCTCGGTGGTGGTGTGGTGGGTGATTTGACCGGCTTCGCGGCAGCCAGCTATCAGCGCGGCGTGCGCTTTATTCAAGTGCCGACCACGCTCCTTTCTCAGGTTGACTCCTCTGTTGGCGGCAAAACAGCGGTGAATCATCCTCTCGGTAAAAACATGATCGGCGCGTTTTATCAGCCTGCATCGGTGGTGGTCGATCTTGATTGTCTGGCTACGCTTCCTGCCCGCGAATTGTCCTCTGGCCTCGCGGAAGTCATCAAATACGGCATTATTCTCGACGGCGAGTTTTTTAACTGGCTGGAACAGAATATGGATGCGTTGCTGCGCCTTGATGGCCCGGCGATGGCGTACTGTATTCGCCGTTGTTGTGAACTGAAAGCAGAAGTTGTTGCCGCCGATGAGCGGGAAACAGGCTTACGTGCTTTACTGAATCTGGGGCATACCTTCGGTCACGCTATTGAAGCGGAAATGGGCTACGGTAACTGGTTGCACGGTGAAGCTGTCGCGGCAGGTATGGTGATGGCGGCGCATGCATCGGTACGTCTTGGTCAGTTCAGCAAAGCAGACACGCAGCGTATAAAGACGCTGCTGAAACGCGCAGGTTTGCCGGTACAGGGCCCGCAGGAGATGTCTGCGCAGGCTTACCTACCGCATATGATGCGCGATAAAAAAGTGTTGGCGGGAGAGATGCGTTTAGTGCTCCCGTTGGCCATAGGGAAGAGTGAAGTTCGCGGCGGAGTGTCGCACGACGTAGTACTTGGCGCTATTGCTGATTGCCAGCAGGCGTAACTATTAGAAAGGTCTGGTCACGCACTGCGTGGCGTTTAACTTCGGGCGAGATGCATGATGTGGCATACGCCTTTGTGTGGGGTGTTAAATGGATGAATTCAAACCAGAAGACGAGCTGAAACCCGATCCCAGCGATCGTCGTACTGGTCGTTCTCGCCAATCTTCCGAGCGTGTCGATGAGCCGCAGATCAACTTTGATGATGTTGATGTAGATGCGGACGAACGCCGCCCGTCTCGCAGCCGCCGTGCGCGCGATGAGCGTGAAGAAGAGAGCTATGAAGAAGATGAAGAGGCGTTTGACGAGGAGCGCGAAGAGCGCCGTCCGCGTAGGCGTAAGAAAGCGGCAGCCGTGAAACCCGCTTCCCGTCAGTATGTGATGATGGGCGTCGGCATCCTGGTTCTGCTTCTGTTAATCATCGGTATTGGTTCTGCGCTGAAATCCCCCGCACCCGCAACGAGCAATGAACAAAACGCCCCGGCGGAGAAAAATATCGATCTCTCCACAGGCAATAACAATGCCAGCAATACCGGTGCTGCAGATCAGGCGAATGGCGCACAGCCAGCACCTGCTCAGCAACAAACTTCTGGCAACGCGCCTGCACCGCAGGATGTCGCGCTGCCGCCCATTTCCTCTACGCCATCACAAGCTGAAGCACCAGCCGCGCCTGCGGGTCAGCAGCGTGTTGAAGTGCAGGGCGATCTGAACAACGCACTCACGCAGCCACAGAACCAGTCTCAGTTGGATAGCGCGGTAAATTCGACGCTGCCAACCGAGCCTGCAACGGTTGCGCCGGTACGTAACGGCAACGGCGCTGCTGCGCGTCAGCAACAATCTGCTGCAGCTGAAAACCATACTGCTACGCCGCGTACCGAACGCAAGCAGATGGTTATCGAGCCGAAGGCTGTTGCTAAAGAACCAGTGATGAAAGCGGAACCGAAAGCTGAATCCAAAGCTGTCGCTCAGCCGCCGAAACGTACTGAAACCGCTGCTACCGCACCGGTAAAAGCGCCTGCGGTAACGTCGTCACCCGTGCAAACACAGCCAAAAGCCGTGACTGCACCAGCAGCCAGCGCTGCACCTGCGGCAAGCGCTACGGCCTCCACAGGGAATGTTGGAGCGTTGAAATCTGCGCCAGGTAACCACTACACATTACAGTTGAGCAGTTCTTCGAACTCCAACAACCTCAATGCGTGGGCGAAGAAAGAGAACCTGAAAAACTTCGTGGTGTACCAAACCACACGTAATGGTCAACCCTGGTACGTGCTGGTGAGCGGTGTGTATGCATCAAAAGACGATGCGAAACGCGCTGTCGCGGCGTTACCTGCGGATGTTCAGGCGAAAAATCCCTGGGCCAAACCGATACATCAGGTTCAGGCCGATCTGAAGTAATGTATAAAGCGCAGGATGCTGTCGGAGCTTTCTCCACAGCCGGAGAGAGTGTAAGTAATCAGTCAGCATGAAAAAGAATCGCGCTTTTTTGAAATGGGCGGGGGGAAAATACCCCCTGCTGGACGATATCGGAAGGCATCTGCCACAGGGTGAATGCCTTATCGAGCCGTTCGTCGGCGCGGGTTCGGTGTTTCTCAACACGTCGTTCTCCCGCTATATCCTCGCTGATATCAACAGCGACTTGATTAGCCTCTATAACATCGTTAAAGACCAGCCTGATGAGTATGTGCGCCAGGCGCGGGCGCTGTTCGTTCCTGAGACGAACCAGTCTGTGGTTTATTACCAACTGCGCGCAGAATTTAACCAGTGCCAGGAACCTTTCCGGCGTGCGCTGCTGTTTTTATACCTCAATCGGCATGGCTACAATGGCCTGTGCCGCTATAATCTGCGCGGTGAATTCAACGTGCCGTTTGGTCGTTATAAGAAACCCTATTTCCCGGAAGCGGAGTTGTACCACTTCGCCGAGAAAGCGCAGAATGCCTTTTTTTATTGTGAATCTTACGCCGATAGCATGGCCCGCGCTGACCAGAATTCCGTGGTCTACTGCGATCCACCTTACGCCCCGCTGTCGGCGACGGCCAATTTTACGGCGTATCACACCAACAGTTTCAGTCTTGAGCAGCAGGCGCATTTGGCGGCGATTGCCGAAAGCCTGGTGCAAAACCGGATCCCGGTATTGATTTCCAACCACGACACGCTGTTAACGCGCGAGTGGTACAGTCAGGCAAAATTGCACGTGGTAAAAGTGCGGCGCAGTATCAGCAGTAACGGTGGTACACGTAAAAAGGTGGATGAGCTGCTGGCGCTCTATCGCCCGGCTCCGCGATAATTCGCATTCACCGCGCTGCCTGCCGAACCCTACTTTCTCAAGGAGATGCGGATGAAACAGTATTTGATTGCCCCCTCGATTCTGTCGGCTGATTTTGCTCGCCTGGGCGAAGATACCGCCGCCGTCCTGGCTGCGGGTGGTGATGTGGTGCATTTCGATGTGATGGATAACCATTACGTGCCGAATTTGA
This sequence comes from Kosakonia quasisacchari, assembly GCF_004331415.1. GTDB lineage: Bacteria > Pseudomonadota > Gammaproteobacteria > Enterobacterales > Enterobacteriaceae > Kosakonia > Kosakonia quasisacchari. The sequence goes on from NZ_SJOP01000018.1 coordinate 67,345, forward strand.
CCATTGGCCCGATGGTGCTCAAAGCGCTGCGCAATTATGGCATCACCGCGCCTATTGATGTTCACCTGATGGTGAAACCGGTTGATCGCCTAATTCCCGACTTCGCCGCCGCTGGCGCAAGCATTATCACCTTTCATCCTGAAGCGTCCGAACACGTCGATCGCTCGCTGCAGCTCATCAAAGAACACGGCTGTAAAGCGGGGCTGGTATTTAACCCGGCAACACCGCTCAGCTACCTGGATCATGTGATGGATAAACTGGACGTGATCCTGCTGATGTCGGTAAACCCCGGTTTTGGCGGCCAGTCTTTTATTCCGCACACGCTGGATAAGCTGCGTGAAGTGCGTCGCCGCATTGATGCTTCAGGCTTTGATATCCGCCTCGAAGTCGACGGCGGGGTTAAGGTGAGCAACATCGGCGACATCGCCGCAGCGGGCGCGGATATGTTTGTCGCGGGTTCGGCGATTTTCGATAAACCCGATTACAAACAGGTTATTGATGAAATGCGTAGTGAACTGGCAAAGGTAAGTCATGAATAAAATGCAGTCGATTCAGGGGATTGCTTTCGATCTCGACGGCACGCTGGTGGATAGCGCGCCGGGTCTGACCGCCGCTGTGGATAGTGCGCTGTATGCACTTGAATTGCCGCAGGCGGGCGAAGCGCGCGTAGTAACCTGGATTGGTAACGGCGCAGATGTGCTGATGGAGCGCGCGTTTAACTGGGCTCGCCAGGAACGCAGCAGCCAGCGCGCGGCGCAAGGCAAGCCGGACGTGGGTAACGACATTTCACAAGAAGAGCAGATACGCATGCTGCGTAAGCTGTTCAGCCATTATTACGAAGAGACGGTGGAAGAGGGCAGTTTTCTGTTCCCGGACGTGGCGCAAACGCTAGCCTCGCTGCATGCCAATGGCTTGCCGTTGGCGCTGGTGACCAATAAGCCGACGCCGTTTGTGGCACCGCTGCTGGAAGCGCTGGGCATTGCGCAATACTTCACGTTTGTGGTTGGCGGCGATGATGTGGTGAACAAAAAGCCGCACCCGGAACCGTTGCTTCTGGTGTGCAAAAAGCTCAATATTCAACCTCATGAGTTGCTCTTAGTGGGTGATTCGCGCAATGACATCCTGGCCGCTAAGGCGGCAGGTAGCGCTTCGGTTGGTCTGACCTACGGTTATAACTACGGTGAAGCGATTACCGCCAGTGAGCCGGATTACGTGTTTGATCACTTCAAAGATTTACTGCCCGCACTCGGGCTTTCGCACAGTGAAAATCAGGAAATGAAAAATGACTAAGCCCATCGTCTTTAGTGGCGCACAGCCCTCAGGTGAATTAACCATTGGCAACTATATGGGTGCGCTGCGTCAATGGGTGAACATGCAGGACGACTATCACTGTATCTACTGCATCGTTGACCAGCACGCGATTACCGTGCGCCAGGATCCGCAAGCGCTGCGTAAAGCGACGCTGGACACGCTGGCACTTTACCTGGCGTGCGGCATCGATCCGCAAAAAAGCACCATCTTCGTTCAGTCCCATGTTCCGGAGCATGCACAGCTCGGCTGGGCGCTGAACTGCTATACCTATTTCGGTGAACTGAGCCGCATGACTCAGTTCAAAGACAAATCCGCACGCTATGCGGAAAACATCAACGCCGGTCTGTTTGATTACCCGGTGCTGATGGCGGCAGACATTCTGCTGTACCAAACCAATCAGGTACCGGTGGGTGAAGATCAAAAACAACATCTGGAACTGAGCCGCGATATCGCGCAGCGTTTCAACGCGATTTATGGCGATATTTTCAAAGTGCCTGAGCCGTTTATTCCGAAATCCGGCGCGCGCGTGATGTCGCTGCTGGAGCCGACCAAGAAGATGTCCAAATCGGACGATAACCGCAACAACGTTATCGGCCTGCTGGAAGATCCGAAAGCGGTAGTGAAAAAAATCAAGCGTGCGGTGACCGACTCCGACGAACCACCAGTGGTACGTTACGATATCGCCAACAAAGCGGGCGTTTCCAACCTGCTGGATATTCTCTCTGCCGTGACCGGCCAGGGCATTGCGGAGCTGGAACAGCACTTTGAAGGCAAAATGTACGGCCATCTGAAAGGGGAAGTGGCAGATGCCGTTTCCGGCATGCTGAGCGAGCTGCAAGAGCGTTATCATCGTTACCGCAATGACGAAGCCTTCCTGCAACAGGTGATGAAAGACGGCGCGGAAAAAGCCAGCGCACGTGCATCGGAAACCCTGAAGAAAGTCTACGAAGCGATTGGTTTCGTTGCTAAATCGTAATCGATAACAGAATAAAAAAGGGCAGGTTCTACCTGCCCTTTTTCTATTTTTAGAACCACTTAAGCTTATCGCGTAGCCCCACCACGCGACCAACAATGATCAGCGCCGGGCTTTGCACCTGCTGCGCCAGCTCGCCCAGTTGCGCCAACGCGCCGCTGACGACCTTCTGCTGCACGGAGGTGCCGTTCTCAACCAGCGCCACTGGCATGTCTGCCTGCATTCCGTGCGCCATTAATTGCGCCTGAATCGTTGCCGCCTGATTCAGCCCCATATAGAACACCAGCGTTTGCTTTTCCGCAGCCAAGTTGGCCCAGTCCAACTCGCCGCCGGTTTTCAGGTGGCCGGTCACCAGCCGCACGCTTTGCGCATAATCCCGATGGGTTAACGGAATGCCGGAGTAAGCCGAACAGCCCGATGCCGCCGTAATGCCGGGCACCACCGAAAAGGGAATTCCCGCGTGGCAGAGCGTTTCCAGTTCTTCGCCACCGCGACCAAAAATAAACGGGTCGCCGCCTTTGAGCCGGACAACGCGTTTACCGCTTTGCGCTTCGCGCAGCAGGATCTGATTGATCTCCTCCTGCGGCACGCAGTGGTAGCCCGCGCGTTTGCCAACAAAAACCCGATCAGCATCGCGGCGCACCAGGTTCATGATCTCATCGGAAACCAGTCGGTCGTAAACCACCACATCGGCTTGCTGGATCTGCTGCAAACCCTTTAACGTCAGCAGCCCTGCGTCACCAGGTCCCGCGCCAACCAGCACCACTTCACCACGGTTATCCAGCGGCTCGGCCAGCAGTTGTTCGGTAATTTTTTCTACTGCGGTGGTGTCCTGGTTCGCCAGCGATTGCGCCAGTCGGTCATTGACGAACAATTTCTCCCAGAAACGGCGGCGCTCGCTCATGCTGGCGAACTGCTTTTTGACCCGGCTGCGCAACTTACCCGCGAAATGGGCGACATGGCCCAGATGCTGCGGCAACAGCGATTCCAGTTTCTCGCGCAGCAAACGCGCCAGCACCGGCGATGTGCCACCGGAAGAGACCGCCACCATCAACGGCGAGCGATCAATGATCGACGGCATAATAAAGCTTGCCTGTTTGGGCGCATCCACAACGTTACAGAAGATACGGCGTTGCTCTGCGGCGTCGCTGACGCGTTGATTAACCGCTTCGTCATCCGTTGCGGCAATCGCCAGCCAACACATATCCAGCAGCGTTTCGCGAAATTCGCCTTCAATCAGCGTGAGCATGCCTTCTTCGGCCCAGACGGTGAACTGAGGAGCAAAAGTGAGTGCGTTGACGGTAAGCCGTGCGCCCGCATCCATTAACAGCCGGGCTTTACGTTCTGCGACATCGCCACCGCCGACAAGCAGACACTGGCGATCGCGTAGCTGGCAAAAAATTGGCAAATGATCCACGACATTACCTCAACATTTTAGTTATTCGCTGTAGCCTGGCTTGCCACTTGGGTGACCGCAGAAGGGCGCTCAGATTTCGGCGTAGCATACCAGTAACCTAACCCCATAAAAACTGCGCCAGAGAAAGTATTGCCAAGCGTTACCCACAGCAAATTGTGACCGATTCCCGAAAGGGTATACGCCTCGCTGTGATGACCAAACCAGGAGAGCGCGAAGAGTGTCATATTGGCGATGGAGTGCTCATAACCCGAGGCGATAAACGCCAGCAGGCACCACCAGATAGCGAGGAATTTTGCTGCGCCTTCGGTGCGGATTGCCATCCAGATAGCAAGGCATACCAGCCAGTTACACAGCGCGCCCTTAAAAAACAGTACCGTCGCGGGCGCGCTGGTTTTCGCCAGCGCTACCGCGTGCACCAGGCCCGTGTCGACGGGCAACAAACTGCCGCCGCCCCAGCTATACAGCAGCGCGACGAACACTGAGCCGAGCAAATTACCCAACCAGGTTTGCGGCAAAATAGCCCACATTTGCCCGTGGCTGATTGTGCCCGCTTTTACGCCCAGCGTCAGAAACATGGTGTGGCCGGTAAACAGCTCAGAACCGGCGATAATCACCAGCGTTAAGGCGATACCGAACGTCGCGCCCATCACCAGCGGGCGCAAAGCTGGATCGAGCAGGTTGCCAAGGGTAAAAATCAGGATGATGCCGAGCCCAACATAAGCGCCCGCCATGGCAGAGCTTATCCAGAAACCCAGTGGATTTTGTGAGGAGAGGCGAGCGATACGCGCAGCGTTAGCCGCGCACTTATTAATAGTGTCGGTAAACATGATGTTGATTATCCAAAGTTAAAAAGAAAATGTTTAAAAGGAAAAAGTGAAAACGAAAAAGTGAAACCGCGGAGGCATTGCGCCCCCGCAGGGGGATTACGCTTTAATCTGTACTTCGCCGTCTTTCACGCGGGCATCGAAATGCGGAACAGAACGGCTTTCATCTTCCATGCACACGCCGTCGCGCAGGCGGAAGTGCTGTTTTTTCAATGGGCTAGCAACCCATAATTCGCCCTGATGCTCAGCGATAAGCCCGCGAGACAGCACGCTGGACTCAAAAAACGGGTCGATATTGCTGATGGCATACACGTGATCATCATGGCGCGGGCGAAAAATCGCGACTTGCTGACCTTTCACCAACGCACACACGCCGGTCGCAGGGATGATGTCGTTGATATTGCAGACTGTGTTCCACTGGCTCATGCGTTTTCCTCCACTAACACTACCGGAATACGTTCATAGGGTGTTGCCGGGCGATGTTGCTGACGCTCTGGCACCACCTGCACGTTCGGATCGCGACGGTCGCTGTTGATAAAGTGTTTGAAGCGAAGTTGCGCGGAAGGCGTGTTCACCGTTTCTGTCCACTCGCAGACCACCGCTTCACGCAGGCGGGCCATTTCTTCTTCCAACTGTGCGTCAAAGCCCAGCTTGTCATCGATAATCACGCTTTTCAGATATTCGATGCCGCCTTCCATGCTGTCGAGCCAGGAAGCAGTGCGCGTCAGTTTATCAGCGGTGCGGATGTAGAACATCATAAAGCGGTCGAGATAGTGCAGCAGGGTTTCGCGATCGAGATCCGCCGCCAGCAGATCCGCATGGCGCGGTTTCATGCCGCCGTTACCGCACACATACAGGTTCCAGCCTTTTTCCGTGGCGATAATCCCCACATCTTTGCCCTGTGCTTCGGCACATTCACGGGTACAGCCAGAGACGCCAAACTTCATTTTGTGTGGGGTACGAATACCTTTGTAGCGGTTTTCCAGCTCAACGCCGAAGCCCACGCTGTCGCCCACACCGTAACGACACCAGGTCGAACCGACACAGGTTTTTGCCATACGCAGTGCTTTGGCGTAGGCATGACCGGTTTCAAAACCTGCGTTAATCAGTTGTCGCCAGATTTCCGGCAAATCGTCTTTTTGCGCGCCAAACAGGCCGATACGCTGAGAACCGGTGATTTTGGTGTAGAGATTGAATTCACGGGCGATACGGCCAACTTCCATCAGCCCTTCCGGAGTGATTTCGCCGCCTGCGGAGCGCGGGATCACGGAATAGGTGCCATCTTTCTGGATATTGGCGAGGAAGTTGTCGTTGGTATCCTGCAACGGCGTGTGTTGCGGTTTCAGGATGTACTCATTCCAGCAGGAAGCCAGCAGTGAACCGACGGTCGGTTTACACACTTCGCAACCATAGCCTTTGCCGTATTTTGCCAGCAGTTCGTCGAAGGATTTGATGCCTTCCACGCGGATCAGGTGGTACAGCTCCTGGCGTGAGTAAGCAAAGTGCTCACACAGGTTATTGGTTACTTCGATACCCTGTTTCGCCAGTTCTGCGTTCAGCACCTGGGTGACCAGTGGGATACAACCGCCGCAGCCTGTACCGGCTTTGGTTTCCGCTTTCAGCGCGGCAACGGTATGACAGCCTTTGTTGATAGCGGCAATCAGATCGCCTTTGGTGACGTCGAAGCAGGAGCAGATCTGCGCGCTATCCGGCAGCTTATCCACGCCGATAGAGGGTTTACCGCCTGCCGCATGGGCTGGCAGGATCAGCGCATCCGGGTTTTCCGGCAATTCGATAGCGTTCAACACCAGTTGCAGCAAGTTGCCGAAATCGCTGGTATCGCCAACCAAAACTGCACCAAGCAGGGTTTTGTTATCCGGGCTGACAATCAGACGTTTGTAGACTTCTTTGCTTTCGTCGAGATAGACATAGCTGCGTGCGCCTGGCGTACGGCCATGCGCGTCGCCGATACCGCCAACATCGACACCGAGCAGTTTCAGTTTGGCGCTGAGATCGGCACCTTTAAAGGCATTGGCCGTGCCGAGGATATGATCCACCGCCACCTGCGCCATTTTATAGCCAGGTGCGACCAGACCGTACACGCGATTATTCCAGCTGGCGCACTCGCCGATGGCATAGATATTCGGGTCGGAGGTTTGGCAGCTATCGTTGATCATGATACCGCCGCGCTGCGCCACTTCCAGACCGCACTGTGTCGCCAGTTTGTCGCGCGGGCGAATACCGGTGGAGAAGACGATAAAGTCGACTTCCAGCGCGCTACCGTCGGCAAAACGCATGGTTTTACGCGCTTCGGTGCCTTCTTGCACAATCTCTTTGGTATTTTTGCTGGTGTGCACACGCACGCCCATGCTTTCGATTTTGCGCTTCAGTTGCTCGCCGCCCATTTGGTCGAGCTGTTCCGCCATTAGCATTGGCGCAAATTCAATGACGTGTGTTTCCACGCCTAAGTTTTTCAGCGCTCCGGCTGCTTCCAGGCCGAGCAAACCGCCACCGACCACCGCGCCACGGCGGCTGCGGCGTGCGCAGGATTCAATGGCGTTCAAATCTTCAATAGTGCGGTAAACGAAGCAATCTTGTGTTTCAGAACCTTTGATCGGCGGGATCCACGGATAGGAACCGGTTGCCATGATCAATTTGTCGTAATAAACCGTGCGTCCAGCGCTGGAGTGGATCACTTTTTCTTGACGGTTGATAGTGATGGCGCGCTCGCCGACCAACACTTTTACGCCATGTTTTTCGTAAAAGCCTTCACGAACCAGTGACAGCTCTTCAGCCGTATGGTGGGAAAAATAGGAAGAGAGGTGGACGCGGTCGTAGGCTTTACGCGGCTCCTCACAGAAGACGGTAATATCGAACTGGCTGGCGTCGACTTTATCGAGGAGATCCTCAATAAAACGGTGGCCGACCATGCCGTTACCGATAATAGCGAGTTTAACTTTGCTCATTTTTGCCTCGATTTCTTTTCTACTACCACCTACCTTAACGATTCAGCTACCCGGCTTATTGATGTGCATCAAATACACCTTCACATACCACTTAATGAGTAGATAGTTGATTTTTATTGGTTTTTATAAGTCATGGATATCACTGGCTTTTATGGTTTGCAGAATTTGTGTACAAAAAAGGAGGGTTTTTGCACTCACCTCTGATACAAATTATCTGAGGGAAACAGAGGGAGTCACACTATGTCGGCAGCACCGATTTGGTTAGTTCAGAATGTGCATTTACCCGATCGCGAAGGATTATGGCAAATCGCGATTGAGAATGGTCGCTTCGGTGAAATCACCCCGATGAATGAAACACACAGCGACAGCCTTGAAGTCCTGAATGCGCACGGTGGGCTGGCGCTACCGCCGTTTGTTGAACCGCATATTCACCTGGATACCACGCAAACTGCCGGAGAGCCGAACTGGAACCACTCCGGCACGCTGTTTGAAGGCATTGAGCGCTGGGCTGAACGCAAGGCGCTGCTGAGCCATCAAGATGTAAAGGCGCGCGCCTGGCAAACCTTGAAGTGGCAAATGGCTAATGGCGTGCAGCATGTGCGAACGCATGTTGATGTTTCCGATCCCAGCCTGACAGCGCTGAAAGCCATGCTCGAAGTAAAAGAAGAGGTTGTGTCCTGGATTGATCTGCAGATTGTCGCTTTCCCGCAGGAAGGAATTCTCTCCTATCCCAACGGCGCTGCGCTGCTCGAAGAGGCGCTTCAGCTTGGGGCGGATGTGGTTGGCGCGATCCCGCACTTTGAATTCACCCGCGAATATGGCGTTGAATCGCTGCACATAGCTTTCGCGCTGGCGCAAAAATATGACCGCCCGTTGGATATTCACTGTGATGAAATTGATGATGAGCAGTCGCGCTTTGTTGAAACCGTTGCCGCGCTGGCGCTGAAGATGGGCATCGGCCCGCGCGTCACCGCCAGCCATACCACCGCGATGCACTCTTACAACGGTGCGTATACTTCACGACTATTCCGTCTGTTAAAGCTTTCTGGCATTAACTTTGTTGCTAACCCGCTGGTAAATATCCACTTGCAGGGGCGCTTTGACGATTACCCCAAGCGCCGGGGAATTACGCGGGTGAAAGAGTTGTTGGCGGCAGAGATAAATGTCTGTTTTGGTCACGACGATGTGTTTGATCCCTGGTATCCGCTCGGTACTGGCAATATGTTGCAGGTACTGCATATGGGGCTGCACGTTTGCCAGTTGATGGGCTACCAGCAAATTAATGACGGACTGCGTCTTATCACCCATAACAGCGCCCGAACCTTTGGGTTAACGCAGTACGGTATTGAAACGGGTAACCCAGCGAATATGGTTATTTTGCCCGTTGAAAGCGGTTTTGATGCGGTGCGCTGCCAGTCGCCGGTGCGTTGGTCGATTCGACAAGGGCGAATCATTGCCAGCACGCAACCCGCACAAAGCTGGATTCAGATGGATAACGGTGGCGAAGCGGTGATTTTTAGCCGTTATCGTTCGGGTATGTAGTCTTTGAGCTTGCGGGTTGTGAGCAGCCTGACGTTACATCTGTTACTAAATACGTAAAATTAAGTAAAAGGCTGGCCTGCTGGCTGACTGCTCTTTAGAATCAAGCCACTCGCTTTCTTTACTGCTCTTCGTTAAGGAAACCTTATGGTTAAATCGACTCTGGCGGCTGTTGCGGCTGTGTTTGCCCTTTCTGCTTTCTCTTCTGCTGCGCTGGCGGCAAAAGGCGATCCTCATGTTCTGATCACCACATCCGCCGGTAACATTGAACTGGAGCTGAACAACCAGAAAGCCCCTGTGTCGGTGAAAAACTTCCTTGATTACGTAAATAACGGTTTCTATAACAACACCACGTTTCATCGTGTGATCCCGGGATTTATGGTGCAGGGCGGCGGTTTCAACGAGCAGATGCAGCAAAAGCAGCCTAACCCGCCTATCAAAAACGAAGCTGATAATGGCTTGCGTAACACGCGCGGCACCATTTCGATGGCGCGTACCGCCGATAAAGACAGCGCAACCAGCCAGTTCTTCATTAACATCGCTGACAACGCTTTCCTTGATCATGGCCAGCGCGACTTTGGTTATGCGGTGTTTGGTAAAGTGGTGAAAGGCATGGATGTGGCCGACAAAATTTCCCAGGTACCGACGCACGATGTTGGGCCTTACCAGAATGTTCCGTCAAAACCGGTAGTTATTCTCTCCGCGAAAGTGCTGCCCTAAGTTTCCCCCGCACGGGGTGTTCACCCCGTGCTTCTTGAGCTTCCCTGCGTAACCTGTCATTTCTGCTTATAATTTGGGCACCGACATGTGAAACAGGGAGGCGCTATGACCAAAAAACTCACCGACCGGCAAAAATCCCGCCTCTGGGAACAGCAGCGCAATGTCAATTTTCAGGCCAGCCGACGGCTGGAAAACGTCGACAGCGAACGGGTGACGCTAAGTAGCGCGGAAGCCGATGCGCGCCTTGAAGAACTACGGAGGCACTATGAGCGATAAATTCGGCGACGGGCGCGATCCGTACCTCTATCCCGGTCTGAATGTGATGCGCAATGAGCTGGGGCTTCGCCAGGCGCAGAAACTGGAGCAGGCGGCTTATCAGTTCACTGCCTTACGCGCCGCCACACTGGATCTTGGCCCGATGGTGCGCGGTCTTCCTCATTTATGCGCCATTCACCACCATCTTTACCAGGACGTGTTCGACTGGGCTGGGCAGATCCGTGAAGTGGATATTTATGAAGGCGATACCCGGTTTTGCCACTTCGAGTATATCGAGAAAGAGGGCAATGCATTGATGCAGCAACTGGAAGATGAAGAGTGGCTGTGTGGGCTGGAAAAAGCGGTGTTTATTGAACGGCTGGCACACTATTACTGTGAAATCAACGTGCTGCACCCGTTCCGCCTTGGTAATGGTATCGCTCAGCGCATCTTCTTCGAGCAGTTGGCGCTGCACGCTGGTTTTTCACTCGACTGGCGCGGTATTGATCCTGATGAGTGGCGCGACGCAAACCAGGCAGGTGCAATGGGCGACTTAGCGTCGCTGCGCGCCATCTTCAGCAAAGTGGTGAGCGAAGCGGTCGAAAGCGAGTAAACTAGCGCGGTTTCCGACACCAGAGGCCGCTATGATCCTGCTTATCGATAATTACGACTCCTTTACCTGGAACCTGTATCAATATTTTTGTGAATTGGGGGCAAGCGTAGAGGTGCGGCGTAACGATGAGATAGCGCTTGCGGATATTGCCGTGCTGGCACCGGAAAAGATCGTTATTTCGCCCGGCCCCTGCACGCCGGATGAGTCCGGTGTTTCGCTGGCGGTTATCCGCCATTACGCGGGTAAATTGCCCATTCTTGGTGTTTGTCTTGGTCACCAGGCGATTGCGCAGGTATTTGGCGCGACTATCGTTCGTGCGGCAAAAGTGATGCACGGTAAGACATCACCTGTCACCCATAACGGCACTGGCGTATTTTGCGGGCTTAATAATCCGTTAACCGTCACGCGTTACCATTCCCTGGTTATTGATCCGCCTACGTTACCGGTGTGTTTCGAAGTTACCGCCAGCAGCGATAGCGGCGAGATCATGGGCATCCGCCACCGGGAGTGGGATCTGGAGGGAGTGCAGTTTCACCCGGAAAGTATTCTGAGCGAGCAGGGACATCAGTTATTGAAAAACTTCCTCGAACGCTGATTTGTGGTTGCCATTAACTGATTTTTTATGCATATTTCGTGATTATATTTTCATGATCAATGCAACGTAAAACTGGATGGGCAAGCCATGGCAACTCAGCAAGACGCGGTAACGCGTGCAAACTTCGATGACGTTATTCTGCCAATTTACGCACCGGCCGAGTTTATCCCGGTAAAGGGTAAAGGCAGCCGAGTGTGGGATCAGCAGGGTAAAGAGTACGTTGATTTTGCAGGTGGAATTGCGGTTACTGCGTTAGGACACTGTCATCCGGCGCTGGTGGAGACGCTGAAAACGCAGGGCGAGACCCTGTGGCACACCAGCAATGTTTTTACCAACGAGCCTGCTCTGCGCCTGGCGCGTAAACTCATCGACGCCACGTTTGCCGAGCGCGTGGTGTTTATGAACTCCGGTACTGAGGCCAACGAAACGGCATTCAAGCTGGCGCGTTTTTATGCATCTACGCGTCACAGCCCATATAAAACAAAAATCATCGCGTTCCATAATGCTTTCCACGGGCGTTCGCTGTTTACCGTAAGCGTGGGCGGTCAACCGAAGTATTCCGACGGCTTTGGCCCGAAACCGGCGGACATTATTCATGTGCCGTTTAACGATCTGCACGCGGTGAAAGCGGTGATGGACGATCACACCTGCGCGGTAGTGGTAGAGCCTATTCAGGGTGAAGGCGGCGTTACTGCCGCCACGCCGGATTTCCTGAAAGGTTTGCGCGAGCTGTGCGATCAGCACAACGCACTGCTGGTATTTGACGAAGTGCAGTGCGGCATGGGCCGCAGCGGAGAGTTGTTTGCTTATATGCATTATGGCGTGACGCCGGATATTCTGACCAGCGCCAAAGCGCTCGGCGGTGGTTTCCCTATCAGCGCGATGCTGACCACGCATGAGATTGCCAGTGTCTTCCACGCCGGTTCACACGGTTCCACCTACGGTGGCAACCCGCTGGCCTGCGCCGTCGCCGGGACCGCATTCGATATTATCAACACGCCGGACGTGCTCAGTGGCGTGAATGAAAAACGTCAGTTGTTCGTTAAGCATTTACAGCAAATCGGCGAGAAATTTGACCTGTTTAGCGACATTCGCGGCATGGGGCTGCTCATTGGTGCTGAGCTTAAACCGCAATATAAAGGCCGCGCGCGCGATTTCCTCTACGCCGCCGCCGATGCGGGTGTAATGGTGCTGAACGCCGGCCCGGACGTCATGCGCTTTGTCCCCTCGCTGGTTATTGACGCGCAGGATATTGAAGAAGGGATGAACCGCTTCGCGGATGCGGTGGCGAAAGTGGTCAACGGTTAAGGCGGCGATTTAGCCAAATGCCGTGATGCGGGCGCTGACGCCATGCTACCGACGAAATGGTGTGCATGGTGTTCAGATGCCCGATAATCCGTTGTAAATGCTGCTCCAGCGTGCTCATTGGCCCGTGCGTTAACGTTTCCGGGGCTTCGAGGATATTCACATCGCCGGATTCTCCCGGCCCGTCATACTCCAGCCGCTGTTGGCAGCGCTGCAGGGCAATTTCGCAGGATTGCAAATAACGTTGCGCCAGTTCCGGCGTCAACATCGTATGTTCGCGCGCCAGTGTCGTCATCGCATTGATATGCTCAACGATAAATTGGCTGTGCGTTACCCACAGTTTCATATCTTCCAGATAACGCGTATTAAATCCCGGTTCCTGCATGGCCTGGTTTAGCGAGTTAAACAGGGCGTTATGCGCCTGGTTTACGCGCATACGTTGCCAGGCAAGCGGTGTTGGCTCTGGGTTATCGCTTAGGATCAGGCGAATCGCTTCCTGATCCGTTTCCAGCGCATCATGCGCATTCTGACGCAGCAAGCCACTTTGCCACTGCGGCCACAGCCAGACCATGCCGCCGAAGGCAATCAGGCAACCAATCAACGTATCAATAAGCCGGGCGACGATAAACTCCTCACCATTTAGCGTCAGCAACTGCAAGGTGTAGACGGCGGTAATGGTAAAACCCACCATCGCCCAGCCGTAGTTTTTCCGAATAATGAGATAACTGACCAGCGTAATCATCAGCATCGCGGCCAGCGTAAAACCGAGCGGAACATGAAAGTGCAGCGTTGCCCCCGCAATTACCAGCCCCGCAAGGGTTCCCGCCGCCCGGTGGACAATGCGAACGCGCGTTGCGCCATAACCGTTTTGCGTGACAAACATCACCGTCATCATGATCCAGTAGGGTTTCGGTAAATGCAGGGCGCTGCCCATCAGGCTGGCGATGCTGAGCATTACGCTTATCCGCGCGGCATTACGCAGCGCTGCGGATTTCAGTGATAAATAACTTTTCAGGGCTGGCAAAAGGGGCAAGCGCCGCTGCTTTTCCGCCATCAGATCGCGGGCATAGAGCGGGCGCTGAGTACGCAAGACGCGAGCGATACGGCTAAAATGCCAGGCGCAGAATTGCCCGACCGGGTTATCCGGGTGCTGGCGGGCAATTTTTTCCAGCGCGCCGATCTGCTTATCCATGTTGAAGCGAGTAGGGTAGCGGTGGTAGAGAATGTCATCAGCCAGGATGCGCAAGCGAGCGGCGATCGTCTGCGCATTCCAGCGGATCACCTGCTCGGCGTGGGTTTGTTCCACCAGTTTTTGTACTTCTTCCGGCTGGTGCAAACTCACCGAAATGTGCTCTTGTAGATCCAGCGCTACCTGGAAAACCCGCAGTAGCCGTTTGTAATCGTTGTGTTTATTGGCGGCCAGCATATGCAGCTGTTGATAGCACTGGCTTATCATATCCACCGCCTTTTGCTGGCGGGCGAGCAACGGCGGCAGCGCTTTTTCCGGGTCGGCGTGCTGCGTCAGCAGGCTGTATTTCGCCTCGCAATAATCCGCCAGTTGCCGGTAGAGCAGGCTGAGAGATTCGCGCAGTGGTTGCTCTCGCCACATCCAGAACCAGAACCAGTTGAACAGCCCGTACCACAGTGTGCCCAGCGCATAGATAAGCAGCGGCTCCCATACCGGCATATTACCGGCAAGGCTGAGCGTAAAGATGGCGGCAATGAGCGAAGCCGGGAGCAGGCGACCGTGCAGCGCGCTAATTTCGGCGGTCACGCCTAAAACTAGCGTCAGCCCAGTGAGGATCAGCGGCAATGGAAGATCTTTCGCCAGCAATAATTGAACCGCCAGGCTGCTGCCAGCAAACAAGCTTCCGCCAATGATCAGTCGCTTGAAAAAACGTTTATGTGGCGTATCAAGCCCGGCGATGTTGCAGCAGGCGGGAACGAGGGAAAACAGCAGACCTTGTTGCAGATGGCCGGTAACCAGACCAATGGCCACAGGCAAACATAACACCAGCGTCTGTCGCAGTGCGTAGTTGATTTCGGGATGATAAATCAGCCTGCGCCACATGAGGGAAGAAAAACGACGCAGCGCGTAAGCTGCGCCGTTTTACAGATTAACGCGTTCCGTATACGACGATGGTTTTACCGTGGGCGGAGATCAGATTCTGATCTTCGAGCATTTTGAGAATGCGGCCCACTGTTTCACGGGAACAACCGACGATCTGACCAATTTCCTGGCGAGTAATTTTAATTTGCATGCCGTCCGGATGGGTCATTGCGTCTGGCTGTTTCGCCAGATTTAACAGCGTTTGCGCGATACGGCCGGTTACGTCAAGGAAGGCAAGGTTGCCCACTTTTTCTGAAGTGACCTGCAGGCGACGCGCCATTTGTGAGGAAAGACGCATCAGGATATCCGGGTTAACCTGGATTAACTGACGGAATTTTTTGTAGGAGATTTCAGCCACTTCACAAGCAGTTTTAGCGCGTACCCATGCACTGCGCTCCTGACCCTCTTCGAACAGGCCCAGTTCACCGATAAAATCTCCCTGGTTCAGGTAAGAGAGGATCATCTCTTTACCTTCTTCATCCTTGATCAGCACTGCCACTGAGCCTTTAACGATGTAATACAGCGTTTCCGCTTTTTCACCCTGGTGAATCAGCGTGCTCTTCGACGGGTACTTATGAATGTGGCAATGAGACAAGAACCATTCAAGCGTCGGGTCTGTTTGTGGTTTGCCAAGCACCATGCGCGATTATCCTCTGTTATAAGCTGTCTCAGACACAGGATGAGCCCCTACGTCTGGGGTTGCAATCTAAGCTTCCCGCATCCTGGGAAGCGGACCGTCAGCGTCATCTGCGGTCTCTAAAGTATGATGTCATGCATACATGCGTAACATCCATTTATCTCTGTAGCATCCAGAGTGTTTTAGCATAGCTTTTACCGCCTGTCTCCTGGTGTCTCGCTTCAGCATGACGCAGGTCGCCTTCCGTTGCGAGTTTTGTTATGTACGCGTAATCTGTAAAGAAAATTGCCACTCCGGAGTGAAGAAAATGCAGGCACGTGTGAAATGGGTTGAAGGGTTAACGTTCCTTGGTGAGTCCGCATCGGGTCACCAAATCCTGATGGACGGCAACTCCGGCGACAAAGCGCCAAGCCCGATGGAAATGGTGCTGATGGCGGCGGGCGGATGCAGTGCCATCGATGTGGTTTCTATTTTGCAAAAAGGGCGTCATGACGTGACCGACTGCGAAGTGAAGCTGACTTCAGAGCGTCGCGAAGAAGCGCCGCGCCTGTTTACCCACATCAATTTGCACTTTATCGTCAGCGGTAAAGATCTGAAGGATGCCGCGGTTTCCCGCGCGGTGGATTTATCCGCGGAGAAGTATTGCTCCGTGGCCTTGATGCTCGAAAAAGCGGTGAACATCACCCACTCTTACGAAGTTATCGAAGCCTGATGCGAAAAGCCCGGCGGCGCGTTGCTTACCGGGCTTTCTACATTATTTGATCTTTTTGCCTTCCATCAGCCGTTGCACCAGCGGCGTCATAATCAACTCCATCGCCAGCCCCATTTTCCCGCCAGGTACCACCAGCGTATCCATATGCGAGATAAACGAGCCTTGCAGCATCGCCAGTAACCACGGGTAATCAATCCCTTCCAGATTACGGAAGTGGATCACCACAAAACTCTCGTCAAGCGAGGGAATGCCTTTCGCGGCAAACGGATTGGAGGTATCCACCGTTGGCACGCGCTGGAAGTTAATGTGCGTACGGGAAAACTGCGGCGTAATAAAATTGATGTAATCCTCCATCGAGCGCACGACAGAATCCATCACCGCTTCACGCGAATGCCCGCGCTCGCTGGTATCGCGGACAAGCTTTTGAATCCATTCCAGATTGACGATCGGCACTACGCCCACCAGCAAATCCACATGCTTTGCGACATCGTTTTGCGGGGTCACTACACCGCCGTGCAGACCTTCATAAAACAGCACATCGGTCGGCTCAGGCAGCGGTTGCCAGGGTGTAAACGTGCCCGGTACCTGGTTCCAGGGAACGGCTTCATCGTAGGTGTGCAGGTATTTGCGCGCCTGGCCTTTGCCAGTTTGACCATATTCGCTAAACGTCTGTTCCAGCAGGCCAAAGTCATTGGCTTCCGGGCCAAAATAGCTGATATGCCGCCCAAGATCGCGGGCCTTGCGGATAGCCATATCCATTTCCGGGCGGGTATAGCGATGGAAACTGTCACCTTCCACTTCTGCCGCGTGCATATTGAGCTGAGCGAAGATTTTACGAAAGGCGAGGCTGGTGGTGGTGGTTCCCGCGCCGCTGGAGCCTGTAACGGCGATAACCGGATGTTTGGCGGACATAGCAACTCCCTGAATTAACGATTATTTCAGTATAGCCAGCCGCCATGTATTTGTTCAGTCGTGGAACTGTCCGCGCGGCATTATATTGACCGTCTCGTGCAGTTCCGACCACACCAGTACGGCTTCGCCGCGTTGCAGCTGCCGTTTAACGTCGGCGACCTTTTGCTCAAGTGAGCGCTCATGTTCACCATAATCAGTGCCTTCGCGCAAGACAAAGCTCTCAATCAGATTGTCCAGCGTCTGCGCATCAATCTCTTGCCAGGGAATAATCATCGTCTTTCCAGGTAAGCGGATAACCAATCCGGAATGCGTTTTTCCAGCCACATTTCCGGGTGGCGCAAGGTTCCACCAACAAACCCGACATGGCCGCCATGTTCCGTCAGTTGGTACTCAATATTTGCCGGCAAATGCCCGGCATCCGGGATCACGTTGTGATCCATAAACGGGTCATCTTTCGCGTGGATGATCAGGGTCGGTTTGCGAATATCCGGCAAAACCGGCATCGCGCTACAGCGGCGATAGTAATCCAGTGCGTCGGCAAAGCCGTGGATTTTCGCGGTGATCAAATCGTCGAACTCGCGAATACGTCGCAACTTACGCAGCGCAGGCAACGTGGTTGGCAGCGAACCAGGATACGCGCGTAATTTGCGCGCAGCATTCGCTTTTAGCAAATTCAACAAGTAGCGCTGGTAAACGCGGGAAAAGCCTTTATCCATATGATAACTGCAGGCTTCCAGCACCAACGGTGCAGAGACGATCACCGCCGCGTCGACAGGCAAGTTATCATCGGCTTTTGCCAGTAAACAGCCGAGCATGTTCCCGCCGAGCGAATAACCCACCGCTGCGGTTGGCGCGGGTCCGAATTCCTGATGTAACCAGTGCAAGAACCAGGTGCCATCTTCGGTTTCGCCCGAGTGATAAATGCGGTTCAGGCGATTCGGGATGCCGCTACAGCCGCGAAAATGCATCACCACGCCAAGCCAGCCGCGCTGCTTCGCCGCATGCACCAGACCGTGCGCGTAAGGGCTGTGAAGGCTGCCCTCCAGACCATGAAAAACCACCAGCCGCGGTTTATGTTTCGCCTGATTCGGTTCTTCGCTCCAGGCCAAATCAACAAAGTCGCCATCCGGCAGCTCAAGGCGCTGCCACCAGGGTTCAAACTGTAAGCGTCGACGTAAAATGCGTGGCAGCATGGTTTGGAAATGCGGGTTACGCACGCCGCGCATCGGGCGAAAGTCATGCGTATCATCTGCAATTTCCGAAAGTTGTGAAGGTGTAATTTCAGCCATAACACAGAAAAAAATAGAGTAGGTATTGGGACAACTATAACCGCGCAAGAGCATTCCGTTTGTTCATTTTACGGGACTTAGCACGATCGGGTATTAATCTGTTAGCAAATTCCGCGAAAACAGATGTATGTCGACGCCTGGTTTACGCCGCCATAAACGCGCTTTACGCGCGCCGGTCGCCACGCTTTCGCCGGTCTCTTCAAACATGCCGGAGGCTTCAAAGCGGCGAATCAAACTTTTACGCTGAATAGGCTGGCCAAGGATTATCTCGGTTGCTTCCTGCAATTGCGCCTGGGTAAACGTATCGGGCAAGCAATAAACCGGCAGGAGCGAGTACATGGTTTTCTGCCGCAACCGGTGCAGCGCCGCATGGATTATTGTCCGGTGATCAAAAGCCAGCTCCATGGTATCCAGCTCACTCACCGGCACCCATTTTGCGTCGCTTACGCTTGCAATATGCGGCGCGCAGGACATCCACGAAATCAGCGCAAACCAGGCGATAGTTAGGCTCCAGCCGCGCGGATCGCGCTGCGGGCCGGAAAAGGTATCCAACTGTTCCAGCCACGATGGGGAAACACCGGTTTTTTCCGTCAGTTTGCGCAGCGCCGTGGCACGCGTGGAATCATCCTGCACCATATCGATAAATCCGCCGGGTAATCCCCAGCGCCCTTGCTGCGGCTGGCTGGCTCGCTGAACCAATAACACACAAAGCACCTGCTGATGCACCGTAAACAGCACGCTATCCACCGTCACCAGCGGTGAGGGGAAACGGCTGGCATCATAAGATTTCAGGTACTCTGCTTCACTGATCATCGCTCATTCGCTCCTTTTTACACGCCACAAGTTTATCAGCCTGCCCTGGGGCAGCAAGCTAACTTTTATCTTGTTAATTTTCATGTGGTTAAGTATTTAGTTCCTCAATGATTAAAAAAACGCTTGCCTAATAAGTGTCTTATAGACAATATTATAAGTGTCTAAGGGACACTAATTATTGAGTCGAGGTGAAAGATGGCGAGCAGAATCGAATTATTCATAGATAACGAGCAGGTTGCACTGAGCCATGGCGTCTTTCCAGATGGAGCTGTCTGGCTCAAAGTCACCGGCAAACTTCCGTCATTCGCCCAGCATATGCGGGTGCGTGTTGCCGCGATGCGCGATATGAACGACTTCATGTTGCTGGCACAACTGGTGGACGCCGTTCGTCACGCCACCGATATCGCGGTGAGCCATCTGGAGCTGGCATGGTTGCCGTGGGCGCGTCAGGACAGGCATATGGTTTCCGGCGACAGCTTCGCGCTGAAAGTTTTCGCAAACTTACTCAACACACTCAATTTCAACAAAGTTTTTGTGCTCGATCCGCACAGCGACGCCGCCGCAGCAGCCATCAATAACTGCGTAGTCATCGCGCAGGAAAGCTGCTTAATGCAGAGCGAAACTCTGCGTCGCGCCATTGGCAATCGCGAGCTGATGCTGGTCGCGCCGGATGCCGGTGCGCTGAAGAAAATCCATAACGTGGCGAAAGCCAGTGGCGCGCAAGAGTACGCGATCCTCACGAAAGAGCGTGATGTCGCAACCGGAAACCTGACAGGTTTCGCGCTGGTGGCCGGAGACGTCGCGGGCAAAGATCTGCTGATCGTCGATGATCTTTGCGATGCAGGTGGCACCTTTATTGGTTCAGCCCAGGTGTTGCGCGATGCCGGCGCCCGCAGCGTCAGCCTGTATGTCACGCACGGCGTCTTTTCCAAAGGAGTGGAGAACCTGCTCAATAACGGTATCGACGCGATTTATACCACCACATCCTTCACCTCGCCTGCACTGACGGATCCGCGAGTTGAACTGATCGACATTGACGCTATTTTCCGCGCTTAAGGGAGACAACATCATGAATATCAATCCAATTCTGGCTATCGACGGTTACAAAGTTTCGCACCGTGTGCAGTACCCACAGGGGACAACGCAGGTTTACTCCAATTTCACGCCGCGCAGCGACCGCTTTTTCCAGTCGCCAGTTGCCGACGGCAAGCTGGTGTTCTTTGGTCTGCAGGGGTTCCTGAAGTGGTTTATGGTCGATCTGTTCAACGACGGCTTTTTTGCCCGCCCGGAAGAGGAAGTCGTTAACGAATACAAGCAGGTGATGGATAACTATCTCGGCAGGGACGCCGTCGCAGTCGATCACATTCGCGCGCTGCACCGTTTGGGCTATTTGCCGCTGCACATTAAGTCGCTGGATGAAGGCAGTAAAGTGCCGATGAAAGTGCCAGTTCTGACCATTACCAACACCCGCGAGGAGTTTTTCTGGTTAGTGAACTACCTGGAAACCGTACTCTCCGCCGAACTGTGGAAAGCCTCCACCAACGCCACTATTGCGCACCACTACCGTAAAATTTGCGAGCAGTGGGCAGCGAAAACCTGCACGGATTTGTCACACCTCGATTTCCAGTGCCACGACTTCTCGTTTCGCGGCATGGCTGGTCTGCACGACACGGCGCAGGCGGGCGCGGGGCATTTACTGAATTTTAAAGGCACCGACAGTATTCCCTCGCTGCTGTATGCCCGCGATCACTACACCGGTGGTGAAGAGTACTTCATGGGTGCCAGCATTCCTGCCACCGAGCACAGCGTGATGTGCATGGGTGAACACGACCATGAAATTGAAACGTTCCGCCGCCTGATTGCCGATATCTATCCGCAGGGATTTGTCTCTATCGTCTCCGATACCTGGGATTACTGGCGCGTACTGACGGACTATACCCGCGAACTGAAACAGATAATCCTGGGGCGTGACGGGCGCGTGGTGTTCCGCCCGGACAGCGGTGATCCGGTAGACATCCTGTGCGGTACAGGCGCGGATGATGACACGCGTGCAGAACGTAGCCCGGAGGAGAAAGGGTCGGTAGAAGTGCTGTGGGAAATCTTTGGTGGCACGGTTAATGAGAAGGGTTACAAAGTACTGGATCCGCATGTTGGCCTGATTTACGGCGACTCCATTACCCTGGCGCGCGCCAATGAGATCCTGCGCCGTCTGGAAGCCAAAGGCTTCGCCAGTTCTAACGTGGTGTTTGGTGTCGGCTCTTTTACTTATCAGTACAACACCCGCGATACCTTCGGTTTTGCGATGAAAGCGACCTGGGGCGCGGTCAACGGTGAAGGGCGAATGATCTTTAAAGAGCCGAAAACCGATAACGGCCTGAAACGTTCGGCGCGCGGGTTATTGCGCGTGGATCGCGATGCGCAAGGCGAACTGCAACTGCACGATGAACAGAGCTGGGAACAGGAAAAAGGTGGGGAACTGAAAACCCGTTTCCTTGACGGCAAACTCTACCAGACCGAGCATTTTGAACAGATTCGCCAGCGACTGGCGAACCAGCGTTAATCCTCAGTTGGCGGTACGCCCGTACCGCCAGCGCTATAAGCCTTTCTTCCGATGTGGAAATTGACACACATCACAAATACTTTCATTTGATTATTACTCTCAGGCTAATGATTTGGCCGCCTCCTTAATTGATGGCTTTCTCACCACGGCGCACACTGAGTTCAGTGTTAAGCAAGTCAAAATGATGAGCTGAATCAGGAGGTTAATAATGTTATCTGGGCAAACGCCAGCACAGGTATGGAACACGCGGCGCAGCGAGAAACAGCGCCGCCTGGCGTCCATTCCCGTGCAGGGCAAGGTACTGCCGACCGGCGACCTTGTCGCCATGCTGGAAAAACTGATTGCACCGGGCGACCGTGTGGTGCTGGAAGGGAACAACCAAAAACAGGCCGATTTCCTCTCGCGTTCATTGGCTGAAGTCAACCCGCAGAAAGTCCACGAGCTGCATATGATTATGCCGAGCGTCGGGCGCAGCGAACACCTTGATATTTTCGAAAAGGGCATCGCCCGCAAACTGGATTTCTCCTTCTCCGGCACCCAGAGCCTGCGTATTTCGCAACTGCTGGAAGATGGCCTGCTGGAAATCGGTGCGATCCACACTTACATCGAACTTTACTCCCGCTTGTACGTTGACCTGTGCCCGAATGTGGCGCTGATTGCCGGTTATAAAGCAGACCGCAAAGGCAACCTCTACACCGGCCCAAGTACCGAAGATACCCCGGCGCTGGTTGAAGCTGCTGCCTTCCGTGACGGCATCGTTATCGCTCAGGTCAATGAGCTGGTGGATGACGAATGCGACCTGCCGCGCGTGGATATTCCCGGTTCCTGGATCGACTACGTGGTGGTCGCCGACAAACCATTCTTTATCGAACCGCTGTTTACCCGCGACCCGCGCCTGATCAAGCAAGAACACATTCTGATGGCGATGATGGCCATCAAAGGTATCTACGCCGAGCATCAGGTGCAGTCGCTCAACCACGGTATCGGTTTCAACACCGCAGCCATCGAACTGCTGCTGCCGACTTACGGTGAGCAGCTCGGTCTGAAAGGCAAAATCTGTAAACACTGGACGCTGAACCCGCACCCGACGCTGATCCCGGCGATTGAAAGCGGCTGGGTGGAAAGTGTGCACTGCTTCGGCGGCGAATTGGGGATGGAAGAGTACATCCGCGCCCGCCCGGATGTGTTCTTTACCGGTTCCGACGGTTCCATGCGTTCCAACCGTGCGTTCTGCCAGCTAGCCGGCCAGTACGCGGTCGATATGTTTATCGGCTCGACGTTACAAGTCGATGGCCTGGCGAACTCTTCCACCGTGACCCGCGGTCGTCTTTCGGGCTTTGGTGGCGCGCCAAACATGGGCCATGACCCGCACGGTCGCCGCCACGCGACACCGGCCTGGCTGAACATGATCACCGAACCTGATCCGATGCAGCGCGGTAAAAAACTGGTGGTGCAGATGGTGGAAACCTTCCAGGCCGGTGCGAAACCCACGTTTGTGGAAAAACTCGACGCCGTGGAAGTGGCGAAAACCTCCGGCATGCCGCTGGCTCCGGTGATGATTTATGGCGATGACGTGACGCACGTGCTGACCGAAGAGGGGATTGCTTACCTCTATCGCGCCGAAAGTCTTGAAGAGCGCCGGGCGATGGTCGCGGCAGTTGCAGGGATCACCGATATCGGGCTGGGCGTTGACGCCAAACGTGTCGCCCAACTTCGCCAGAGCGGCAAAGTGGTCTACCCGGAAGATATGGGCATTCGCCGCACTGACGCGACCCGTTCGTTGCTGGCTGCCAGCAGCGTAGCGGATCTGGTTGAGTGGTCCGGCGGGCTGTACAACCCACCTGCGAAATTCCGGAGCTGGTAATGAAACTTCTGCCCCGGATTGACGCTGAAGGCGGTGCCGAATGGTTGGCGCGAACCGCCACACTCTGTCTGATTGACGAAGCACGATTAAGCCCGAAGCCCGGTCTGGTGGACAGCCGGGGGAACGGTGCGCACCACGATTTAACGCTCGAACTGATGGAGCGTTCCGCGCACAGCCTGACCCCCACGTTTCAGGCGCTGGCGCAACAAAGCTGGCGGCGGCCAGCGGATGTGGCGCTCAGACAAACCATTGGGCGATTAGGTCGGGAAGGTGAGCAGCAGATGATGGCGGCCACCGGTGGCGTGAATACCCATCGTGGCGCGATCTGGGCCCTGGGATTGCTGGTAAGTGCGGTCGCCATGTCCGGCGGTAACGCACCGGCA
Source organism: Kosakonia quasisacchari (assembly GCF_004331415.1). Classification (GTDB taxonomy): domain Bacteria; phylum Pseudomonadota; class Gammaproteobacteria; order Enterobacterales; family Enterobacteriaceae; genus Kosakonia; species Kosakonia quasisacchari. The sequence goes on from NZ_SJOP01000018.1 coordinate 91,143, forward strand.
CAGGAGATTGCCGCCACGGCCGCAAAGCTGGCGCAACTGCCGGATGACGCTGCGCCGAAGCTCTTCAGTAAAGGGCTGCGCGCCACCCACCGTTACCGGGTGCCGGGTGCGCGCGAAGAGGCGCAGCAAGGCTTTCCGCACATTATCAAGCTGGCGCTGCCGCAGTTGCAGCACAGCCGCCAACGCGGCAGCAACGAAGCGCAGGCCAGGCTCGATGCGCTGATGGCCATCATGACCTCGCTGAGCGACACCTGCGTGCTTTCACGCGCGGGGCTCGAAGGTCTGGAGGCAATGCGCCACGGGGCGAGCGCGGTGCTGCAAGCCGGTGGCGTTGCGTCAAAGGCCGGTCAGCAAGCGTTAGCCGAACTGGACGCGCGGATGCTGGCGCTGAACGCGTCGCCAGGCGGCGCGGCAGATTTACTCGCGGCGACACTGTTTCTCGATCGCATGACCACGCCTTATTTAGCGAATTAAGAGGAAGTTATGGAACACATTACGATAACCGTGCCTGCTGGCCGCGCATTATGCGGTAAAGCGCTGGCGGGCGTTGTGGGCTCCGGGGATATGGAGGTGTTATTCACCGCCGACCAGGGGCAAACACTGACAATTGAGATCACCACCTCCGTGGACAACAGCCGTGGACGTTGGGAAGCGCTGTTCAACCGTCTCGGTCTGGTGAGCACGCTGCCTGCGGGCCAGCTTGTGATCCACGATTTCGGCGCAACGCCCGGTGTGGCGCGCATCCGTATCGAACAGGTATTCGAAGAGGTGAGCTATGCGTGACGATCGCAGTTTTATCGAACTCAAAGCGCGCCAGCGCGCACAGACGCTACTGGATGACGGCAGCTACCGCGAACTGCTGGATCCGTTTGAAGGCATTATTTCACCGTGGTTAGGGCCGCAGGGCATTGTGCCGCAGGCGGACGACGGCATGGTGGTCGCCAAAGGCACCATCAACGGCCAGCCCGCAGTGGTTGTGGCGATTGAAGGCGCGTTCCAGGGCGGCAGCATGGGCGAAGTCTCCGGCGCGAAAATGGCGGCGGCACTTGAGCTGGCAGCGGAAGATAACCGTAACGGCATCCCGACACAGGCGGTGCTGTGCCTCGAAACGGGCGGCGTACGTTTGCAGGAAGCCAACCTTGGGCTGGCGGCGATTGCCGATATTCACGCGGCAATTGTTGACCTGCGCCGCTACACGCCGGTTATCGGCATCGTTGCCGGTACGGTTGGCTGCTTCGGTGGAATGTCTATCGCCGCCGCACTCTGTAGTTACCTGATTGTGACGCGCGAAGCCCGTCTTGGTCTGAACGGCCCACAGGTTATCGAACAGGAAGCCGGGATTGAAGAGTACGACTCCCGCGACCGTCCGTTTATCTGGAGCATGACCGGTGGCGAAGTGCGTTATCGCAGCGGGCTGGTGGATGCGCTGGTCGGCGACGGCATCCATGCGGTGAAACAGGCGATGAACGAGGCGATCGCCAAAGGCGTGCCTGCCAAACATCGCACCGATAAGTACGACGATTATTTGCAACGTCTGACCCACTTCGACACCCGTAAACAAGCGGATGCCGAACAGATCAGCGCGTTGTTTGCCGGGGAGGGAAAAGCATGAGTACGACAGTAAGCCGCGGCGCGTTATGGCTGGAGAAACTGGCGCCGAATGCAACACGTCTGAGCGGGCTGTGCCCGTCCGTGCAGGCAGTCGATGGCAACGTTAACGGTGAAGCGGTGCGTTTCATTGCCGTGGTGCCGGATGCTAACAACCATTATCCGCGTGCCGCAAAAGGTGAAGTCGGTCTGCTGGAGGGCTGGACGCTGGCGAAAGTGGTGAGCGAAACCGTTGCCGCCGATGCCAACAACAGCGTGAAGCGCCCGATCATTGCGGTGATTGATGTGCCAAGCCAGGCCTATGGCCGTCGCGAAGAAGCGTTTGGGATTCACCAGGCGCTAGCCGGTGCGGCGGCGGCCTATGCCAATGCGCGTCTGGCAGGACATCCGGTGATTGGTTTGATCGTCGGTAAAGCGATGTCCGGGGCGTTTCTGGCGCACGGCTACCAGGCGAATCGCCTGATTGCATTTAACGATTCCGGTGTGCTTATCCACGCCATGGGCAAAGAGTCGGCGGCGCGCATTACGCTGCGTACCGTGGAGGCGCTGGAAAAACTGGCGGCCACCATTCCGCCTATGGCCTATGACATCAGCAACTACGCGACGCTGGGACTGCTCTCCGAATTGTTGAACATCAGCAACCCGGACGCGCCTTCAGACGCCGATCTGGCACAGGTGCAGAGTACGTTGCACCAGGCCATCAACGACGCTCGTCAGGACACCACGTTGAAAAACCGTTTGGGTGCTGACAACCGCCGCAGCTCTGCTCTTGTGCGCGAACGCATGAAAGCGAGCTGGTAAGTAATAAGTAAAAAGAAACCTGCCAGAGAGCAAAACCATGGGCGCGCACGCCGTGCCCATGAACGCTTTTGCTCCTGAAAATAATAACCATCGCATACAAGGCTCAAGCACGAAATCATTCGTTCTGCATTGAGGCGGCAACTGAGTGAATCTCTGGCTGTTTACTGAAGTAAGTGACCAGGGTGAACAACAAATCTGTCAGAAACAGATTTGAACGTCACTGGACGACGCCCCATAAGGGCGAGGTTCAGAGACGAGTCACTCGGCAGCCTACAACCAGGCAGGGCGAAGGATGACGTGATTTCTTTTTAAAGGCTTACAGGTGATTTATGACTTACGTAATTGTTCATGCCCTCGCACCGATATTCGTCATCATGCTGCTGGGTTTCTGGGCGGGAAAGGCCAAAATGGTCGACAACAAAAACGTTTCCCTGCTGAATATCTTTGTAATGGATTTTGCCCTGCCCGCGGCGCTGTTTAGCGCTACTGTTCAGACACCGTGGACCGGGATCATCGCGCAGTCGCCGCTGATTCTGGTACTGACACTCTCCATGTGGATTACCTATGCCGCCATTTATTTCCTGGCGACCTCGGTTTTCAAAAAATCGCCGCAGGATGCCGCGGTGCTGACGCTGACTGTCGCACTGCCAAACTACGCCGCGCTCGGCTTGCCGATTTTGGGCAGCGTGCTGGGTGAAGGCTCGTCGACATCGCTCTCCGTTGCGGTTTCTATCGCCTGCGGTTCAGTCCTGATGACGCCGTTCTGCTTACTGATCCTTGAGCGTGAAAAAGCGCGAGCCGCGGGTGACAACACCGGTTCTACGCTGGCAATGCTGCCGGTATTGATGTGGCGTTCGGTGAAAAAACCGATTGTCTGGGGGCCGCTGCTCGGGGTGGTTCTGTCCGCTATCGGCATAAAAATGCCGGAACTGGTGCTGGCATCGATCAAACCGCTTGGCCTTGCTGCGACGGCGGCGGCGCTGTTCCTGACGGGTGTGATCCTCTCGGCGCGAAAACTGGCCATTAACACCATGGTTATTTCTGCCACCATCACCAAACTGCTGATCCAACCGGCGATTGCGTGGGGGATTGTTCTGGTGCTTGGTTTGCATGGTTCGGTGGCGATCACCGCTATCCTGATGATTGCGCTGGCTGCGGGCTTCTTCGGTGTGGTATTTGGTAACCGCTTTGGCGTGCAATCGCCGGATGCGGAAGCCGTGCTGCTGCTGAGCTCCGTGCTCTGTATCCTGTCGCTGCCGCTGTTTATCACGCTGACTTCAGGAATGTAATCATGACCGCAACATTACGCCCGCACGATCTTCTCTGGCTGCGCGCACAAGACGCGCTGGAAGAGGTAACCGAATCCTGGGTCGCAGAGATCTGGCACGCTGGTCTACCGGTGGTGGTGCGGCGTGATGTTGAACAAAACGGTCGCATCCCCGTTGGCGTGCGCGGTCTGCGCCGCGACCAACGCGCTGCGGGGTGGGTGAAGCCAGAGCAGGTCATCCGGGTGGTCTCACCTGAACAACTGGTCACACTGCAAGAACTGCCGCGCTCGCCGTTTATCTCCCAGCCGCCGGTACAACTGGCGCTGCAACTGGCGCAGTTTACCTGGCCGTGGACATGGGGTGTTACCGGCAGCACGGGTTATGCGCTGGCGACCGGTATTCCGGTTATCCATGCGACCAGCGATCTCGACTTACTCATCCGCGCGCCGAAACCGCTTCCCACACGCGATCTGGCCCACTGGCAGCAGCAACTCAGCGGTGGGCTTTGCCGGGCGGATACCCAGGTGGAAACCCCGAACGGCGGTTTTGCGTTAGCTGAATGGTTACGCGACGGGCGGGTAATGCTGAAAACCAACCACGGGCCGTGCCTGGTGAGCGACCCCTGGCAAAGGGAGGATTCATGAAGATCATCTTTACTTTTCCGGGGCAGGGGACGCAACGCCCGGGAATGTTACAAGGTCTGCCGGGCAGTGAAATGAACGAAGCCCGCGAGGTATTGGGTGCAGAAGTCGATACGCTCGATACTGCCGGGGCGCTAAAACATACCCGCGCGGTACAACTGGCGCTGCTGATTGCCGGTGTGGCCTGGGCGCGTGAATTACAACGCCGGGGCGTGAGCGTTGATATCACCAGCGGTCTGTCGATTGGTGCATATCCGGCGGCAGTGGTCGCCGGCGCGCTCGATTTTCAGGATGCACTGCGCCTGGTGGCGCTGCGCGGCGATTTGATGGAGCAGGCGTATCCGCACGGTTACGGGCTGACGGCGATTATGGGGCTGACGTTGCCTACCGTGGAAACGCTGATCGAAGGCAGCGGAGCCTATATCGCTAACCTCAACGCCGAAACGCAGATTGTCATCGCCGGCAGCGATGAGGCGATGGCGCGAGTGGCGCAACGGGCGTTAGCAAAAGGCGCTAACAAGGCGCAGCGGCTCGCGGTCAGCGTACCTTCCCACTGTGCATTGCTGGAAAAACCCGCTGAAAAACTGGCGCAGGCGTTTGCGGGTGTCACGCTCCGCCGCCCGCAGTGCGCTTACTTGAGCGGCAGCACCGGGCGCGTGTTGTGGCAGCCGGAGAAAATCGCCGACGATCTGGCGTGGAATATGGCACGCACCGTGCGCTGGCAAGAGGCGGTCATTGCCGCCAACGAACGCGACGCGCGACTGGCGATTGAAATGCCGCCGGGCGGTATTCTCACCTGCCTGACACGGCAAGCCGCGTGGAACGGCGAAAGCATTTCGCTGGAGCGCAGCGGTGTGGATGTGGCGGTACATCTGGCGAATCGCCTCAGGATGCAGGCGTAATGTTTTCTTGCAGACTGCGGGCGTACATGCGGCCTTCCGCCGCCAGCGCCAGCAAGTTGGGATCGCGCTCGCGGTTGCGTGAAAAGACAATGGCGATCAACTGTTGCATTTGATACGGCTCGGCGAGACGCAACATCTGCACTGATCCTTCGTAGACTTTCTTCATCCTTCCCGGCATCAGCGTAAATCCGACGCCCGCCTGCACCAGGCTCAGCATGGAGAAGATGTCATTCACGCGGGTGACAATTTCCGGCTCAAAACCGGCAATATGAAACGCTTCCTGAAAACCGGCATAGGTGGCGAAGCCTTCAGCCAGCGAGACAAATTTTTGCGCGCGGTAGTCGCGCAGGTCAGCAAGGGTATCGGTTTCAAGCGTTGCGCTTGCCGGCGCGGCAAGGAAGATATCGTCATGAAACAGCGGCAGCACTTCGAGGTTGTTGCGGTCGATTTCGCTTTCTGAAATGGAGATCAAAATCGCGTCAAGCGAGCCTTCCTCAAGCATATGCAGCAGCGTTTCGTTTGAGCCCATCGTCAGATTTATCTCCAGGTCCGGGCGTCGCAATTTCATCCCCATTATCAATCGGGGGACGGTTTCCAGCGTCAGGGAGTAGAGCGTACCCACGCGCAAACGCCCCTGACCAACCCCGGCAGTTTTACGCGCTTCATCCAGCCCGCGCTCCATCAATTGCGTCACTTCCTGGCAATATTCCAGTAGCGTCCACGCGGCAGGCAGCGGGATGAGATTACGGCCTTTATGGGCAAACAACGGGCAACGGACATTCTCTTCCAGCGTGTGCAGCGCGCGGTGCACACTGACACCGCTGAGATTGAGCGCTTCGGCGGTGCGCGCAATATTGCCCTTTTCCATAAAGGCCATGAAGATGCCCAGCTTGCGAAACGTAATGTCGTTGGTGATATCCAGATTCATAAGCTCTCTCGCCGCCGTTGTTGCGTGTTATTCCCCTTGCAACATGGCTTCCAGTTGCTCGTGCGCGTCCAGCCAGGCCATCTCGCACTCTTCGAGGCCCGATTTTGCTGCCGCCTGCTGTTGCAAACAGGTGGTTAATTCCGCTTTGCGGCTCTGATCGTAAAGGCCGCTGTCGCCGAGCTTCTCTTCGGCTTGCGCTAACTGCGCATTCAGCTTTTCCATCTCTTTTTCCAGCCGGGCAATCTCTTTGCGCAGCGGCTGAGTTTGCGTGCGCAGCTCGGCTTCACGGCGCTTCTGATCTTTGCGCGCCTGGGCGCTGTTGGCGCTCTCTTTTACCGTATCCGCCGGCTGGCTTTCCTGTTTTTGCACGTCGCTTAACCACTGCTGGTAATCTTCCAGGTCGCCTTCGAACGGCTCAACTTTGCCGTCGTGCACCAGGTAGAGATCGTCCGTGGTGGAGCGAATCAGGTGGCGGTCATGCGATACGACCACTAACGCGCCTTCAAACTCAATCAGCGCTTCGGTCAGCGCCTGACGCATATCCAGATCGAGGTGGTTGGTCGGTTCATCAAGCAGCAGCAGGTTTGGGCGCTGCCAGACGATTAACGCCAGCACCAGACGCGCTTTTTCGCCGCCGGAGAAGCGTTCGGTTATTTCGGTGACTTTATCGCCCTGGAAACCAAAGCCGCCCAGGTAGTCGCGCAGTTTCTGCTCCAGCTCCTGCGGTGCAAGGCGCGCCAGGTGCTGCAACGGCGATTCGTCAGCGCGTAAAAACTCCAGTTGATGCTGGGCGAAGTAACCCAGCTTGATGCCTTTCGCCAGCCCGATTTCACCGCTCTGCGCCGCCAGTTCACCCGCCAGCAGTTTGATAAGCGTGGATTTACCCGCGCCGTTACGTCCCAGCAGGCCAATGCGTGAACCCGGCACCAGATTCAGCTTAATGGCGTTCAGAATGGTACGTTCGCCGTAACCTGCGCTCACTTTTTCCATTTTTAACAGTGGGTTGGGCAGGCTTTCCGGCGGGCGGAAACTGAAGTGGAACGGGTTATCGACATGCGCTGGCGCAATCAGCTCCATGCGCTCAAGCATTTTGATGCGGCTTTGCGCCTGTTTCGCTTTACTGGCTTTCGCTTTGAAGCGGTCGATAAAACTTTGCAGGTGTGCAACGCGCTGCTGCTGACTTTCATAAGTGGCCTGCTGCTGGGCAAGGCGCGTGGCGCGCTGGCGCTCAAACGAGCTGTAGTTACCGGTATATTCGAACAGGCTTTGCTGCTCAATATGCAGAATTTTGTCCACTACCGGATCGAGGAAATCACGGTCGTGGGAAATCAGGATCAGCGTGCCCTGGTAGCTTTTCAGCCACTTCTCCAGCCAGATCACTGCATCGAGATCGAGGTGGTTGGTCGGTTCATCAAGCAGCAGTAAGTCGGAGCGGCAAATCAGCGCCTGCGCGAGGTTTAAACGCATACGCCAGCCACCGGAGAAGTCGCTCACCGGGCGCTCCAGTTGCTCGTTACTAAAACCCAGACCGTGCAGCAGGCTGGACGCGCGAGAGCGAATGGTCCATGCATCAATCGCGTCGAGTTTACCGTGCACGGTGGCAATGGCATGACCATCGTTACGTTCGTTGGCGGCGTTAAGTTGAGCTTCAAGCTGGCGGTATTCGCGATCGCCATCAATCACATAGTCTATGGCCGCTTCATTTAGCGCCGGTGTTTCCTGGTTCACCCATGCCAGTTGCCAGGCGCCAGGAAAAGTGAAGCTGCCGCCGTCGGCACCGATCTCGTTTTTCAATAGCGACAGCAGCGTTGATTTGCCGCAGCCGTTTTTACCCACCAGGCCTACTTTCTGGCCCGGGTTGATGGTGGCTGTGGCGTTATCCAGCAGGACACGCACGCCGCGACGAATTTGTAACGAGGAGAAAACAATCATAAGGCGCCGTATGTTCAGACTATGTTAATTTGTCATTATGATAATGTAAGAGTGCGGCCAAAGGACGCACCGGGGCCGCAATGGTAGCCCAAAATGAAGATGATAGACAAAATCATTCTGGCAGCGCCCACTGGCCGCTCGCCAGAGTTTGACGCCCGGGAGGGGAATGATGTCGCAGACAGCGAAAGTATTGCTGCTGTATGCCCATCCGGAATCACAGGACTCGGTAGCTAACCGGGTTTTGCTTAAGCCGGCAACGCAGCTGCAAAATGTCACGGTGCACGATCTTTATGCCCGTTACCCTGACTTTTTTATCGATATTCCTTATGAACAGGCGTTGCTGCGTGAGCATGACGTCATTGTGTTTCAACATCCGCTATATACCTACAGTTGCCCGGCGCTGCTCAAAGAGTGGCTTGACCGTGTGTTAAGTCGTGGCTTTGCCAGCGGCATTGGCGGGAACCAACTCGCGGGAAAGTATTGGCGCAGCGTGGTCACTACCGGGGAACCGGAGGCCGCGTATCGCCACGATGGGCTTAACCGCTACTCCATGAATGACATTTTGCGCCCGTTTGAGCTGACTGCCGCCATGTGCCGAATGCACTGGTTAAGCCCGATTATTGTGTATTGGGCGCGTAGGCAATCACCGCAGGAGTTGGCGAATCACGCCAAAGCTTATGGTGACTGGCTGGCGTCGCCGTTGTCTCCGGGAGGCCGTTAATGGAAGGTTCCGCGCTCTTACTGGCCGGTGTGTTGTTTCTTTTCGCGGCGGTGGTCGCTGTCCCTCTTGCCGCGCGTTTAGGCATTGGCGCGGTGCTCGGCTATTTGCTTGCGGGTATCGCGATTGGCCCGTGGGGGCTGGGGTTTATCAGCGACGTTGATGAAATCCTCCATTTCTCCGAACTGGGCGTGGTGTTCCTGATGTTTATCATCGGACTGGAGTTGAACCCGCGTAAGCTTTGGGAACTGCGGCGCTCAATATTTGGCGTGGGCGCGGCGCAGGTGCTGCTTAGCGCGGCGATCCTCGCCGGGCTACTGATGCTGACGCAGTTCTCCTGGCAGGCGGCGGTGATTGGCGGTATCGGTTTGGCGATGTCATCCACCGCGATGGCGTTGCAACTGATGCGCGATAAAGGCATGAATCGCAGCGAATCCGGCCAACTGGGATTCTCGGTGCTGCTGTTTCAGGATTTAGCGGTGATCCCGGCGCTGGCGCTGGTGCCGCTGCTGGCGGGCAACGGTGATGAGCATCTCGACTGGATGAAGGTTGGCATGAAGGTGCTGGCGTTCGCGGGCATGTTGATTGGCGGGCGTTACTTGTTGAGGCCTGTGTTCCGCTTTATTGCTGGTTCCGGCGTGCGGGAAGTGTTTACCGCCGCCACGCTGCTGCTGGTGCTGGCCTCGGCGCTGTTTATGGATGCGCTGGGGTTATCGATGGCGTTGGGAACCTTTATCGCTGGCGTGTTGCTGGCCGAAAGCGAATATCGCCACGAGCTGGAGATCGCCATTGAGCCTTTCAAAGGGCTGTTGCTGGGGTTGTTTTTTATTTCCGTAGGCATGGCGCTGAATCTCGGCGTGCTCTATACCCATCTGTTATGGGTGATACTGAGTGTTGCGGTGCTGGTGGCGGTAAAATCGCTGGTACTGTATGGGTTGTCGCGGATATACGGTTTGCGCAGTTCGGAGCGTATGCAGTTCGCCGGTGTGTTAAGTCAGGGCGGTGAATTCGCGTTTGTCTTATTCTCCTCTGCTTCTTCCCAGCGCTTGTTCCAGCATGATCAAATGGCGCTGCTGCTGGTGACCGTCACGTTATCAATGATGACTACGCCGTTGCTGATGCGCGGTGTGGATAAACTGCTCTCGCGGCGTTACAACACCCCAGAAGATGAAGATGAAACCCCATGGGTGGAAGACGATAAACCCCAGGTGATTGTGGTGGGGTTTGGTCGTTTTGGTCAGGTGATTGGCCGTCTGTTAATGGCGAATAAGATGCGCATTACCGTGCTGGAGCGCGATATCAGCGCCGTCAATTTGATGCGTAAATATGGGTATAAGGTCTATTACGGGGATGCAACTCAAGTGGAGTTGCTGCGCTCGGCAGGCGCGGAAGCGGCGCAATCGATCGTCATCACCTGTAATGACCCGCTGGATACCATGAAGCTGGTGGAAATTTGCCAGCAGCATTTTCCGAATCTGGCAATCCTGGCGCGCGCTCGCGGGCGTGTGGAAGCGCATGAACTACTGCAAGCCGGTGTGACGCAGTTTTCCCGCGAGACGTTCTCCAGTGCGCTGGAGTTAGGGCGCAAGACGCTTATTTCGCTGGGAGTGCATCCACATCAGGCTCAGCGTGCGCAACTGCACTTTAAACGTTTAGATATGCGTATGCTGCGCGAGCTGATGCCGGTGCATACCGATACGATGCAAATTTCCCGTGTCCGCGAAGCGCGGCGCGAGCTGGAAGAGATTTTCCAGCGAGAAATGCAGCAAGAGCGTCGCCAGTTGGATGGTTGGGACGAGTTTGAATAAGGGGGATCGAATGGCTGTACGAAAACGTTTTATCGCCGGCGCGGTTTGCCCGGCCTGCCAGGCGAAGGACTCAATGGCAATGTGGCGTGAGAATAATGTCGATATTGTTGAGTGTGTTAAGTGTGGACACCAGATGCGCGAAGCGGATAAAGAAGCCCGCGAGCATGTTCGCAAAGATGAGCAAGTGATCGGGATTTTTCATCCAGACTAGCGAGATCGGGCAGCTTTTTTTAAGCTAAAGGGTACACAGGTGCAGAATTCCGCTACAATCTGCGCCAGTAATTTTCCCACGCTCAGGAGATATCATGAAAGTAGCAAAAGACCTGGTGGTCAGCCTGGCCTATCAGGTACGTACAGAAGACGGTGTATTGGTTGATGAGTCTCCGGTGAGTGCGCCGCTGGACTACCTGCACGGTCACGGTTCCCTGATCTCTGGTCTGGAAAACGCGCTGGACGGTCACGAAGTCGGCGACAAATTCGATGTGGCTGTTGGCGCGAACGACGCTTACGGTCAGTACGACGAAAACCTGGTGCAGCGCGTCCCGAAAGACGTCTTTATGGGCGTTGACGAGCTGCAGGTTGGCATGCGCTTCCTGGCCGAAACCGACCAGGGCCCGGTACCGGTAGAAATCACCGAAGTGGAAGACGAACACGTTGTTGTTGACGGCAACCACATGCTGGCTGGCCAGAACCTGAAATTTAACGTTGAAGTTGTCGCTATTCGCGAAGCAACGGAAGAAGAACTGGCTCATGGTCACGTTCACGGTCCGCATGGTCACGATCATGACCACGACCACGATCACGACGGTTGCTGCGGTGGCCACGGCCACGAACACGGTCATGACCACGGGAAAGGTGGTTGCGGCGGTAATGGCGGCTGCGGTTGCCACTAATACGCGTTGTTTTTCGCGCCGCAGGGGGCGTTGGCTTCGCTTTTAAACCCCGGTCGCATCGTTTTCTATGCTACCGGGGATTTTCAAGTTTGCCGCCTGCCTGCAACACGAAATCCATAGCGTCATTGATGAGCGGGGAAACCCGCTTTTTTTACGCCTTAATAATGGGGCGGCGGCGTCTCTTCTGAAGGGGATGCCATGTGTGAAGGTTGGCTGGCTTTGAGTTTTTCTGCCATTAATCGCAGATGTTCGCGCAGCTTTGCCATTTCCAACTCATGGGCAACTACCGTCTGGTTTAGGTCCTCGATGGTCATCTCCTGAAAAGCTAACCGACTTTCCAGTTCCGCCAGTCGCGCTTCGATTGTTAACTCTTGCATACTTCACCTCTGGATTGCGTCCGGCCTGATTTTTGTTAAACGAGCGAATTTTACTGAACTTTGCCGCCAGGTACAGCTCTGGCAAAGAAAAGCAGAAACTTATTTAAACAAAAATAGTCAGAAAACAGGTGAATTCAGGTGGTGTCCTTATGTTGATTTCCACCGCAACGCTTTATAGTACGTCTCTTACATTTTGTTTAACCCTGGGGCGAGATGCCCCGGCCCCTGGAGAAATGGATGAAATCACTGTTTAAAGTCACGCTGCTGGCGACCACGATGGCCGTCGCCCTTCACGCTCCGATCTCTTTCGCTGCCGATACCGCTGCAAAGAAAGAGCCGGCTGCAGCAGCTGACAGCAAAGCGGCATTTAAAAATGACGACCAGAAATCTGCCTATGCGCTGGGTGCCTCGCTGGGCCGCTATATGGAAAACTCTCTGAAAGAGCAGGAAAAGCTGGGTATCAAACTGGATAAAGCACAGCTGATCGCCGGTGTTCAGGACGCGTTTGCTGATAAGAGCAAACTGAGCGACCAGGAGATTGAACAAACTCTGCAAGCGTTTGAGACGCGTGTGAAAACTGCCGCGCAGGATCGCATGGAAAAAGACGCTGCTGACAACGAAGCAAAAGGCAAAGCCTTCCGTGACACCTTCGCTAAAGAGAAAGGTGTGAAAACGTCCGATACCGGTCTGCTGTACAAAGTAGAGAAAGAAGGTACCGGTGATGCGCCGAAAGACAGCGATACGGTTGTTGTTAACTACAAAGGTACGCTGATCGACGGTAAAGAGTTCGATAACTCTTACACCCGTGGCGAGCCGCTCTCTTTCCGTCTTGATGGTGTGATTCCTGGCTGGACCGAAGGCCTGAAAAACATCAAGAAAGGCGGCAAGATCAAACTGGTTATCCCACCGGCACTGGCTTACGGGAAAACGGGTGTTCCGGGTATTCCGGCTAACTCCACGCTGGTCTTTGACGTAGAGTTGTTGGATATCAAAGCCGCACCGAAAGCCGATGCCGCAGCGCCAGAAGCTGCACCGGCAGCGGGCGATAAAGCTGCTGATGCGAAAGCCGCAGACACCAGTAAGAAATAAAATTTGCAATAGCGCCGCCTTCGGGCGGCGTTTTTTTGTGCACAGAAAACCCCCAGCTAGGCTGGGGGTTCCGGAAAGCTTTCAGCTTTGAGCTAGTTATTAAAACCCCTTTTG